>NZ_JBITDK010000003.1:9318-403058 GCF_044454165.1 Streptomyces sp. NPDC051567 | reverse complement strand
CAGATGTGGAAGCCCGGTAACGGGTGGAGCTGACTGGTACTAATAGGCCGAGGGCTTGTCCTCAGTTGCTCGCGTCCACTGTGTTAGTTCTGAAGTAACGACCGTGCCGTTGTCCGGTTGGTTAACTTCATAGTGTTTCGGTGGTCATATCGTTAGGGAAACGCCCGGTTACATTCCGAACCCGGAAGCTAAGCCTTTCAGAGCCGATGGTACTGCAGGGGGGACCCTGTGGGAGAGTAGGACGCCGCCGAACAATTATTCCGGGAAAGCCCCGCACCTTATGGTGCGGGGCTTTTCTGCGTTCACCACCTTTTCAGGTGCCGAGGAACAGAAGAACAGATGAGGGGCCGGGGACATCCCCGGCCCCTCATCTGCGTTTCAGGGGGTATTCGTTTCAGGGTGTTCCTACAGGCGGCCGGCGGACTTGAGGGCCAGGTAGGCGTCGGCGAGGGCGGGGGCCAGGGCGTCCGGGGTGGCGTCGACCACGTGGACGCCGTGGCGGGAGAGCTGCTCGGCCGTGCGGCGGCGCTGGGACTGGGACTGGGCGCCGGCGGCGGCCTCGTAGACCGCGCTCACGCTGGAGCGGGACGCCGTCATCTCCGCGATGCGCGGGTCGGCCACGGAGGCCAGGAGGACCGTGTGGCGCCGGGTGAGACGCGGCAGCAGCGGGAGCAGGCCCTCCTCCACGGGGGCGGCGTCCAGGCTGGTCAGGAGGACCACCAGGGAACGGCGCGGGGCGCTGCGCAGGATGGTGGAGACCAGGGTGCGGGAGTCCGTCTCGACCAGTTCCGGTTCGAGGCCGGCCATCGCGTTCACGAACGACGGCAGGACGTCGGCGGCCGGGCGGCCCTGGACCTGGGCGCGGGGGCGGCGGTCGTGGGCCAGGAGGTCCACGCGGTCACCGGCGCGGGTGGCCAGGGCGGCGAGGAGGAGGGCCGCGTCCATCGCGGAGTCCAGGCGGGGGGCGTCACCGACGCGGCCCGCCGAGGTGCGGCCCGTGTCCAGGCAGATGAGGATGTGGCGGTCGCGCTCGGGACGCCAGGTGCGGACGGCCACCTTGGGGCGGCGGGCCGTGGCGCGCCAGTCGATGGAGCGGGTGTCGTCGCCGGGGACGTAGTCGCGCAGGCTGTCGAACTCGGTGCCCTCACCGCGGGTCAGGAGGCTCGTACGGCCGTCCAGTTCGCGCAGGCGGGCGAGGCGGGACGGCAGGTGCTTGCGGCTGGTGAAAGGGGGCAGGACGCGGACCGTCCAGGGGACGAGGTGGGTTCCCTGGCGGGCGAAGAGGCCCAGCGGGCCGTACGAGCGGATGGTCACGCGGTCGGCCCGGCGGTCCCCGCGGCGGGTGGGGAGCAGGCGGGTGGTGAGACGGCGCCGCTCGCCCGGCGGGACGGTGACCGTGTGGCGGGACGCGGCCTGTTCGGTGCCCGGGAGCCAGCTGCTCGGGGGCCAGGCGTCGCGGACCCGGGCGCGCAGGCGGCGGCTGCCCGGGTTGGTGAGGGTCAGGTGGACCTCCGCCGGTTCGCCCAGGCGCACCGAGGTGTCGCCGGAGCGGCTCAGCTGGAGGGAGCGGACCGGGGCCGCGAGGGCGCAGTCGACCGCGCAGGCCAGGGCCAGGGGGCCGTTGACCGCGAGGATTCCCGTCCAGCTCGGTTCGAGGATGCCGACGGGGAGGCTGCCGAGGGCCGCCAGCAGGGCGGTGCGTCCGGTGAGGGCCATCAGCGCGGGACGGGGACGTGGGAGAGGATCGCGGTGATGACGGCGTCGGCCGTGACTCCCTCCATCTCGGCTTCCGGGCGCAGCTGGACGCGGTGGCGCAGGGTCGGGAGGGCGAGGGCCTTGACGTCGTCGGGGGTGACGTAGTCGCGGCCGGTGAGCCAGGCCCAGGCGCGGGCGGTGGCCAGCAGGGCGGTGGCGCCGCGCGGGGAGACACCGAGGTTCAGGGACGGCGATTCGCGGGTGGCGCGGCAGACGTCGACGACGTATCCGGCGATCTCGGGGGAGACGGAGACCTTCGCGACGGCCTCGCGGGCGGCTTCGAGCTCGGCCCGGCCCGCCACCGGGCGGATGCCCGCGGCGCGCAGGTCGCGCGGGTCGAAGCCGGCGGCGTGGCGGGTCAGGACGCCGATCTCGTCCTCGCGGGAGGGCAGCGGGACCGTCAGCTTGAGGAGGAAGCGGTCGAGCTGGGCCTCGGGGAGGGGGTAGGTGCCCTCGTACTCCACCGGGTTCATGGTGGCGGCGACGAGGAACGGCTCGGGGAGCCGGCGGGGGAGGCCGTCCACCGTGACCTGGCGTTCCTCCATCGCTTCGAGGAGCGAGGACTGGGTCTTGGGCGGGGTCCGGTTGATCTCGTCCGCGAGGAGGAGGTTGGTGAAGACCGGGCCGTCCTGGAAGGAGAACTCGGAGGTCCGGGCGTCGTAGACGAGGGAGCCGGTGACATCGCTCGGCATCAGGTCCGGGGTGAACTGGACGCGCTTGGTGTCGAGGTCGAGGGAGGCGGCCAGGGCCCGGACGAGCAGGGTCTTGGCGACGCCGGGGACGCCTTCGAGGAGGACGTGGCCGCGGCACAGGAGGGCGACGACGAGACCGGTGACGGCGGGGTCCTGGCCGACCACGGCCTTGGCGATCTCGGTGCGGAGCGCTTCGAGGGAAGCGCGGGCGCTGTCCGCGCCGGCGGACTCGATGGCCGGGGACGTCATGACGTACGGACCTCTCTTTCGAGGGCGTCGAGGTGGTCGGCGAGCGCGACGAGTGCCGCGTCGTCGGCGGGGGTGGGGCCGAAGAGGAGGGTGGCCGTGTCCCGTGGGGCCGGGGCCGCCGTCGCGGGGTGGGCGAGGCGGGCGGAGACGGCGGGGAGCAGGGCCGGGGGCTGGTGGGCCTGGGAGGGCGGTACGCCGACCAGTGCGGCCAGGCGTTCGCGGGTGGCGGCGCGCAGGACGGCGGCGGCGTGGTCGCGGGCCCCGGCCCGGTGGTAGAGGCGGGCGCGGCCCTCGGTGGCCTCGGAGGCGCGGACGGCGACGGGCAGCTTCTCGGTGACGAGGGGCCCGAGCCGGCGGGCGCGCCAGAGGGCGGCGAGGGCGGCGGCGAGGAAGAGCTGGAGCAGGGCCCAGGACCAGCCGGGCGGGATGAGGCCGAAGAGGTCCTGTTCCTGGCCGGCGCCGTCGGAGTCGGCGTCCGTGAGGGACGGCAGGTACCAGACGAGGCCGGGGCGGGAGCCGAGGAGCTGGAGGGCGAGGGAGGCGTTGCCCTCCTCGGCGAGGGTCTCGTTGAGGAGGATCGTCTCGGAGCCGAGGAGGACGGTGTCGCCGGTCGCTCCGCCGGTGCCGGTTCCGGTGGGGAGGACGAGGAGGGTGGGGTGGCCGTTGCTGGGGTAGCAGGAGGTGGCCCCGGGGAGGTCGGTGGTGTAGCGGTGGTCGCCGCCGGTGCCGGCGCGGCCCGCGGAGGTGGCGGCGGGCAGGGCGCAGCCGGGGGCGAGGGTGTGGTGGGAGGCGGTGCCCTTGGTGTGCACGCCGGGGGCCAGGCCCGGGAGGCCGGTGGCGCTGGGGGCGAGCAGGACGGTGCGGCCTCCGGAGAGGTCCATGGCGGACCTGAGGAGGCTGAGCTGGGTGTCGCCGAGCCGGTCGGGGGAGGTGATCAGCAGGGTGGTGCCGGGGCCGGTGGCCTCGGCGGCCTCGCGGGCGGTGGTGACGACGCGGGTGGTGACGCCCCGCTCCTTGAGGAGTTCGGCGACGGCCCTGCTGCCGGTGGGGTCGGCGGAGCGGGGGTCGAGGCGGCCGTGGTGGGTGCCCTGGCCGAGGGCGGCCAGGGTGACCCCGGTGGCGAGGAGCACGACGAGGGCGAGGAGGAGGCCGCGGGCGCGGCGCCAGCGGGCCGCGGCGCCGGGGGCGGTGGAGGTGGCCGGTCCGGCCGTGGCGGGGGCGGGGGCCTCGGCGCCGGTGGGGGCGGCCGGTGTGGAGCCGGGCGGGGCCGGGGGCCGTACCGGGGGGTGCGCCGGGGTGCGGGGGGTGGGGCCGGTCATGCCGTGGGTCCTGTCAGGAGCGGCTTGGCGCGGTCCAGGGTGAGGTCGAGGGCGCGCAGGCGGGCGTAGGTGTCCGCGTCGGCGGTCCGGCCGCCGTAGGTGACGTCGTCGAAGGCACGGGCGGCGGCGCGCAGGGCCGTCGCGTGGTCCGGGAGGGAGCGCGCCGCCTCGGCCGCGGCCTCGTCGGCGGTGCGGCCGGGGCGGGGGTCGAGCAGGGTGCGTTCCTCCAGGGAGCGGACGACGGCGCGCATGCGTTCCTGGACGGCTTCGGTCCAGCGGCCCGCCGCGGCGTGGGCGTCGGCGGTGGCGCGGTGGTCGGCGGCGGTGCGGGTGCGGTCGCCGAAGAGGACGTCCGCGCCGGTGGCGGCCCGGCGGGGGGTGCCCAGGCGCCACCAGAGGGCGGCGGCGGCCAGGACGGTCACGGCGAGGACCGCGAGCAGGCCGAGCGTGCCGCCGGGGGTCGCCCCGGAGGCACGCTCGAAGAGTGCGCCGACCGCTTCCCAGAACCGGTCCAGGGCGCGCTGGAGCAGGCTCGGGTCGTTCGCGTGGTACAGCGGTTCGGACAGTTCCCGCTCGGCCGCCTCGCGGGCGGGGTCGCGGGGTGTCGTCACCGGTGGTGTCGTGGCGCGGGTGATGAGGCCCCCCGTACTCATCATCGGTGCATCAGCCCCCGGTCACCGGTCCGGCGGAGGGCGGTGCGGCGGTGGCCGTGCCGTAGCCGCCGAGGCCCGCGGCGCGGGCCAGTTCCAGGTCGAGGGCCTCGCGGCGGATGCGCTGGTCGACGTAGAGGAGGACGGTGACGCCGCCCTGCATCGGCAGGGTGATGGTCAGGGCGATGACCAGGCCGATCGCCGTGACGATGAGCGCGCCCCAGCTCCGGGAGCCGGAGCTGCCCTCGGCGAAGCCGCTGAGGCCGTCGCCGAAGAGGTTCTGGCCGAGGAAGGTCAGCGGCAGGACGATCACCGACGAGACGAAGGCGGTGATGACGCCGGTGAGGACGGTGATGCCGAAGATGCGCCACCAGGAGCCCTGGACGAGCTTCGAGGAGCGGCCGAGCGCGGTGAAGATGCTCGACTTCTCCAGCATCAGCACGGGCGAGGCCAGGCTGAAGCGGACCCAGAGCCAGCAGATCAGCGGGAGGGAGACCAGGCCGCCGAGGACGATCAGCGCGGGGTTGCCCGAGAGGAGGCCGGGCAGCATCAGCAGGAGGGCGAGCAGGCCCGCGCCGAGGCCCAGCAGCAGGGTCAGCCCGCAGAGCCGGAGCAGCCGGGGACGGGCCTCGCGCCAGGCGCCGCTGATCGAGGAGCGGTGGCCGAGGACGGCCTTGCTGAAGATCACCGTGAGCATGGCGGTGGCCAGGATGGTCCCGACGAGCTGGATGAAGGTGCTCACGACGCTCAGCAGCATGGTGCCGCCGAGGGCTTCGAGCATGGCCTCGGCGTCGATCTCGTCCGTCGGGGTGGTGACGATCTCGGCGAACACGAACTTCTGCAGGAGCAGGGTGACGAGCTGGACGAGGGCGGCGACGACCAGGGAGATCGGCAGGACCGAGCGCCAGTGGGTCCGCATGGTGGCGACCGCGCCGTCGAGGATCTCGCCGAGGCCGAGCGGGCGCAGCGGGATCACGCCGGGCTTGGCCGCCGGGGGCGGGCCCCAGGGTGCGGGGCCGCCGGGGTAGCCGTACCGGCCGCCCTGGCCTCCCCAGCCGGTGCCCTGCTGCGGTACCGCGGCCGGGGGCTGCGGCGTCTGGCCGGGGGCCGGGGTTCCTTCCGTGCCCGGGTTGGACCACTGGCCGGGCGGCGGCTGTGAGGCCGCCCACTTCCGGTCGCCCGTGCCCGGGGCCCGGGCCGGGGGCTGTGCGGCGTCGGGGTCCGGTGTGCCGGCGGGTGCTCCCGGTCGCCGGTCGTCGGACGGGGAGGGTCCGGGCGTAGCCCAGCCCGGAGAGTCGTTCATCGTCGCTCCTTCACGTGCACCTGCGGCGGCGGGTGCGCCGGTCGCTGCCATCGTGCCACGTGGGGTCACGGAACGGACCGGCCGTCCCCCCGGATTCCGGGCAGCCCGTACCTTCAATTGTCACCCGGTTCCGGGGCAGACTGGTCGACCTGATCTCCACACAGGTCCGAGGGGCGATTTCCAGCCCTTCTGGCTGTGGGACAGCTCACCGCCAGGTAACGATTAGCTAATGGGATGATGTCAACCATGAAGGGACGAGTCCTTGTCGTCGACGACGACACCGCGCTGGCCGAGATGCTCGGCATTGTGCTGCGTGGAGAAGGTTTTGAGCCGTCGTTCGTAGCTGACGGTGACAAGGCACTTGCTGCCTTCCGGGAGGCCAAGCCCGATCTGGTGCTGCTGGACCTCATGCTGCCCGGACGGGACGGCATAGAGGTGTGCAGGCTGATCCGGGCCGAGTCCGGCGTGCCGATCGTCATGCTGACGGCGAAGAGCGACACGGTGGACGTGGTCGTCGGTCTGGAGTCCGGTGCCGACGACTACATGGTCAAGCCGTTCAAGCCGAAGGAGCTGGTGGCCCGTATCCGGGCCCGCCTGCGCCGGTCGGAGGAGCCCGCGCCCGAGCAGCTGGCCATCGGTGACCTCGTCATCGACGTGGCCGGGCACTCGGTCAAGCGGGACGGCGTCTCCATCGCCCTGACCCCGCTGGAGTTCGACCTGCTGGTCGCCCTCGCCCGCAAGCCCTGGCAGGTCTTCACCCGTGAGGTGCTGCTGGAGCAGGTCTGGGGCTACCGGCACGCGGCGGACACCCGGCTGGTCAACGTGCACGTGCAGCGACTGCGCTCCAAGGTGGAGCGGGACCCCGAGCGCCCCGAGATCGTCGTGACGGTCCGCGGTGTCGGCTACAAGGCCGGACCCAGCTGAGGTGCGGCCGGGCGGACCCGGGGGCGGTTCCCGCTGGGGGGCGCTGCGGGGCGGCCGGCTGCTCCAGGACGGGGCTCCCGGCGGCGCCGTGCTGCGGCTGTGCGTACGCCTCGTGCGCCGGCCGGTGCTTCCGGCCGTCCGGCTGTGGCGGCGCAACATCCAGCTCCGGGTGGTCGCCGCGACCCTGCTGATGTCGCTGGCCGTGGTGCTCGCGCTCGGCTTCGTCGTCATCGCGCAGGTCAACAGGGGTCTCCTCGAAGCCAAGGAGAAGGCCGCGCAGAGCCAGGCCGCGGGAGGGTTCGCGGTCGCACAGGAGAAGGCGAACGCCCCCGCCACCGTGGACGGGGCCGACCTCACCGACAACAAGGTCGGCCGGGACGCCAGCACCTGGATGAACTCGCTGGTCAAGCAGTTGGCCAGTGGTGGGCAGACCGCCTTCGAGGTGGCCGCGCTCGGTGCGGGCACCGGGGAGGAGCGGGCCGGTTCCGGGGCGCCGGGGGTCCGGGGCGCCCGCGCCTCCGGCAACGTGGACCCGACCGCGAGCGTCCCGCCGGCGCTGCGCCGGTCCGTCAACCAGACCACCGGCACCTACAAGACCTTCTCGGAGATCCGCTACGCCGCCGGGCCCGGACAGAAGGCGCCCGAGCCCGCCCTGGTCGTGGGCAAGCGGCTCACCGACATCAACGGGGACCCGTACGACCTGTACTACCTCTTCCCGCTGAGCCAGGAGGAGGAGTCCCTCAACCTGGTGAAGAGCACCATCGCCACCGCCGGGCTGTTCGTCGTGGCCCTGCTCAGCGCCATCGCCTGGCTCGTCGTCCGCCAGATCGTCACGCCCGTGCGGATGGCCGCCGGGGTCGCCGAGCGGCTCTCCGCCGGGCGGCTCCAGGAGCGGATGAAGGTCACCGGTGAGGACGACATCGCGCGCCTGGGCGAGGCGTTCAACAAGATGGCGCAGAGCCTCCAGCACAAGATCCAGCAGATGGAGGACCTGTCCCGGTTGCAGCGCCGGTTCGTCTCCGACGTCTCGCACGAGCTGCGGACCCCGCTGACGACCGTGCGGATGGCGGCCGACGTCATCCACGACGCCCGGGCCGACTTCGACCCGGTGACCGCGCGCTCCGCCGAACTCCTCGCCGGGCAGCTCGACCGGTTCGAGTCCCTCCTCGCCGACCTCCTGGAGATCAGCCGTTTCGACGCGGGCGCCGCCGCGCTGGAGGCGGAACCCGTCGACCTGCGGGACGTCGTGCGCCGGGTCATCGACGGGGCCGAGCCGCTCGCCGAGCACAAGGGGACCCGTATCCGGGTCCTCGGCGA
Organism: Streptomyces sp. NPDC051567; assembly: GCF_044454165.1. Lineage (NCBI taxonomy): Bacteria > Bacillati > Actinomycetota > Actinomycetes > Kitasatosporales > Streptomycetaceae > Streptomyces > Streptomyces sp. NPDC051567. The sequence continues at coordinate 394,849 of NZ_JBITDK010000003.1, read as the reverse complement.
CACCCAGCCCGTCATAGCCGAGGCCGACTCCCGGCGCGTGGAGCGGGTGCTGCGCAACCTCCTCGTCAACGCCGTGGAGCACGGCGAGGGACGGGACGTGGTGGTGCGGCTCGCCTCGGCGGGCGGGGCCGTCGCGGTCGCCGTCCGCGACTACGGGGTCGGCCTCAAGCCCGGCGAGGCCACCCGGGTCTTCAACCGCTTCTGGCGCGCCGACCCCGCGCGGGCCCGCACGACCGGCGGGACGGGCCTGGGCCTGTCGATCGCCGTCGAGGACGCCCGGCTGCACGGCGGCTGGCTCCAGGCGTGGGGCGAGCCCGGCGGCGGTTCGCAGTTCCGCCTGACGCTGCCGCGCACCGCCGACGAACCGCTGCGCGGCTCCCCGATCCCGCTGGAGCCCGAGGACTCCCGGGCCAACCGGGCCAGGGCCGCCGCCGTCAGGGCGGACACCCCGGCGCCCCGGCAGCCCGCGGACGCGGCGGAGCGCTCCCCGATACCGCCGCGCTCGGCGGTCGCCGGAGCCCTGCCCGTACTGGCCGACCCGACGGCCCTGCCGGGCAGCGGGGCCCGGGTCGTGGCCAGGGCCGCCGAGTACGCCGCACAGGAGGACCGAGCCGATGGACGCTGAGCCCAGGAGTGCCGAGCCCAGGAGCACGGGGCCGCGCGCGCCCCGGCCGCGGACGGCGTGGGCCTCCCGGGCGGGGATCTTCCGGGCGCGGGCCGCGTGGGCCGCTCGGGCGGGCGCCCTCGGCGGGGCCGGGCTGCTGCTGGCGGGCTGCGCCTCCATGCCCGACCGCGGCGAGATCCGCCAGGTGCAGGCGTCGCAGGGCGTCGACTCCCAGGTGCGGGTCTTCAGCGTGCCGCCCTCCGACAAGGCCAGCCCGGCCGAGATCGTCGACGGCTTCCTGGAGGCCATGACCAGCGACGACCCGCAGCTCGCGACGGCCCGCAAGTACCTCACCGAGGAGGCCGCGAAGAACTGGAAGCCCGGTTCGGCCGTCACGGTGCTCGCCGCCGGGCTCGACCGGACCCCGCTGCAGACCGAGAAGGACCCGGCGGGCCCCCGCTACAAGGTGACCGGCAAGAAGCTCGCGACGATGGACGAGCGCAGCGCGTACCAGCCGGAGACCGGCGGCGGGCGCTACGAGGAGCACCTCCAGCTGGTCAAGGTGGACAACAAGCACTGGCGGATCTCGACCCCGCCCAGCAACCTCGTGCTCAGCGAGTCCGACTTCCAGCGCATCTACATGCCGGTCAACAAGTACTACTTCGCGGGGACCACGCTCGTCGCCGATCCGGTGTACGTGCGTCAGCGCAGCGACCCCGACTCGCGGATGGACCCGACCACGCAGGCCGTGCAGTCGCTGCTGTCCGGTCCCTCCAGCTGGCTCGGGCCGGTCGTCACCTCCAGCTTCCCGGCCGGGACGGAGCTGCGCAAGGGCACCAAGTCCCTCTCGTACGACGGTCAGAACACGCTGCGGGTGCCGCTCGACGAGAAGGTCGGCAACGTCCCGCAGCCGCAGTGCCAGAAGATGGCGACCCAACTCCTGTACACCGTCAGGGACCTGACGGGCGCCCGGCTGGAGCGGGTCGAGCTGCTGCGCGAGGACGTCAAGTCCTCCTCGCTGTGCACGGTGACCGAGGCGTCGGCGGCCGTGACCGCCAACCGGGTGCGCAGCCCCGAGCACCAGTACTACGTGGACAAGGACCACCGGCTCGTCCGGATGAAGCTCGACGTCGGCAGCGAGGACCAGCAGTACCGGCCCGAACCGGTGCCGGGGCCGCTGAGCACCGGCCCGGGGTTCAAGGTCGGCGAGGCGGCCGTGTCGTACGACGAGCGGCGCGCCGCCGTGGTCTCCGAGGACCGGCGCGGGCTCCACCTGGTGCCGCTGGCGGCGGCCGGGGCGATGCCGCAGCCGGTGCTGACCGTCAAGGGGAGCGAGTCCAACGGGCTGACCGCGCCGAGCTGGGACGCGGCGGGCGACCTGTGGATCGCGGACCAGGACCCGCAGAACCCGGTGCTGTGGCGGGTGCCCGCCGGTACCGGGACGCCCGGGCGGGTGGACGTCACCGGGCTCGGGGGCGGGCGGATCACCGCGCTGAAGGTCTCGCCCGACGGGGTGCGGATCGCGCTGCTGGTCAAGCGGGGCGAAGGCCGCAGGAACCTGTACATCGGGCGGGTGGACCGGCCGGAGAACAAGGCGGGCGCCACGACGGTGTCGGTGCGCGAGCTGCGGGCGGCGGCTCCGCGGATGACGGACGTGACGGCGATGAGCTGGGCGCCGCGGGGCCGGCTGCTGGTGGTGGGCCGGGAGAGCGGCGAGGTCGTGCAGGCCCGCTACATGCTGGCGGACGGCTCGATGGTCGCGGCGAGCCTGCCCGGGGCGACCGAACTGAGCGCGGTCGCGGTGTCCGAGGACGAGAAGAAGCCGGTGATCGCGCACTCGGAGGGCGACGGGATCGTGTGGCTGCCGCCGGGGGCGCAGTGGCGCACGGTGGCGCCGGGCGGCCGGGCCCCGGTCTACCCGGGCTGAGCCCGCCGCCCTGGGGGCCGGGCGCGCTGGGCCCCCAGGGCGGTGCGGGCGGTACGGGGCCGCGCCGGCGGGTTGTCCACAGGGGTCGCGGGGGCGGCGCCGGCCGGGGAGAGTGGGGCCATGCGGGGGTGGTGGCGGGAGCTCGCCGGGCTGGTCCTGCCGGTCGACTGCGCCGGCTGCGGGGCGGTCGGGGTACTGCTGTGCGCGGGCTGCGGGTCGGCGCTGAGCGGGGCCGGGGCGGGGCGGGTCCGGCCTTCGGCATGGCCCGAGGGGCTCCCGGTGGTGCACGCCGCGGCCCGGTACGAGGAGGCCGTACGGGCCGTCGTGCTGGCCCACAAGGAGCGCGGGGCACTCCCGCTCGCCGGGGTGCTCGGCGCGGCCCTGGCGGCGGCGGTCCGGGCAGGGGGGAGCGGGGTGGGGCGGGCGGGGGAGGAGGTGGCCCTGGTCCCGGTGCCCTCGGCGCGGTGGCGGGTCCGGGCGCGCGGGCACGATCCGGCGCGCCGGATCGCCCTGGCGGGCGCGGCGCGGCTGCGGCGGGCCGGTGTCCCCGCGCGCGTGGCGCCCGTACTGCGGCTGCGGCGGGCGGTGGCGGACCAGGTGGGGCTGGGGGCGCGGGAGCGCCGGGAGAACCTCTCCGGGGCGCTGGGGGTGTGCCGGGACGGGGCGCGGCTGACGGCCGGGGCCCGGATCGTGCTCGTGGACGACCTGATCACCACCGGAGCCACGCTGGCGGAGGCGGCCCGTGCGGTGCGCGCCGCAGGTCTGGTCCCCGGGGGCCGGGGGGTCGTGGAGCGGGCCGCGGTGGTGGCCGCACCGGCGGATTCCTTCGTCCGCCGGGGCCCGTCGCCGGGGTCCGGCGGGGAGCCGTGACGGAGCGGACGGGGTGACCGGGGCGACCGGGTCGGGAAAGTTCTGAAGAGATCTGGAACTGCCGGGGAAGGCGCATCGTTGCAGGTAGTAAGAGGGAACGGCCAAATGGACGGAGGTACGGTCCGGTAGCGGGTGCCGACAACCGGTTCGGAGAGCTATGTTCGGTTGTGAGGAACTGGCGAACCCTGGCCCCACGCATCGGATCGCATGTTTCGGAAATCTTCGTGTCAGGAGGCTGTCTCCCGACTCCGAAGTCGGTGGGGTGTAGATCTTGCCGATGGGGGAGGAGGAGGTGAAAGTCGCCAAGTCCGAGGCTCCGGTGTTCACCGGAGTCTGGTGCGAAAGGGAGACGCTCCGCTCCATGTGGCGGAGCCATCCGGGAACGGAGTTCTGCGTGGACATCGTCGTCAAGGGCCGTAAGACCGAGGTGCCCGACCGGTTCCGCAAGCACGTGGCGGAGAAGCTGAATCCGGAGCGGATTCAGAAGCTCGACGCCAAGGTGATCAGCTTGGACGTCGAGGTGTCCAAGGAACACAACCCGCGCCAGGCCGACCGTTCCGACCGCGTGGAGATCACCCTGCGTTCGCGGGGACCGGTGATCCGTGCCGAGGCCGCCGCCGCAGACCCGTACGCGGCGCTGGACCTGGCCCAGGACAAGCTGGAGGCCCGGCTGCGCAAGCAGCACGACAAGCGTTACACCCGCCGTGGCAGCGGCCGGCTCTCGGCGGCCGAGGTCGCCGACGTCGTCCCGGACGCGGCGTACCTGAACGGGAACGGCGAGCCGGTCCCCGAGGAGAAGGCGGACGCGATCCCGACCGTCCGGATCGGGTCGCTGGAAGTGCAGGGCGAAGGCCCGCTCATCGTCCGCGAGAAGACCCACTCGGCCGCACCCATGTCGCTCGATCAGGCTCTGTACGAGATGGAGCTGGTCGGCCACGACTTCTACCTGTTCGTCGACTCCGACAGCAAGATGCCCAGCGTCGTCTACCGGCGGCACGCCTACGACTACGGCATCATCCACCTGAACCCCGACGGTGCCTCCAGCTCGGACGAGCCGGGCTCGGGCGCCGGCGGCGCCCTCGGCGGCTGAGGCCCCCGCGCCACCGCCGCGGCCCGCTGTGACGGCCCGCGGCGGTGGCGCGTATGCGCGTGTATGCGCCAGACGGCGGCCGAAGGCCACACGTCGGGCCGTGCGGGCATGGAATCATGTGCGGGCAGTCAACCGGCTTCCGAGTCCGCCGGGTTGGCCCAGCGGTTCAGCGGCTCAGCACACGCAGGGGGAGGAACGATGGCGGACAGCTTCGGGCCGGTTCGCGGTGACGGCGGTGCGGGCTGCCGTACGCAGGACCCTGTGGCGGAGCCCGCCGAGGCGGCTGCCGGGGAGCCCGCGAGGGAGCCCATCCGGGTCCTGGTCGTCGACGACCACGCGCTCTTCCGGCGGGGGCTGGAGATCGTCCTCGCCCAGGAGGAGGACATCCTGGTCGTCGGGGAGGCGGGGGACGGCGCGGAGGCCGTGGACAAGGCGGCGGACCTGCTGCCGGACATCGTGCTGATGGACGTCCGGATGCCCCGGCGCGGCGGGATCGAGGCGTGCACGTCCATCAAGGAGGTGGCACCCTCCGCGAAGATCATCATGCTGACGATCAGCGACGAGGAGGCCGACCTCTACGACGCGATCAAGGCGGGCGCGACCGGGTACCTGCTGAAGGAGATCTCGACGGACGAGGTGGCCACGGCGATCCGGGCCGTGGCGGACGGGCAGTCGCAGATCAGCCCGTCGATGGCGTCGAAGCTGCTGACCGAGTTCAAGTCGATGATCCAGCGGACCGACGAACGGCGGCTGGTGCCGGCGCCCAGGCTGACCGACCGGGAGCTGGAGGTCCTGAAGCTGGTGGCCACCGGGATGAACAACCGGGACATCGCCAAGGAGCTGTTCATCTCCGAGAACACGGTGAAGAACCACGTCCGCAACATCCTGGAGAAGCTTCAGCTGCACTCCAGGATGGAGGCCGTGGTCTACGCGATGCGCGAGAAGATCCTCGAAATCCGCTGACGGCGGGCGGGCGGGTGCGCGGGCAGGCGGGCGGGAGCGGCCGGTCGTGGGCCGCACCCGTCGCTGCCAGCCCGCCCCGCCTGATTGTCTGCCTGCCCCGCCCGGGCAGGCGGGGCGGGGCGCTACGGGTGGAGCGCGGCGAGTTCGGCCGTGACGGCTCCGGCCTCCCGTGGGGTCGACGCGCGGTCGACGCGGACCTCCTCGCACCCCACCCACCGCGCGGCCTCCCACAGGGCCTCGGCCATGGCGGGGGCGGCCCCGGGCGTCTCCAGCGAGAGCTGGCGGGCCACCAGGGTGGTCCCCTCACGGGCCGGGTCCACCCGGCCCCGGAGCCGGCCTCCCGCCAGCAGCGGCATCGCGAAGTACCCGTGTATCCGCCGGGGCCTGGGGACGTACGCCTCCAGGCGGTGGGTGAAGCCGAAGACGCGTTCCGTGCGCGGGCGGTCCCAGACCAGGGAGTCGAACGGGGAGAGCAGCGTGGTGCGGTGGCGGCCCCGGGGAGCGGTCGCGAGGGCCGCCGGGTCCGCCCACGCGGGCTTGGCCCAGCCCTCGACCGTGACGGGGACCAGGCCCGAGTCGCCGATCACCGCGTCGACCTCGTCGGCCTTGAGGCGGTGGTAGTCCGCGAGGTCGGCGCGGGTGCCCACGCCCAGGCTCCGGCCCGCCAGGGCGACCAGGCGGCGCAGGCACTCGGCGTCCGTCGGGTCGTCGTGGAGCAGCGCCTGCGGGACGGCCCGCTCCGGGAGGTCGTAGACGCGCTTCCAGCCGCGCCGCTCGGTGCAGACCACCTCGCCGATGTCGAGCAGCCACTCCACCGCGATCTTGGTCTCGGACCACTCGAACCACTCGCCGCCGTTCTTGGCGCCGCCCAGTTCGGTCGAGGTCAGCGGGCCCTCGGCGGCGAGGCGCTCCAGGACCGCCTTCGTGGAGCGGTCCTTGTCCTGGAGGACGTGCCAGCGGTGGCCGCGGGCCCGCCGGGCCCGGCGGCGGAAGGCGAAATGCGGCCATTCCTCGATGGGCAGGACGCAGGCCGCGTGGGACCAGTACTCGAAGGCGCCGGCCCGTCGCGGGGGCGCGGCGTCGGAGCCGGTGGACCAGTAGGCCCGCTCCACGGCGGCCCGGCCCACCGCGCCGAGGCGGGCGTACGCGATCAGCTCGTGGGAGCGGGCCAGGACCGAGATGGTGTCGAGCTGGACGGCGCCCAGGTGACGCAGGACACCGCGGACCCCGCCGCGGCGGTCGGGGGCCCCGAGGAGGCCCTGCGCGCGCAGGGCGATCCGGCGGGCCTCGTCGGCGGAGAGGGAAAGGGTCGGCGGCGGCAGGCTGTTCATGGGCGGCAGCCTAGGACCCGCCACCGACATTCCCGGCCGCGTCGGCGGGGAGGTAGGGCAGGGGGAGGGGGAGGCCCAGGTCGGAGCAGAGCAGGGAGCCGCTCCAGCAGTCCCGCAGGGTGCCCCCGGCCGGCAGGTTCGCCCGCTCGACGCCCTCGACGGTGAAACCGGCCCGCTCGGCGACGGCGCGGGAGGCCGTGTTGCCGACCTCGGCGCGCCACTCCAGGCGGACCGAGCCGAGCCCGGTGAAGGCCCAGTGGGCCAGGGCCCGTACGGCCTCGGTCGTGTAGCCGCGGCCCCGGTGCTCCGGGGCGGTCCAGTAGCCGACCTCCCACGGGCCCTCGCCCCGGCGGTGCAGGTCGGCGGCCCCGGCCAGCGCGCCCGCCCCGCCGCCGGTGTCCGTACCCGTACCCGTCCTCGTTCCCGGGGCGAGCCGGACGGCGAAGGCGTAGGCGGTGTCGTCCCGCCAGCCGTCCGGGGCGATGCGGCCCACGAAGGACGCGGCGTGCTCGCGCGTGTACGGGGAGGGGACGGCCGTCCAGCGCTGGATACCGGGGTCCTGGACGGCCGCGTGGACCTCGTCCGCGTCGGCCGGGGCGAACGGGCGCAGGACGAGCCGGGCGGTGGTCAGTGTGAGGGGCTCCATGGACGGATTCTGGTACCGGCCGGGGGACGGTGCGTACACCTTTTCCCGCGGGGGCGCCGGTTTTCCCGAAGAGAACACGGGGAAGCGCGGCACCTCCGGGGTCCCCCGTACGTTCTCATTCAGGGCTCACGCGCCCTGCGGACACGGCGGACCTCCCGGCGCGGCCACGTCCTCGCTTACGATGGCCGTTGCGGTGGGGCCCACCTGCCGTGCCCGTGTACGTACAGTGCCCAGGCCCGACCGGCAAGGAGACAAACCTCGGTGTCCGTCTTCAACAAGCTCATGCGTGCAGGCGAAGGCAAGATCCTGCGCAAACTGCACCGCATCGCGGACCAGGTCAACTCCATCGAAGAGGACTTCGTCAACCTCTCCGACGCCGAGTTGCGCGCGCTCACGGACGAGTACAAGCAGCGTTTCCAGGACGGCGAGAGCCTGGACGATCTGCTTCCCGAAGCCTTCGCGACCACGCGCGAGGCCGCCAAGCGGGTCCTCGGCCAGCGGCACTACGACGTCCAGATCATGGGTGGCGCGGCCCTGCACCTCGGTTACGTGGCCGAGATGAAGACCGGTGAGGGCAAGACCCTCGTCGGCACGCTGCCCACCTACCTGAACGCGCTGTCCGGCAAGGGCGTCCACCTGATCACGGTGAACGACTACCTCGCCGAGCGCGACTCCGAGCTGATGGGCCGGGTGCACAAGTTCCTCGGCCTGGAGGTCGGCTGCATCCTGGCGAACATGTCGCCCGCGCAGCGCCGCGCGCAGTACAGCTGCGACATCACGTACGGGACGAACAACGAGTTCGGCTTCGACTACCTGCGCGACAACATGGCGTGGTCGCAGGACGAGCTGGTCCAGCGCGGCCACAACTTCGCCGTGGTCGACGAGGTCGACTCGATCCTCGTCGACGAGGCCCGCACCCCGCTGATCATCTCCGGCCCGGCCGACCAGGCCACCAAGTGGTACGCCGACTTCGCCAAGCTGGTCACCCGCCTGACCAAGGGCGAGCCCGGCCAGCCGCTCAAGGGCATCGAGGAGACCGGCGACTACGAGGTCGACGAGAAGAAGCGCACCGTCGGCATCCACGAGGCCGGTGTCGCCAAGGTCGAGGACTGGCTCGGCATCGAGAACCTCTACGAGTCGGTGAACACCCCGCTCGTCGGCTACCTGAACAACGCCATCAAGGCGAAGGAACTGTTCAAGAAGGACAAGGACTACGTCGTCATCGACGGCGAAGTCATGATCGTCGACGAGCACACCGGCCGTATCCTCGCCGGCCGCCGCTACAACGAGGGCATGCACCAGGCGATCGAGGCGAAGGAAGGGGTGGACATCAAGGACGAGAACCAGACCCTCGCCACGATCACCCTCCAGAACTTCTTCCGCCTCTACTCGAAGCTGTCGGGCATGACCGGTACGGCCATGACCGAGGCCGCCGAGTTCCACCAGATCTACAAGCTCGGTGTCGTCCCGATCCCGACCAACCGCGACATGGTCCGCATGGACCAGGCCGACCTGATCTACCGGACCGAGGTCGCCAAGTTCGCCGCCGTCGTGGACGACATCGCGGAGAAGCACGAGAAGGGCCAGCCGATCCTCGTCGGTACGACGTCGGTCGAGAAGTCCGAGTACCTCTCCCAGCAGCTCTCCAAGCGCGGCATCCCGCACGAGGTCCTCAACGCCAAGCAGCACGACCGTGAGGCGACGATCGTCGCCCAGGCCGGCCGCCGGGGCGCCGTCACGGTCGCGACGAACATGGCCGGCCGCGGTACCGACATCAAGCTCGGCGGCAACCCCGACGACCTCGCCGAGGCCGAGCTGCGCCAGCGCGGCCTGGACCCGGAGGAGCACATCGAGGAGTGGGCGCACGCCCTGCCCGAGGCGCTCACCAGGGCCGAGGCGGCGGTGAAGGCCGAGTTCGAGGAGGTCAAGGACCTCGGCGGGCTGTACGTGCTGGGCACCGAGCGCCACGAGTCGCGGCGCATCGACAACCAGCTCCGTGGCCGCAGCGGCCGTCAGGGCGACCCGGGCGAGTCCCGTTTCTACCTGTCGCTGGGCGACGACCTGATGCGTCTGTTCAAGGCGCAGATGGTCGAGCGCGTCATGGCGATGGCGAACGTCCCGGACGACGTCCCGATCGAGAACAAGATGGTGACGCGCGCCATCGCGTCGGCACAGTCGCAGGTCGAGACCCAGAACTTCGAGACGCGCAAGAACGTCCTGAAGTACGACGAGGTCCTCAACAACCAGCGTGAGGTCATCTACCGCGAGCGCCGCCGCGTCCTGCAGGGCGAGGACCTCCAGGACCAGGTCCGCCACATGATGGACGACACGATCGACGCGTACATCGCGGCCGAGACGGTCGAGGGCTTCGCCGAGGAGTGGGACCTGGAGCGCCTGTGGGGCGCCTTCAAGCAGCTCTACCCGGTGAAGGCCACCATCGAGGAGCTGGAGGAGGCGGCGGGCGACCGCGCCGGGATCACCGCCGAGTTCATCGCGGAGTCCGTCAAGGACGACATCCACGAGCAGTACGCGGAGCGCGAGAAGAGCCTCGGCTCCGAGATCATGCGCGAGCTGGAGCGGCGCGTGGTCCTCTCGGTGCTGGACCGCAAGTGGCGTGAGCACCTCTACGAGATGGACTACCTCCAGGAGGGCATCGGCCTGCGCGCGATGGCCCAGAAGGACCCCCTGGTCGAGTACCAGCGCGAGGGCTTCGACATGTTCAACGCCATGCAGGACGGCATCAAGGAGGAGTCCGTCGGCTACCTGTTCAACCTGGAGGTCCAGGTCGAGCAGCAGGTCGAGGAGGTCCTGGTGCAGGACGCGGGGCCGTCCCTGACGAAGGAGCCGTCGCGCCCGGAGATCCGTGCGAAGGGTCTGGAGGCGCCGCAGCGCCCGGACCGGCTGCACTTCTCCGCGCCGACGGTCGACGGTGAGGGCGGGATCGTCGAGGGCGACTTCGACAACGACACGGGTCTCGACGGGGACGGCATGACGCGTGCCGAGCGCCGCAAGGCCCAGAAGGCGTCCGGCGGACGCCGCCGCAAGAAGTAGGCCCGGCGAGGGCCCGGAAGGGCCGTCCCGCGAGGGGCGGCCCCGCCGGGCCCTGCCGGGCACGTTCCACCGGCCGGGGCCGGACACCGTGGGCGGGACGCTCCCGTACGCGGTGTCCGGCCCCGGCGGCCGTTCGACGCCCCGGCCGGGCGGGCCGCCGCTGTCGCCGCCGCTGTCGCCGGGGCGGCGCCGCGTCGGTCCACCGGGCCCCGCGGAGGGGCGGCTGGGGGTGGCCGGCCGGGCGGTTATTCGAAGACGACGCCCGGCTGCTCGCCCTCGGCCAGGATCAGGTTCAGGCCGCCCCCGTACACCTTCCACTGCACGGTGGCGCTGTCCCCGGCGTGGAACGGGGTGGTCCCGGGCAGGAAGCCGGTGATCACTTCGTTGGCGACCTGCCAGGTGCCGTCGCACGCCGGGACGGCGGCTGCCGGGCTGCCGGGGTCGGGAATGGGGGCGTCCCACTTGTCGATGGTGGTGCGCACGTAGTGCGCGTGCCCCTCGCTCTGGAGCGCGGCGTGGAGCTCGATGGCCCGCACGCCGGAGCCGGGCGCGCAGCGGTAGGCGACGTGGAAGGTGTTCGGGTCGGCGGTGGCGGACAGCACCTTCACCTCGGGTGTCTGCGCCACCGTGGCGGAAGCGGGCAGTGCCGTACCCGCCAGCACGACGCCGGTCACGGCGAGGGTCGTCAGGGTCTGTCGTATCGCGGTCTGTCGTATCGCTGTCATGGCCGGGACACTAATGCAGCTCACCCGAATCTCCTTCCTCTTTTCATCTCTCCCGTACCAGAGGCCAGTTGGTCCTTTCGTGGGATGCGGAGGGGGTTCAGGGGCGGGGGCCGTGGAGTTCGACCGCCGCGCAGCGCCAGCGCAGGTCCGGGCCCTGTTCGAGGCGGAAGGCCATGGCCGTGACGCGGTCGCCGGTGGTGATGCGGGCGAACGCCTCGATCACCCCCGGGCCCGGGGTGAAGCGCCCGCACCGGTGGACGGCCGGGCGCGGGCGCTCGCGTCCGGGGTCCGCCCGGCCCGGAGCGCGGGGCGGCGGGGCGGTGGAGGTCAGGGTGACCAGCTGCTGGTAGGCCGGGCCGACGGTGTGGCCCAGGAGCGAGTGGACGGGCCGGTGGCCGGTGACCACCGCCAGCAGCCGTTCGGCGAACCAGTGGTGCGGGCCGGGCCGGACCGCCCGCGCCACGGCCGCCGGGCGGTACCGGGGGCCGGGCTGGGGGCCGCGGGGGCCCGCCGCCGGGCGCCGGGGGTCGCGCCGTCCGGCGGGACGGCTCCGGGCCGGGGAGCCGGGCCGGGAGCGGTTCGCCTCGCCGCCGGTCGCGCTGCGCGTCGTGGTGTCCATCGCGAGTTCCCCCGTACGGGCCGGGCCCGGGGTGGTACTACCGGGCGGTAACGTGGTTGGGGATCTTCTACGGCCGCCGCTCCCGCCCCGCAACCGGCCCCGGGGCGCGGCCCCGGTGGCGGACCGTTTCACCTATCCGGGTGCGCGGCGGGCCACGGCGGGGCCCGGCCCGCACGGGTCCGCGTACGGGGGTGGACGGCGGCCGGACCGGGGCCGTCGGCCCGAAGGGGGACGGGCGGTCCGGCCGTCCGGGGCGGCGCGGACCGCTGCTCCCCGCCCAGGTGACGGCGGCCGGGGAGGCCGGGGCGCGGGCGGGGGGAGGTCGTATCCTGAGGGCGTCTCCGACTACCGAAAGCAGCCGGCCATGCGCGTGTACGTCCCCCTGACCCTCCCCGGGCTCGCCGCGGCGCACCAGGCGGGCGAGCTGGGCCCCGCCCCGCTGCGTGCGTACGCCGTCACCCCCGGGCTCCGCGAGTGGTACGTCTCGGAGGACCTGGAGGAGCTGGAGTACGCGGCCCTGGGCCGGGCCGCCGCCGCCTCGCTGCGGCTCCTCGCCGAGGACCCGGACGCGCCCCGCAGGCGGGTCGTCGTCGCCGTGGACGTCGCCGACCGGGCCGCCACCGCCGTCCCCGCGCTCGACGAGGCCACGCTCGGCCAGGTCGCCCTGGCCGACGCCGTGCGGCTCGCCGTGGCCGCCGCCGTCCACCTCGACGCCGACGACGCCGAGGCCGACGTGGCCGCCGCCGCGCGGGCCCTGCCGGCCGCCGACGGCGGTGACGAGGGGGCCGGGCGCACCGTCGACGCCGCCGAGGACCACGAGCTGCTGTGGTTCGGCGTCCAGGAGATCCCGGGCCTGCTGAAATGACCGGCACGGCCACGGCCACCGCTCCCGCGGTCACCCACATAGTCTGGGACTGGAACGGGACGCTGCTGCACGACACCGACGCCGTCATCACCGCGACCAACGCCTCCTTCGCCGAGCTGGGCTTCCCGCCGATCACCCTGGCCACCTACCGCGAGCTGTACGTCGTCCCGGTGCCGAGGTTCTACGAGCGGATCATGGGGCGGCTGCCCACCGAGGAGGAGTGGCTCCTCATGGACGCCGTCTTCCACCGGCACTACGGGGCCGCCGCCGGGGACGCCGGGCTCGCCGAAGGGGCCCGGGAGCTGCTCCGGGGCTGGCAGCGGGCCGGGCGCACCCAGTCCCTGCTCTCCCTCGCGCCCCACGAGAACCTCGTCCCGCTCGTACGGGCCCACGGCATCGACGGGCACTTCCTGCGCGTCGACGGCCGCACCGGGCCCTCGCACACCACCAAGGCGGGGCACCTCGTGCGCCACCTGGCCGCCCTGGACGGGACGGGCGTGACGGCCGCCGGTACGGTGCTCATCGGGGACGCCGTGGACGACGCCCTGGCCGCCGCGCACGTCGGCGCCCGCGCCGTCCTCTACACCGGCGGTTCGCACAGCCGCAGCAGTCTGGAATCAGCCGGTGTGCCCGTCGTGGACAGCCTGGCGGAGGCCGTGCGGACGGCCCGCGAGCTGTCCGCGTAGCGTGCGGGCCGTGCGGGCTCGCGGGCCCGTGGGCTCGCGGTCTGCGGGGGCCGGACCGGGGGCGGGCCGGGACGGAGGGCTGCGGGGCTGAGGAGAGCGCTCTCGGACCGTCCGCGCGGTCACAGGAGCACCACTGGTGCACTCCAGGCACGGAAGTGCTCCCGCGTCGCTGTCCAGAGTGTCAAAGTTCCCCCCCTGGATTTGTACACATACAGCTCATGACGGGCCGGGGGTGCGGGGAGATAGCCTTGTACCCGTGATCAGCGCGATATCGACCGGGGGCACCGAAGCCCCCGCCCCGCGCCCGGCGCACGAACGTGCCCGGGCCCTCGCTGATCCCCGCCGCCGGGACCTCTCGCCGATCATGGCTGATTCCCTCCCGGTCGGCTCTCTCGACGACATAGCGTCGATCCCGAACGGACACCCCGCCTCGCGGCGCTATGTCATTCCTTCCTTCATCTACGTCACGCAATGGCGCGCGACAGGAGCCAGAGGACATGCAGACCAAGCTGGACGAAGCAAAGGCCGAGCTGCTCGCACGGGCGGCCCGGGTAGCTGAGAACAGCCCGGCCGGGGGGCTACTTCCGACTGGGTCCGACCGGGGAGACCGTCCTGACCAGGACGCGGTACTCGCCTACCTCCAGCGCTACTACCTGCACACCGCCCCCGAGGACCTCACGGACCGGGACCCGGTCGACGTGTTCGGTGCGGCGCTCTCGCACTACCGGCTCGCCGAGAACCGGCCGCAGGGCACCGCCAACGTGCGCGTGCACACCCCGACCGTCGAGGAGAACGGCTGGACCTCCAGCCACTCCGTCGTCGAGGTCGTCACCGACGACATGCCCTTCCTCGTGGACTCCGTCACCAACGAGCTGTCCCGGCAGGGCCGCGGCATCCACGTCGTGATCCACCCGCAGGTCGTCGTCCGCCGTGACCTCACCGGCAAGCTGATCGAGATCCTCGGCGCCGACTGCGCCCACCCGTCGCCCGACCGCCACCCCACGTCGAGTCCCTCCGGGACGCTGAACGTGCACGGCCCCCGCACCGCGCGCCCCCACGACTCCCTCGTGGAGTCCTGGATCCACGTCGAGATCGACCGCGAGACCGACCGCGCCGACCTCAAGCAGATCACCGGCGACCTGCTGCGCGTCCTGTCCGACGTCCGCGAGTCCGTCGAGGACTGGGAGAAGATGCGCGACGCCGCGCTGCGCGTCGCCGACGCGCTGCCGGGCGAGCCGACCGCGCCCGACCTGCGCGAGTACGAGCTCGAAGAGGCCCGTGAGCTGCTGCGCTGGCTCGCCGACGACCACTTCACCTTCCTCGGCTACCGCGAGTACGACCTCATGGACGGCGACTCCCTCAGCGCCGTGCCCGGCACCGGCCTCGGCATCCTGCGCTCCGACCCGCCGCACCACGACAAGGAGGACGGCCACCCGGTCTCGCCGTCCTTCAACCGGCTGCCGGCCGACGCCCGCGCCAAGGCCCGCGAGCACCGCCTGCTGGTGCTGACCAAGGCCAACAGCCGCTCCACCGTGCACCGGCCCTCCTACCTCGACTACATCGGCGTGAAGAAGTTCGACGCCGCCGGCAACGTCGTCGGCGAGCGCCGCTTCCTCGGCCTCTTCTCCTCCGCCGCGTACACCGAGTCCGTGCGCCGCGTCCCCGTCATCCGCCGCAAGGTGGTCGAGGTCCTGGACGGCGCGGGCTTCTCGCCCAACAGCCACGACGGCCGCGACCTGATCCAGATCCTGGAGACCTACCCGCGCGACGAGCTGTTCCAGACCCCGGTCGACCAGCTCCAGGCCATCGTCACCTCCGTCCTGTACCTCCAGGAACGCCGCCGGCTGCGGCTGTACCTGCGCCAGGACGAGTACGGGCGCTACTACTCGGCCCTGGTCTACCTGCCGCGCGACCGCTACACCACGGGCGTGCGGCTGCGGCTGATCGACATCCTGAAGGAGGAGCTCGACGGCATCAGCGTCGACTTCACCGCCTGGAACACCGAATCGATCCTCTCCCGCATCCACTTCGTCGTCCGCGTCCCGCAGGGCACCGAGCTGCCCGTCCTCACCGACGCCGACGTCGAGCGCATCGAGGGCCGTCTCGTCGACGCCGCCCGCTCCTGGGCCGACGGCTTCGCCGAGGCCCTGACCGCCGAACTCGGCGAGGAGCGCGCCGCCGAGCTGCTGCGCCGCTACGGCAGCTCCTTCCCCGAGGGGTACAAGGCCGACCACTCGCCGCGCGCCGCCGTCGCCGACCTCGGCCACCTGGAACGGCTCTCCTCCAGCGACCGCGCCTTCGCGCTCTCGCTGTACGAGCCGGTCGGCGCGGGCCCCGGCGAGCGCCGGTTCAAGATCTACCGCACCGGCGAGCAGGTCTCGCTCTCCGCCGTGCTCCCGGTCCTCCAGCGCCTGGGCGTCGAGGTCACCGACGAGCGACCCTACGAGCTGCGCCGCTCGGACCGGGTCAGCGCCTGGATCTACGACTTCGGTCTGCGGATGCCCGCCTCCCTCGTCGGCAACGGCGCCGACAGCTACCTCGGCGACGACGCCCGCGAGCGGTTCCAGGACGCCTTCGCCGCCGTCTGGCAGGGCGACGCGGAGAACGACAACTTCAACACGCTGGTCCTGAGCGCCGGGCTGACCTGGCGCCAGGCCGTGGTGCTGCGCGCCTACGCCAAGTACCTGCGCCAGGCCGGGTCCACCTTCAGCCAGGACTACATGGAGGACACCCTCCGCGACAACGTCCACACCACCCGGCTGCTGGTCTCCCTCTTCGAGGCCCGGATGTCCCCGGCCCGCCAGACCGCCGGCACCGAGCTGGTCGACGCCATGCTGGAGGAGCTGGACGGGGCCCTGGACCAGGTCGCCTCGCTCGACGAGGACCGCATCCTGCGCGCCTTCCTCACCCTCATCAAGGCCACCCTGCGCACCAGCTTCTTCCAGCTGGACGACGCGGGCGAGCAGCACGCGTACGTGGCGATGAAGTTCGACCCGCAGGCCATCCCGGACCTGCCCGCGCCGCGCCCCGCCTTCGAGATCTGGGTCTACTCCCCGCGCGTCGAGGGCGTCCACCTGCGCTTCGGCAAGGTCGCCCGCGGCGGCCTGCGCTGGTCGGACCGGCGCGAGGACTTCCGTACGGAGATCCTCGGCCTGGTCAAGGCGCAGATGGTCAAGAACACCGTCATCGTGCCGGTCGGTGCCAAGGGCGGCTTCGTCGCCAAGAACCTGCCCGACCCGTCGGTGGACCGCGACGCGTGGCTCGCCGAGGGCATCGCCTCGTACAAGATCTTCATCTCGGCGCTCCTCGACATCACCGACAACATGGTCGGCGGCGAGGTCGTGCCCCCCAAGGGCGTGGTCCGGCACGACGAGGACGACACCTATCTCGTCGTCGCCGCCGACAAGGGCACCGCGACCTTCTCCGACATCGCCAACGCGGTCGCCGAGTCCTACGGGTTCTGGCTGGGCGACGCCTTCGCCTCCGGCGGCTCGGCCGGCTACGACCACAAGGGCATGGGCATCACCGCCCGCGGCGCCTGGGTGTCCGTCGAGCGGCACTTCCGGGAACTCGGCCACGACACCCAGACCGAGGACTTCACCACGGTCGGCGTCGGCGACATGTCCGGCGACGTCTTCGGCAACGGCATGCTGCTCTCCGAGCACATCCGCCTGGTCGCCGCCTTCGACCACCGGCACATCTTCATCGACCCGAACCCGGACGCGGCCACCTCGTACGCCGAGCGCCGCCGCCTGTTCGAGCTGCCGCGCTCCTCGTGGGCCGACTACGACACCTCGCTGCTCTCCGCGGGCGGCGGAATCCACCCGCGCACCGCGAAGGCCATCCCGGTCAACGCGCACGTCCGCGCGGCCCTCGGGATCGAGGCGGGCGTCACCAAGATGACCCCGGCCGAGCTGATGCAGGCCGTCCTGCGGTCCCCGGTGGACCTGCTGTGGAACGGCGGCATCGGCACGTACGTCAAGGCGACGGCCGAGACCCACGCGGACGTCGGCGACAAGGCCAACGACGCCATCCGCGTCAACGGCTCCGAGGTCCGCGCCCAGGTCATCGGCGAGGGCGGCAACCTGGGCCTGACCCAGCTGGGCCGGATCGAGTTCGCCCGCAGCGGCGCGGGCGGCGACGGCGGGAAGATCAACACCGACGCCATCGACAACAGCGCGGGCGTGGACACCTCGGACCACGAGGTGAACATCAAGATCCTGCTGAACGCGGTCGTCGCGGACGGCGACATGACCGTCAAGCAGCGCAACAGGCTCCTCGCCGAGATGACCGACGAGGTCGGCCATCTGGTGCTGCGCAACAACTACGCGCAGAACACCGCCCTGGCCAACGGCGCCTCCCAGGCCCCCAGCCTGCTCCACGCCCAGCAGCGGTTCATGCGCCGCCTGGGCCGGGACGGGCTGCTGGACCGGGCCCTGGAGTTCCTGCCCAACGACCGGCAGATCCGCGAGCTGCTGAACGGCGGCAAGGGCCTGACCCAGCCGGAACTGGCCGTCCTGTTCGCCTACACCAAGATCACGGTGGCGGACGAGCTCATCCGGACCGGGCTGCCGGACGACCCGTACCTGCGCCGCCTGCTGTACGCGTACTTCCCCCGGGCCCTGCGCACGCAGTTCCCGGAGCAGATCGACGCGCACGCGCTGCGCCGCGAGATCATCACGACGCTCCTGGTCAACGACACCGTGAACACGGGCGGTTCGACCTTCCTGCACCGGCTGCGGGAGGAGACCGGGGCCGCGCTGGAGGAGATCGTCCGGGCGCAGCTCGCGGCCCGCGAGATCTTCGGCCTGGCCGAGGTGTGGGACGCCGTCGAGGCGCTCGACAACAAGGTCGCCGCCGACGTCCAGACCCGGCTGCGGCTGCACACGCGGCGGCTGGTCGAGCGCGGTACGCGCTGGCTGCTGAACAACCGGCCGCAGCCGCTCCAGATCACCGAGACCATCGCGTTCTTCTCGGGGCGGGTGGAGCGGGTCTGGTCCGAGCTGCCCAAGCTGGTGCGCGGCGCCGACCTGGAGTGGTACCGGTCGATCCTGGACGAGCTGACGGGCGAGGGCGTGCCGCAGGAGCTGGCGGCCAAGGTCGCCGGGTTCTCCTCGGCCTTCCCGGCGCTGGACATCGTCGCGATCGCGGACCGCACGGACACCGATCCGCTGGCCGTGGCCGAGGTGTACTACGACCTCGGTGACCGGCTGAAGATCACCCAGCTGATGGACCGGATCATCGACCTGCCGCGGGCCGACCGCTGGCAGTCCATGGCCCGCGCCTCCATCCGCGAGGACCTCTTCTCGGCGCAGGCGGCGCTGACCGCCGACGTGCTGGCGGTGGGCAACGGCGCCTCGACGCCCGAGGAGCGGTTCACGGCGTGGGAGGCCCGCAACACGGCGATCATCGGGCGGGCCCGGACGACCCTGGAGGAGATCCAGGGCTCGGACGACTTCGACCTGGCGAACCTCTCGGTGGCCATGCGGACGATGCGGTCGCTGCTGCGCGCGCAGAGCTGACCCGGCGTTCGCCGAGCGGTAAGGGGCGGTGCCCAGGACCTGAACGGTCCTGGGCACCGCCCCTTCCCGCTCCCGGGCCGCCACCACCTCACTCGGTGCCCGGTGCCTGGTGCCCGGCTCCGCGCCCCGGCGCGGGCCGCGGGCAGGGCCCCGTACCCGTACAGGCGCCGTCCCCGCCCGTTCTGAGGGTTTCCCACCCGTTCCCCCGTCCGGCCTTCGGGCGAGTGAGCCGAAGGGGCGCGCCTGGGCGGGGGTCCCCCCCGGACGGAGTCTGGGGGCGCGGTCGAGCGCGCGGAGGAAACCCGAGGTACGAGGGTTTCTGAGCACGTACGGCCTGGTGAGTCAGGCTGCGAGCGCCCCGGAGGAGAACCGAGCCCCACAAAAAGACTCGTACGCGTCGCAGACCTCGGCCGAGGGGCCGTCCATGCGGAGTTCGCCCGCTTCCAGCCAGATCGCCCGGTCGCAGGTTTCGCGGACCGTTCTGAGGGTGTGGCTGACGAGGAGGACGGTGCCGGCGTGGGCGCGGAGTTCCGCGATCCGGGCCTGGCTGCGGCGTTGGAAGGCGGCGTCGCCGGTGGCCAGGGCTTCGTCGATCATCAGGACGTCGTGGTCCTTGGCGGCGGCGATGGAGAAGCGGAGGCGGGCGCCCATGCCGGAGGAGTACGTCCGCATGGGAAGGGAGATGAAGTCGTCCCTCTCGTCGATGCCGGAGAAGTCCACGATGTCCTGGTAGCGCTCGTGGATCTGGCGCCGGGACATGCCCATGGCGAGGCCGCCGAGGATGACGTTGCGTTCGCCGGACAGGTCGTTCATCAGGGCGGCGTTCACTCCGAGGAGGGAGGGTTGTCCGTGGGAGTAGATCCGGCCCCGGGTCACCGGCTGGAGACCGGCGACGGCGGCCAGCAGGGTGGACTTGCCCGAGCCGTTGGAGCCGATGAGGCCGATCGCCTCGCCCTTGTACGCGGTGAAGCTGACGCCCTTGACGGCGTGCACCTCGCGGACGCCGGGGGCGGGGCCACGGGTGAAGAGCCGGCTGAGGGCGGCGGTCGCGCCGCCCTTGCGGCCGCCGGGGCCGTGGACGGTGTAGGTCACGTGGACCCCGTCGGCGATGACGGTCGGGACGCGGGTCCCGGGCCCGGTGGGGTGCGCCGTCGGCGCCGTCCGGGTGGGTGCCGTCCGGGTGGGTGCAGCGGTGTCAGCCACGGCCGTACTCCTCCTCTGCCTTCCAGAAGTAGATGAAGCCGCCGACTCCGGCGAGCAGGGCCCAGCCGATGGCGAGCGGCCAGACGTGGCGCGGGAGGGAACCCGCCGTGAAGCTGTCGATCAGGGCGAAGCGCATCAGGTCGATGTAGACGGCCGCGGGGTTGGTCTTGAGCAGCAGGGACACCCAGTGCGGCAGGTGGTCCGTCCTGAGCATCTGGTCGATGGACCACATGACGCCCGAGGAGTACATCCAGGTGCGCAGGACGAACGGCATCAGCTGGCTGACGTCCGGGCTCTTGCTGCCGATGCGTGCCATGACCATGGCGCAGCCCGCGCAGAAGACGGCCATCAGGAAGAGGGTCGGCACGGTCAGGAACCAGGACGGGGCCGGGGTCTGGCCGAAGGCGAGGAGCAGGACGACCAGGGCGGCCATGGTGACGAGCAGCTGCTGGAAGAGCTGGACGACGCCGGCGATGGGCAGGCTGGCGCGGGGGAAGTGCAGGGCGCGGACGAGGCCGAGGTTGCTGTGGACGGCGCGGGTGCCGGCGCTGACGGAGCTGCCGATGAAGTCCCAGACGAAGACGCCGGTGATCAGGAACGGCAGGTAGTCCGGCACGCCGTGGCTGGCGTGCATCACGATGCCGAAGATGAAGTAGTAGACGGCCGCGTTGAGCAGCGGGGTCACCAGGTGCCAGACCTGTCCGAGCCGGGCGTTGCTGTAGGTGGCGTGCATGCGGGCGGTCGCGTACGCGGCCACGAAGTGGCGGCGGCCCCAGAGCTGCGCGAGGTAGCGCGGGAGGGTGGGGCGGGCGCCGCTGAGGGTGAGGCCGTGGGTGGCCGCCAGCTCCGCGGGGGTCGCGGGGGCGGTCACGGGTGCGGGGGTCACGGGGGTCACGGAGGCCGCTTTCGACGGGGTCGGGGCGTCGCCGCGATACGGGGGCTCCGTCGCCGGTCACGAGGGGACGGGGCCGTATCGTCGCTACGGCGAGAGTAGGGCGAGGTGCGTCGGAACGCAACCGTATCGTCGTCACGTTGCAGGGTCGGCCCGCGCGGTTATGCTCGGGGGCATGACCACGGACCCCGCAGCCGCCGCCCGGATCGCCTCCGCCGCCCCTGACGTCCCCGCCCGCCGCGCCCCCGCCGGGGCCGCCGTCCTGCGCGAGGACGTGACGGAGGCGATCCGGGCGGCGGTGGTGGAGGAGCTGGCGGCCGTCGGCTTCTCGCGCATGTCGATCGAGGGCGTCGCCCGCCGGGCGGGGGTCGGGAAGACCGCCGTCTACCGGCGGTGGAAGTCCAAGCTCCACCTGGTGCTGGACCTGGTGGAACTCTTCGCCGCGGACGGCCTGCCGGTGCCGTCCACCGGATCGCTCTACGGGGACGTCCGGGCGCTGCTGGAGGTCATGTCACACGTGCTGCGCCACCCGGTGGCCTCCGCGGTCATCCCCGACCTGCTGGTGGAGGCCGCGCGCAACCCCGAGATCGCCGACGCCGTGCGGGGCGCGCTGCGGGGCGGCGAGCGGCGGATGGCCGAGGGCATCGTCTCGGAGGCGGTCGCCCGCGGCGAGCTGCCGGCCGCCACCGACCCGGGGCGCGCCCTGGACCTGGCCATCGGGCCGCTGTACTGGCGGCAGGTGGTGGTCCGGGGCGAGGTCCCGCGCGACTACCTGGACGAGCTGGCCCGCTCGGTGGTGGCCGGACTCACCGCCACCGGCTGACCGGCCGGCCCCGAGGCCTCGGGGCCCCGAGGCCCGGCGGCCCCGGGGCCGGCCGTGGGGCCCCCGCTCACTTGACCGCCCCGGCCATCACCCCCGTCGCGAACTGCCGCTGGAACGCGAAGAAGACGACGAGCGGCACCACCATCGACAGGAACGCGCCCGGCGCCAGCACGTCGATGTTGTTCCCGAACTGCCGCACCTGCTGCTGGAGCGCGACCGTGACCGGCGGATGCGCCGAATCCGCGAAGACGAGCGCCACCAGCATGTCGTTCCACACCCACAGGAACTGGAAGATGCCCAGCGAGGCGATGGCCGGACCGCCCAGCGGCAGCACCACCCGCGCGAACAGCCGCAGCTCGCCCGCCCCGTCGAGGCGGGCCGCCTCCAGCAGCTCGCGCGGGATCTGTGCGAAGAAGTTCCGCAGCAGGAACACGGCGAAGGGCAGCCCGAAGGCGGTGTGGAACAGCACCACCCCGGCCGTGGTCTCGAACAGCCCGACCGCGCCGAAGAGTTCGGAGACCGGGATCAGCGCCACCTGCACCGGGACGACCAGCAGCCCGACGACGACCAGGAAGAGCACGTCCCGGCCCGGGAACTCCAGCCAGGCGAAGGCGTACCCCGCGAACGAACCCAGCACCAGGACGAGCAGCGTCGCCGGGACCGCGATCAGCGCCGTGCTCAGCAGCGAACCGGTGATCGCGTCGTCGGCCAGCAGCCGCGCGTAGTTCCCGGCCGTCAGCCGTGACGGCGCCGTCAGCACCTGCCACCAGCCGCCGCTGTTCAGCGCGGTGGGCGAGAGGAAGGAGGAGACCAGCAGGCCGAGGGTGGGCAGCAGCCAGAACAGGCCCGCCAGGACCAGGAAGACCCGCACCGCCCCGCCCGCCGCCCGCGCGGCCAGCCTGGCGGTGACCGTGGAAGAGCTCATCGGGCCTCCCGGCGCATCCGGCGGATGTTGTAGAGCATGACCGGGACCACCAGCGCCAGCAGCAGCACCGCGATGGCACTGCCCAGCCCCGGATCGGCGTCGGTCCCGAAGGAGGTTCGGTACAGCTGGAGCGCGAGGACGTTCGCGTCGTCCTGCACCGCGCCCGGCGCGATCACGTAGACCAGGTCGAAGATCTTCATGACGTTGATGACGAGGGTGACGAGGACGACCGCCAGGACGGGGGCCAGCAGCGGCACCGTGATCCGGCGGAAGACCTGCCACTCGTTCGCCCCGTCCACCCGCGCCGCCTCCAGCAGCTCCCTCGGCACGGCCGCCAGCCCCGCCCCGATCAGCACCATCGCGAAACCGGCCCACATCCATACGTACGCCCCGATGATCGCCGGGGTCACCAGCGTCGGCCCCAGCCACTCCACCCCCGCGTACGGGGCCCGGAAGTTGGACCCTGGCAGCCGCAGCAGGGCCCCGTCGGCCTTCGCGGACAGGACGAAGGTGCCGTCCGCGCGGGTCGTCGCCGACTCGACCACCGCCCCGCCCCGGACCGCCTCGACCCGCATCCCCGCGAAGGCCGACTCGGTGGGGTCGATCGCGTTGGTCCGCCCGCCCCCGCCCCGGGTGAAGTCCTGCCAGACCGTCCCGGTGACCTCCCCGGGTCCGGCCGCCGCCGCCCCCGCCGTACGGGTGCCGCGCGGCAGCGCCTCCGGGGCCACACCGACCAGCGGCAGCAGCACCGCCGTGCCCGCCCGCACCGGGTCCCGGGTCACGAAGGCGCCGTCCGCGTCCGGGACCAGCGGCGAGTCACGGCCCGGCCGGGCCCCCGGGAAGGCCGAGGCGGACACGAAGGTGTCATGGACGCCGACCCAGACGGCATTGGCGACGCCCCGCCCCGGATCGTGGTCGTAGACGAGCCGGAAGATGATGCCCGCCGCCAGCATCGAGATCGCCATCGGCATGAACACCAGCAGCTTGAACGCCGTCCCCCAGCGCACCCGTTCGGTCAGCACCGCGAAGATCAGGCCGAGCGCGGTGGCCGTGACCGGGGCCAGCACCACCCACACCGCCGTGTTCCGCAGGGCGGTGCGGATCGTGTCGTCGCGCAGGATCTCGGCGTAGTTGTCCCCGCCCACGAAGGTGTCGCCGGAGCGGTCGAAGAGGCTGCGGTAGAGCGAGTAGCCGATCGGGTGCACGACGAGCGCCCCGAGCAGGACGAGGGCCGGCAGGAGGAAGGCCGCCGCGATCAGGCGCCGCCGCCTGGCCTCGGCGGAACGGGAACCCGGGCGCGCGCCGGAGCCCCGGACCGGGCGCGGGGCCCGGCCGGGCCCCGCCGGGGGCGTGGCCGGACCGGACGTGGCCGTGGTCGTCACCGGGTCAGTTCCCGTACGCCTTGGCGGCGTCCGCCTCCAGCCGGGCCTGGACACCCGCCACGTCGGAGGGGTTGGCCAGGAAGTCCTGGAGCCCCTTCCACTCACCCGCGCCCGGGGTCCCGCCGAACGCCGCCGGAGCCTGGTCCGACATGTCGAAGCGGAAGCCGTCGCCCGCCGCGATCAGCGCCTTCGCGATGGAACGCTGGATCTCGTTCGGGTAGGCGGCCGGGTCGACCGCCTTGTTCGGGGAGACGAAACCGCCCTCGCGGGCCTGGATCCGCGCCGCGTCCGGCGAGGCCAGGAAGGTCAGCAGCGCCTGCGCGCCCGGCGAGGGCCGCAACGCGACGGCCACGTCACCGCCCGACACCACCGGGGCCTTCTCCCCGACCGCCGGGAACGGGAAGACCAGCGCGTCCGTGCCCACCTTCGCCTCGGTCTGCGCGATGTTCACCGCCACGAAGTCGCCCTCGAAGACCATCGCCGCCGCCGGCCGGTCGCCGCCCGTGAAGGTCTGCGTCACCGACTGGGGGAACTCGGTGTCCAGCGCCCCGCTCGCGCCGCCCGCCAGGAAGTCCTTGCGCCCGAACAACTGGCCCAGCGTGGTCAGCGCCCGGCCGACGCTCTCGTCCGTCCACTTGATCTGGTGCCGGGCCAGCTGGTCGTACTTCTCCGGGCCCGCCTGGGAGAGGTAGACGTTCTCGAACCAGTCGGTGAGGGTCCAGCCGTCCGCGCCCGCCACCGAGAACGGCGCGGTGCCGGAGGCGGACAGGGTGTCCGCCACCTCCAGCAACTCCTTCCACGTCTTCGGGGGGTGGACGCCCGCCGCCTCGAACGCCTTCGCGTTGTACCAGATCAGCGACTTGTTGGCGGCCTTGTAGTACACGCCGTACTGGGTGCCGTCGACCGCGCCCAGCGTCTTCCAGCCCGCCGAGTAGTTCTTGTCGAGCTGGGCCAGGGCCTGCGGCCCCACCGGCTGCACCCAGCCGCTGCGCACCGCCGCCACCAGCGCCCCGACCTGCGGCAGCAGCGCCACGTCCGGCGGCTGACCGCCCGCGATCTTCGTGCCGAGGAAGGTGACGATCGGGTCCTGCGCCGGGACGAAGGTGACGGTGGCGCCCGTCCGCCTCTCGAACTCCTTCAGCACCTTGGTGAAGTTCTCCTGCTCCGGCCCCGTCCACACGGCCGCGACCGACAGCGTCTCGCCGTCCAGCCGGGGCAGCGCCACCCCGGGCCCCGCGGAGGTCCCGTCACCGGCGGGCGGACCGCCCTCACCACCCCCGCCCCCGCACCCGGTCAGCGCGAGCGCGGCGCAGGCGGCGAGCGCCGTCCAGCCGCGTGCCGTACGGCTCGTTCCCTGCCTGCGCATGGCTCTGCCCCCGATGCCCGTGTGCCCGTGGTGTGTCCCGCACCACAGGTCTACGCCGAGCCGCGCACCCCCGCAATACCGCGTCGGGGTACGAGTCGGCGTGCGCGCCGGGGTGCGGGCGGACGGGCGGCCCCGGCCGTCACGGGGCCGGGGGGAAGAGCACGGGTATCGCCGAGACCAGGTGCGAGGCCCGGTCGAGGGCGCTGGCCAGCAGCGCGAGGTCGGTCGGCCCGTTGCCCAGCTCACGGACCGGCCGGCGGGCCGGAGGATCGCCCATCCGCTCCCACTCCACCGGGACCACGGTCGGCCGCGAGGTCGCGGTGCGCGGAATCCGCCCGGTCACCCGGCCGCCCTGGAACGGCACCGCCCGGCCGTCCGCGTACCGGAGCACCCCGCGCCCGGGGCCCGGCCGGTCGGCGGCGTCCAGCTCGACGCGGAGCGTGGCCAGCCGCGCCGGGGCGGTGTCGGCCGTCAGCTCCGGACGGGCACTGGTCACCACCAGGTGGACGCCGAGCCGCGCGCCCTCGCGGGCCACCGCCTCCAGCGCCCGGACCACCGAACCGGCGGCGGGCCGGCCCGTACTGCCCAGGGCCGGCGCGACCAGCGCGTCGAAATCGTCCACCAGGACCACCAGCCGGGGCAGCGGCGTGGGCCCGGCCGGATCGGTGCGCACGGCGGCGGCGCGCAGCCGGAGCGTGCCCGTGCGCTGCGGTTCGAGGTCACCGCGCAGCTCGCCGGGCGAGGGCCTGCGGGGCGCGACCATCCGGCCGGAGACCTCGCGGTGCGCGTGCCAGTCGGCGAAGGCCGGGCCCCCGTCGGCGTCGAGCAGTTCGGAGCGGCGCTTGAGCTCCGCGCCCAGCGCCTGCGCGAACTCCCGCATGCGCAGCGGGTCGGAGGCCACGAGATGGGCGGAGACGTGCGGCAGCTCGGTGCAGGGCAGCAGCCCGTCACCGCGCTCGCCGCCCGCCCCGTCCAGCAGGACCAGCCCGAGCCGGTCGGGCCGGGCGGCGGAGGAGAGGGAGGCGGCGACGGACCGCAGCAGCTCCGTACGCCCGCTCCCGGCGGGCCCCTCGATCAGCAGGTGCGGGCCGTCGTGGACCAGCTCCGCCCCGACGGCCCCGCCCCGCCCGCTCCCCAGCACGATCTCGGCCAGACCCCCGACGCCCTGCCCCTGGTCGGTCGCGGCGGCCCAGCGGGCCATCAGCGAGGCCGGGGTGGCGCGGGCCAGCCCCAGCTCGTCCAGGAGCCGGGCGGTGGCGGGCAGCGTGGCGGCGGCCGGGCGGTGCGGCTGCGCGGTGGCGTGGTCGGCGCGCAGCGGGGCCAGCGCGCGGGCGAACCGCTCGGCCCAGGCCACGGAGACACCGTCGGCGGTGGCGGTGGCCCCGGGCGTGACCGGTCTGCCGCCGCTGATGGCGAAGGACCGCACGGCCGTGGCCACGTCCCCGCTGAGCAGGGCGACCGCGCCGCAGTCCCGGAAGGCGGGGACGGCCGCGCACGCGGCCTCGTACGTCTCGGTGACCGGCGAGGCCGGTGTGGCGGAAGGGGCCTCGGCCAGGACCAGGACGTGGACACCGGCGGCCGGGCCGTGCGAGGCGAGCCGCCCGGTGACGTCCCGGAGCGTCCCGGAGCCGGGATCACCGTCGAGGACCAGCAGGGTGTACGGCCCCTCGTAGGCGTCCGCGACCTGCCGGACCCGCGCGGGAGAGGCGGCGGCCCAGTGGGGGCCGAGCGGGCTCTCGTCGAGGCGCCGGGTCAGCTCGGCCGTGCGGGCGGCGGCCTGGTCGCGGTCGTAGGCCAGGAGCAGCCGGCAGTCCTGGCCGTGCGCGGGCCGTACGTGGGGCAGCCAGCCCAGCCAGCCCCAGTCGCGGCGGCGGTCGGCGAGCCCCCGCGCCCGGTCGGCGCAGATCAGTACGGTCTCCAGCTGCCCCGGCGCGTGCAGCCCGGCGAGCTGGGCGACCACCGAGCGGGCGAGACCGGCCCGCCGGGCCCGGGGCCCGGCGATGCCGAGGGAACCGGCCGTACGCAACGGCACCCGGCTGCCCGCCCCCAGCCCCACCTCCAGCGCCCGGGGGTGCCCGGGGCCGCGGGACCACAGCCGCCCGGTGGGGCCCAGCGCGGCCAGCAGCAGGGCGGCGGGGTCGTCGGCGTCGGGCAGGGCCGGGGCCACGGCCCCGGGCTCCGGCGGGGCCTGCCACTCGTCCTCGCCGCGCACCCACTTGCGGGCCCAGGCGCCGAGCCCCTTGCGGCGGCCCGCGGCGGCGGCGTCGGATTCGGGTCCCGGCTCGGGCGCGGGCTCCGGCGGGGCGGCGTCCGCCGGGGCGGCGGGCACCGGGCGGTCGGCGGGCGCGGCGTACGGGAGGGCGAGGTGGCCCTCCTGGTCCGGGGTGAGCGGCAGCGGGGCCGTCCCCGTCACCGCCAGCCGGAGCGTCGACTCGCCGACCCGCAGCAGCGCGCCCGGCTCCAGCTCGACCGGCCGGGGTCCCACGGGGGCGCCGTCCAGCGTCGTGCCGTTGGTGGAGTCCAGGTCGGCGACGGCGACCCGGCCGTCGCGCAGCACCGTCACCGCGCAGTGCGTGCGGGAGACGTCGGGGTCGTCCAGCGGGACGTCCGCGTCGGCCGACCGGCCCACCCGGACCTGCCCGCCGTGCAGCAGGTGGACCCCGCCCGCGTCGGGTCCGGCCACCACGTGCAGCTGGACCGTGCCGGGGCCCTCCTCGGGCAGCACGCCCGGTCCCGGCACGTGCAGGGAGAGCACGGCGCCGTCCAGCAGCGGCGGCTCGCCGAGCACCCGCCGCTGGAGGTCGAGCCGCTCCGCCCCGGCGTACAGCACGACCGTGCCCCCGGTGTCGGGGCCGCCCACGGCCGCCGCGAGCCCGGAGGCGACCGCGGCCAGTGCCGTGCCGGCGGGAGCGGTGACGAGGACGTCACCGCTCGGGGGTGCGGTCGCGGTCTGGCCGCTGCGCGGCCCAAGGACGGTCAGCCGGATCTGCATCGCCGTCAGCGGTCCCTTCTGCGCGGTGCGCGGTGTGTGCGCCCGGCAGCGGAGTCCCAGGACATGCCCGCCCGGTAGGCCCCCGCCCGGCACGGACGCGTCGTCCGGTCAGGTCTGCCGGACGGCGGGCTCCCGTCCCGGCCGTTCCGTACGGGTGCATCCTCGCACCTGTCGCGCACAACACGCCCGGCTTCCGCCGATAAATGATCTTGATTGGTCATGGCTCCACCACCACCCCGTCCGGATTCGGACAGCGGGCCGGGGAAAAAGCGCCACCCGCGCACTCCGCAAACGTCACCCTCCGTACACATGTAGGGCAACCAACCTCCCGTGCCCCACGTCTTCCCGGGGGACACCCCCTAGAGTGGGCCGGAAAACCTCCCGGCGGCAGAGCGCGCCGGCCGGGGCGACGGCACGACGGAACAACGACGGACAAGACGACAGCAGGGAGCGCGAGACGTGCGGCCAGTCGGCAGCAAATACCTGCTCGAGGAGCCGCTCGGACGCGGCGCCACGGGCGTTGTCTGGCGTGCCCGCCAGAGAGAAGCGGCCGGAGCGGAGGCCGCCGTCGCGGGTCACCCCGGCGAGACCGTGGCCATCAAGGTCCTCAAGGAGGAGCTGGCCCACGACCCGGACATCGTCATGCGCTTCCTGCGCGAACGCTCGGTCCTGCTGCGCCTGACCCACCCCAACATCGTGCGCACCCGCGACCTCGTCGTGGAGGGCGACCTGCTCGCCCTGGTCATGGACCTCATCGACGGCCCCGACCTGCACCGGTACCTCCGGGAGAACGGCCCCTTCACCCCGGTCGCCGCGAGCCTGCTGACCGCCCAGATCGCGGACGCGCTCGCCGCCAGCCACGCCGACGGAGTCGTCCACCGCGACCTGAAGCCCGCCAACGTCCTGCTCGACGAGCGCGACGGCCAGATGCGGCCGATGCTCACCGACTTCGGCATCGCCCGCCTCGCCGACTCCCCGGGCCTGACCCGCACCCACGAGTTCGTCGGCACCCCCGCCTACGTCGCCCCCGAGTCCGCCGAGGGCCGCCCGCAGACCTCCGCCGTCGACATCTACGGCGCCGGAATCCTCCTCTACGAGCTGGTCACCGGCCGTCCGCCGTTCGCGGGCGGCACCGCGCTCGAAGTCCTCCACCGCCACCTCAGCGAGGACCCGCAGCGCCCCTCCGGCGTGCCCGAGCCGCTGTGGACCGTCATCGAGCGCTGCCTGAACAAGGAACCGGGCGAGCGGCCCAGCGCCGAGAGCCTGGCCCGCGGGCTGCGCGTGGTCGCCTCCGGCATCGGGGTCCACTCCTCGCCCGCCGAGGTGGAGGCCGCGCTCGGCGTCGCCGCGTTCCTCGCCCCCGACCCCTCGCCCGCACCGGTCCCCGTCGACCCGGGCGCCGCCGACCCGACCCAGGTCCTCTCCGCGGGCGCGGGCACCGGCGGAGCGCCGGGCGGCTACGACCCGAACGGCATGACCAGCGTCCTGCCGCCGATCGGCGGGGCCGACGCCACCTCGGTGCTCCCGAGCGCCGCCGCCGCCCCCGCCGCCGACCCGACCGCGGTCCTGCCCCCCGTGCAGCGCCCCGACCAGCCGCACCCGTGGCAGTCGCAGATGCAGGCCGCCCGCGACCGCAACGAGCAGACGCAGGTCCAGTACCTCGGCCCCGACGAGGACCCTTCCCCTAGCCCTCCGGGCTGGGGAGACCCCCTGCGCCGCCGTCCGCAGCGCCAGGCGCCCCCGCCTCCGCAGCAGCAGCCGCGCCGGCCCCAGCAGCCTCCCCAGCAGCAGCCCTACCGTCAGGGACCGCCGCCCCAGCCGTACCAGCAGCAGCCGCCGCACCAGCAGCCGCCGCACCCCCAGTACCAGCCGCCGCAGCCGCAGTACGCGCCCCCGCCGCCGCAGCACTACCAGCCGCCGCAGCACCACCCCCAGCCCTACCAGCAGCCGCCGCAGCCCCAGTACCGGCAGCCCCAGCCGCCCCCGCAGGCCCAGCAGCGGCCCCCGCAGGGTCCGCCGCCCCAGCAGCAGGCCCCCCGCGAGTCCCGCGAACCGCGCGAGCCGCGCCGCCGCAGCGCCAACCCGGTCCGCATCCCCGGCCTCGGCTGCCTCAAGGGCTGCGTGGTCATGATCCTGCTCTTCTTCGTGGCAGGCTGGCTCGTCTGGGAGCTGACCCCGCTCCAGGAGTGGGTCGGCACCGGCCAGGGCTGGTGGGACCAGCTGTGGTCCTGGGGCTCCGGCATCGCCGACTTCGTCGGCGGCATCGGCAACTCCACCGGTTCCACGGGCGGTACGGGCTCCACCACCCCCTGACGGTCCGCCACAATGTTCCCTTGGCGCCTGGTTCACGGACGTGCCGACCTCTGGGGGCGTGATGTCGCCCGCAGAAGGGAAGGCCGCCGGGGTCCGGGGCGTCCAACCCCCACCCGTCCGCGTAGCTTTGGTGCGTACGCCAGCCGCTGAGGGAGCAGTCGTGGCACGGAAGATCGGCAGCCGGTACACCGCGCACCAGATCCTGGGGCGCGGCAGCGCGGGCACGGTGTGGCTGGGCGAGGGGCCGGACGGCCCCGTCGCCGTCAAACTGCTGCGCGAGGACCTCGCCTCCGACCAGGAGCTGGTCGGACGGTTCGTCCAGGAGCGCAGCGCGCTGCTGGGCCTGGACCATCCGCACGTGGTCTGCGTCCGCGACCTCGTCGTCGACGGCAACGACCTCGCCCTGGTCATGGACCTCGTCCGGGGCACGGACCTGCGCACCCGCCTGGAACGCGAGCGCAGGCTCGCCCCCGAGGCGGCCGTCGCGATCGTCGCGGACGTCGCGGACGCGCTGGCGGCGGCCCACGCCGCCGGGGTCGTGCACCGGGACGTCAAGCCCGAGAACGTGCTGCTCGACATGGAGGGCCCGCTCGGGCCGGGCGGGTCGCACCCGGCGCTGCTGACCGAC
The DNA here is from genome assembly GCF_044454165.1 of Streptomyces sp. NPDC051567. Taxonomy (NCBI): domain Bacteria; kingdom Bacillati; phylum Actinomycetota; class Actinomycetes; order Kitasatosporales; family Streptomycetaceae; genus Streptomyces; species Streptomyces sp. NPDC051567. Next base: position 363,426 of record NZ_JBITDK010000003.1, on the reverse strand, counting down.
TTCGGCGTGGCCAAGCTGATCGACTCCCCGCGCCGCGCCTCCGGGGGCCGCACCACGGCCCCGACGACCCGGATCATCGGCACGCCGGACTACCTGGCGCCGGAGATCGTGGAGGGGCTCCCGCCGCGCGCCGCGGTGGACATGTACGCCCTGGCCACCGTCCTGTACGAGCTGCTGGCCGGTTTCACGCCCTTCGGCGGGGGCCACCCGGGCGCGGTCCTGCGCCGCCATGTGACGGAGTCGGTCGTCCCGCTGCCCGGCATCCCCGACGAGCTGTGGCAGCTGATGGTCCAGTGCCTGGCCAAGGCCCCGGCCTCGCGGCTGCGCGCGTCGGAGCTGTCGGCCCGGCTGCGGGACCTGCTGCCGCTGCTGGCCGGGCTGCCGCCGCTGGACGTGGACGAGCCGGACGACGCGCCGCCCGAGCCCGCCGCAGTGCCCGAGCCGGCGCCCGCCGCCCCGGGCCGCCGCCGGGGCGCGGTCCCGCTGGTGCCGGGCTCCGCGGCCGACTCCAACCGGGACACGCACACCTCGATGCGGGTGCCCGGCCCGGACGAGCTGGCGGGCGGCGCCCTGGGCACCGCCCGGGTGCCGCGCCCGGCGGGCGGCCACCGGCCCGGCTCCGCCCGCCACCGCGCCGAGGCCGCCCGCAAACGCCGGCTGGTGCTCTCCACGGCCGCCGCGGCGCTGGTGGCGGCGGTGGGCGTGGGCAGCTGGTTCGCCGTCTCCGGCGAGGAGGGGTCCGCCCGCCCGCCCCAGGACAGCAAGCGCTCCGGCCCGGTCGAACCGTAGGGCCCGGCGGTCACCCGTCCTCGCGGGCCGGCCGTCCGCGCTCACGCGGGGATCGGCCGGGGGCGCCGGCGCCGGGCCACGGCCGGGTGGGCCGCGTGCGGGACCGAGGGCGGATCGGGGCGGATCAGGCCCGGTGCGGGTCCGGCGGCAGAGCGTCCGTCGTCGTGACGCGCCCGGGGTCCACAGGGCGGGGGCCGACGAGGAGGACGGTCATGGCGCGAGCGTACGTCCGTGCGACTGTCCACCGGTACGGGTGATCCGGCCTGGCCGGACGGCGCCGTCCGGGGACCGGCTACGCTGGACCCGTGGCAGTCGTCGATGTTTCCGAAGAGCTGAAGTCCCTCTCCTCGACCATGGGGTCGATCGAGGCCGTCCTGGACCTCGACAAGCTGAGGGCAGATATCGCCGTACTTGAGGAGCAGGCCGCCGCGCCGTCCCTGTGGGACGACCCGGATGCCGCTCAGAAGATCACGAGCAAGCTTTCGCACCTCCAGGCCGAGGTCCGCAAGACCGAGCACCTGCGCGGTCGCATCGACGACCTCGCCGTGCTCTTCGAGCTCGCGCAGGAGATGGACGACGCGGACACCCTCGCGGAGGCGGAGACCGAGCTGGTCTCCGTCCGCAAGGCGCTGGACGAGATGGAGGTCCGGACCCTGCTCTCCGGCGAGTACGCCGAGCGCGAGGCCCTGGTCAACATCCGCGCCGAGGCCGGCGGCGTCGACGCCTCCGACTTCGCCGAGCGCCTCCAGCGCATGTACCTGCGCTGGGCCGAGCGCCACGGCTACGCCACCGAGGTCTACGAGACCTCGTACGCGGAAGAGGCCGGCATCAAGTCGACCACCTTCGTCGTCAAGGCCCCGTACGCGTACGGCACCCTCTCCGTCGAGCAGGGCACGCACCGCCTGGTGCGCATCTCGCCCTTCGACAACCAGGGCCGCCGCCAGACCTCCTTCGCGGGCGTCGAGGTGCTGCCGGTCGTCGAGTCCAGCGACCACGTCGAGATCGACGAGGGCGAGCTGCGCGTGGACGTCTACCGCGCCTCGGGCCCCGGCGGCCAGGGCGTCAACACGACCGACTCGGCCGTGCGCATCACGCACCTCCCGACCGGCATCGTCGTCTCCTGCCAGAACGAGCGCTCGCAGATCCAGAACAAGGCCAGCGCCATGAACGTCCTCCAGGCCAAGCTGCTGGAGCGGCGCCGCCAGGAGGAGAAGGACAAGATGGACGCCCTCAAGGACGGCGGAAGCTCCTGGGGCAACCAGATGCGGTCCTACGTCCTGCACCCGTACCAGATGGTCAAGGACCTGCGGACGGAGTTCGAGGTCGGCAACCCGCAGGCGGTGCTCGACGGCGAGATCGACGGCTTCCTGGAGGCGGGCATCCGCTGGCGCAAGCAGCAGGAGCAGACCGCGTAGTCCCCGTACGCGCAGTCCCACATATGTGTGAAGGGCCCGGACACCAGTGACTGGTGTCCGGGCCCTTCACGTTTCCGTTCTGCTCCGGGTGATCGGTACGCGGCGCGGGCCGCCTCGATCCGCCTCGATCCGTTCGGCACTCCTGAGGGCCTAGACCGTCTGCTGGGCCACCAGCGCCAGAGCCGCCACGAGGACCACCAGAAGCGCGACGAGCGCCACGGGGTTCAGGTTCAGGCCGGAGAAGCCCTCCTGCTGGAGGCGCTCCCGGTTCGCCCGGCACACCGGGCAGCGGCCCTGGCTGACGGGTGCGGCACAATTCGCGCACACGAGCCGGTCATATGTCATGCGCTCCTCCTTTCGTCCCCTCGGTACAACGGTGCGGGGAGCTGGACCGTTCCCCCTACCACTGTGCCAGCTTCGGCGACATTCGGCGCGGCCCCTCGGGGCAACGGTGACCGGGGCCCGACGGACCCGTGGAGATATCGGGCAACTCCTGATGCCGGGCCCCCGTCCCGCGCCCGTTCGCGTAGGGTCACGGACACCTACTCCCGGCGACCGTGGTGTGACCCGTGATCCGATTCGACAGTGTCTCCAAGTCCTACCCGAAGCAGAACCGTCCCGCACTCAGGGATGTCACGCTGGACATCGCCAAGGGCGAGTTCGTCTTCCTGGTCGGCTCCTCCGGCTCCGGCAAGTCCACCTTCCTGCGGCTCGTCCTGCGCGAGGAGCGGGCGAGCCACGGTCAGGTCCACGTCCTGGGCAAGGACCTCGCCCGGCTCTCCAACTGGAAGGTCCCGCAGATGCGGCGCCAGCTGGGGACCGTCTTCCAGGACTTCCGGCTGCTGCCCAACAAGACGGTGGCCGAGAACGTCGCCTTCGCGCAGGAGGTCATCGGCAAGCCGCGGGGCGAGATCCGCAAGGCCGTCCCGCAGGTCCTGGAGCTGGTGGGCCTGGGCGGCAAGGAGGGACGGATGCCCGGTGAGCTCTCCGGCGGCGAGCAGCAGCGCGTGGCCATCGCCCGTGCCTTCGTCAACCGCCCGGCCCTGCTGATCGCGGACGAGCCCACCGGCAACCTCGACCCGCACACCTCCGTCGGGATCATGAAACTGCTGGACCGGATCAACCGGACCGGCACCACCGTGATCATGGCGACGCACGACCAGCAGATCGTGGACCAGATGCGCAAGCGCGTCATCGAACTCGAACAGGGCCGGCTCGTCCGCGACCAGTCGCGCGGCGTCTACGGCTACCAGCACTGAAAGGCCCTGAGACGTCATGCGCGCCCAGTTCGTCATGTCGGAGATCGGCGTCGGCCTCCGTCGCAATCTCACCATGACCTTCGCGGTCATCATCTCCGTGGCCCTCTCGCTGGCCCTGTTCGGCGGCTCCCTGCTCATGCGCGACCAGGTGAGCAACATGAAGGGCTACTGGTACGACAAGGTCAACGTCTCGATCTACCTCTGCAACAAGAGCGACGCCGAGGCGACCAGCGGCGGCGCCTGCTCCAAGGGGGCGGTGACCCCGGAGCAGAAACAGGCCCTCCAGGCCGAGCTCAAGGGTATGGACCTCGTGCAGAGCGTCCGCTACGAGTCGGCCGACGAGGCGTTCAAGCACTACCAGGAGCAGTACGGCCACACCGCGCTGGCCGCCTCGATCACCCCGGACCAGATGCAGGAGTCGCTGCGGGTCAAGCTCGACAGACCGGAGAAGTACAAGGTCATCACGACCTCCTTCACCGGCCGGGACGGGGTGCAGTCCGTCAGCGACCAGAACACCGAGATGGACAACCTCTTCCGGTACCTCGGCTACCTCAACTGGGCCGCCCTCGGCATCATGCTGATCATGCTGATCGTGGCCCTGCTGCTGATCGTCAACACGGTGCGCGTCTCGGCGTTCAGCCGTCGGCGGGAGACCGGGATCATGCGGCTGGTCGGGGCCTCCGGCTTCTACATCCAGGTGCCGTTCATCATGGAGGCGGCCGTCGCCGGCCTGATCGGCGCGGTCTTCGCCTGCGCCATGCTCGCCTCCGGCCAGTACTTCGTGATCGACCACGGCCTGGGGCTGCGGGAGAAGATGGAGCTGATCAAGTTCGTCGGCTGGGACGCGGTCCTCACCAAGCTGCCGCTGGTCCTCGTCATCGGCGTCCTGATGCCCTCCATGGCCGCCTTCATCGCCTTGCGCAAGTACCTGAAGGTGTGACGAGCACCCCGCGAACGGTCCACTCAACCGTCCGTACGGGGGGCGGGGGCGGGCCTAGACTCGGCGCCATGCCGGGTCCACCCGTCTTCCGCGTCCGGCCCCGTGACCTGCGTCGGGGGGCCGTGCTGACGCTGGCCTTCCTCGTGGCCGTCGCCACCGCCGCGGCCACCGGCCACCAGGTCCCCGAGGAGCCCCCGGCCGCCTCGGCCGCCCGTACCGGGGGGTCCGCGTCCGGGGGGCCGCACGTGACGGGCACCGCCGACCGGGAGGCCGTCGCCCGCGCCGCCGCCGAGGCCGTCGCCGAGGGGAAGTCCGGCAAGAAGGCCGCCCAGGAGGTGGTCAGCCGCAGCGGCGACCGCTGGGGCACCGTCTACGACCGGGGCGAGTACGCCGCCTTCTCCGACGACCTCGACGGCCGCTGGACCGGCGTGGGCCTCTGGGCCCGGCGCGGCCCGGAGGGCCGGGTCGAGATCGACCGGGTCCAGCCCGGCGGCCCCGCCGACCGCCGCGGGCTGCGCCCCGGGGACCGGCTGCTGAGCGTCGACGGGCAGGCCGTCACGGGCCTGGGCGTCGGCGATGTGGTCGCCCTGCTGCGCGGCGAGGCCGGGACCCCGGTCGTGCTGAACCTGAGCCGGGGCGGCGCCGACCTCACCGAGACCGTCCGCCGCGAGCGGCTGCGCGCCGAGCCCGTGACCGTACGGCGGCTGCCGGGCGGGATCACCGTCATCAAGGTCGCCTCCTTCACGCGCGGCTCCGGCGAGCTGGTCCGGGCCGCCGTCCGCGCGGCCCCGTACGGCGCCGGGTTCCTGCTCGACCTGCGCGGCAACCCCGGCGGCCTGGTCACCGAGGCGGTCACGGCCGCCTCCGCCTTCCTGGACGGCGGCCTGGTGGCGACGTACGACGTACGGGGGGCCCAGCGCGCCCTGTACGCGGAACCGGGCGGGGACACCGCCGGGCCGCTGGTGGCCCTGGTCGACGGCGGCACGATGAGCGCGGCCGAGCTGCTGACGGGCGCCCTCCAGGACCGGGGCCGCGCGGTGACGGTGGGCAGCCGCACCTTCGGCAAGGGCTCGGTGCAGATGCCGACCGAGCTCCCGGACGGGTCGGTGGCCGAGCTGACGGTGGGCACGTACCGCACGCCGGCGGGCCGCAGCCTGGACGGTAGCGGCATCACTCCGGACCTGGCGGCGGGCGAGGGCGCCGAGGAGCGGGCCGCGACAGTATTGAGTGGCCTCGGGGTGGGTCCGTAGTGCGAAAATGACCGCACTATGGCTAAGGAAACAGGGCGCAAGCTGATCGCCCAGAACAAGAAGGCGCGGCACGACTACACGATCATCGACACCTACGAGTGCGGTCTCGTGCTCACCGGCACCGAGGTCAAGTCCCTGCGCCAGGGCCGGGCCTCGCTGGTGGACGGTTTCGTGTCGGTGGAGGGCCGCGAGGCGTGGCTGTACAACGTGCACGTGCCGGAGTACACCCAGGGCACCTGGACCAACCACAGCGCGCGGCGCAAGCGCAAGCTCCTCATGCACCGGGAGGAGATCGACAAGCTGGAGCGCAAGGCGGACGAGTCGGGTCACACGATCGTGCCCCTCGCCCTGTACTTCAAGGACGGCCGGGCGAAGATCGAGATCGCGCTGGCCAAGGGCAAGAAGGAGTACGACAAGCGGCAGACGCTGCGTGAGAAGCAGGACACCCGCGAGACGAACCGCGCGATCTCGGCGGTGCGCAGGCGCCAGCGGGGCACGGTGTAATCTCCTGGCACGCGGTGGTCCACTTCGCGTACCATGGCGTCAGCACCACCCGCTCGATCTGCTTCGACCCGTTCGCGGGCGTGGCGGCCCGCGCGGTGCACAATTCAATAGCGGTACACATGGGGATGATCGGTTTCGACAGCGGATGTCGATGCAGGGGAAGCGAGCCGAGGAAGCGGCAATGATCTCGCTAACCATATGTCGCAAACAATAATCGCCAACACCAAGAGCGATAACTCCCGCTTCACCCTCGCTGCCTAATAACAGTGAGCTGAAGCCTCTGTGAGGAGCGTCAGCCCGGAAGTGGTCCCGGTCCGGTTCCTGGCGTCAACTAGGGATCTAAACCTCTAGCCCCGGTCACGGGGGCTTGAGGGAAATCAAACAGTGACTGAGCCCGTCGGAGACTTGTCCGTGTGATCTCCGGGGCCGAGAAAATCGCAGCGGAATGCGCTCGGAGAAGCCCTGCTTCTGCACCGTTGGACGCGGGTTCGATTCCCGCCATCTCCACCACCCCATGTGGGCAAAACCCCCCGACCAGCGAGAATCTCGCCGGTCGGGGGGTTTTCTCGTGCCGGGCGCAGGTGGGGGAGCGGAGCGGGCGGGCGGGGCGGGCCCATGCGGGGCCGAGACTCACCGGTCGAGCAGGGGCTTCACCGAAGACGGCGGGCGGCAGCAGGTCCCCGACGGCCCGGACCAGCAGAGGCTTGTACGCATGGACGGCCGGGCGGTGCTCCAGCGGGTTGGTGAGCACCGCGTCCACGACGGCCGGGTCCAGGAACGGGTTGTGGAGGTCGATGCCGCAGCTCGCGGCGAGTTCGGTATCGGCCACCGCCGTACGGGCCACCTCCCGGATCTCGTCCATGAGTGTCCGTACGGACGCGTCCAGCCCGGACAACGGATCGGGGCGCTCGGCTGCCTGCCGGGCAGCCTCCGCGACGTGACCGACTGCGGCAGGTTCCGCCCAGTCGGGCAGCGGCAGGAGCGGGAACCAGCGCACGTTGCCCCGGTTGCCGACGTCCTGCCCGACCAGATGCCCGGCGAGGCCGACGAGCGCTTCGCTGCGGGTCGTGCGCGCCATGGTGGCGGCGTCCCGCAGGAGTGGCATCACGGGGGTGTGGCGCAGACGTGCCCAGCCGAGGGCTTCGCTCGCGGCCCGTCCGAGGTGTCGGCTGCGCATGAGGTCGGCGAGGTGTGCCGGGGGCTGGAAGAAGATGCTGTCCCCACCGTCACCGGTCAAGTGGGTCCGGGTGCCGAGGCGGTCGCGCATCCACCGGAACTGTCCGCGCAGCCTGGCCTGTGTCAGGGTCGAGGGGGCGGGCTCGTCAGTGGGCGGCACGGTGGTGATGAGCGTGTAAGGCAGGTGGCGGGCATCCATGGGGAGCAGGTGGTGGACGATCCGGCCGTCGGATGCGGCGGCTGTCAGCCTGGCGTAGTGGAGATCGGCTCCGTCGTGGTTGCCCTCGGGGCGGATGGTGACGGCTTTCAGCCGGTTCGGGGCGGGCAGTGCGCGGGCGGCGAGGACGGCGACGGTGGTGGAGTCCAGGCCCCCGGAAAGGTCGCTGGAGAGTGCAGGGTCCCCCTCGGCCCGCAGGGTGACGGCTTCCGTCAGGGTGTGCCGCAGGCGTTGGTGGGCGAGCCGCGACGTTTCGGGTCCGGGCTGCCACCGGCTGATGTGGCGGGGTGAGGTACCCCGGCGCGGCAGTTCCGTGCGGCAGCCGGGCGCCACCTGTTCCACGTTCGTGAAGAAACTGCGTCCGACGGTCAGCGCCGGGACCGACGGAGTCACGACCGCGCAGGCCAGCCGCTGCACGTCCAGACCGGAACCGGCAAGGGAGGCGAGCAGCCGGGCGGAGGTGGACCATGCCCAGCCCGACCGCCAGGGCGTGAAGTACAGCGGGAAGGCCGAGGCCGGGTCGGTGTGCAGGATCACCTGGTCGGCGGTCTCCTCGATGACCGCGTAGCGGCCCGGCCAGCGCCACGCGGCGTCGGGGGGAACCGGACGGTGGGCCAGGGCGGAGAGCTGCACGTCGGTGACGCCGCACCAGCCGAGGACCCGTACCCGCCGGGTGCCGCCGCCGGTGGTCGTCGTGCGGACGGGGGTGACGCCGAGGCGCCACATGGATGATGCCGGGTCGATCAGTTCGGCGCCGAGGGGCCGGGGGCACATGCTCCCCGTCGTACTGAAGCCGCCGAGGGGCATGGGTCTCCTCCAGAGAGACGGGCGGGAAGGGGCGGTGCGGCCCCCGGACGTGCCAGGGGCCCACACCGCCCTGTGCGCGGGGCCGGTCAGCTGTTGTAGGCGCGGCGCTTGTCCTCGCTGTTGCCGCCACCCTGGCCCTCGGTCAGTGCGGCGGCGTCACCGATCTCGACCAGGGCGGCCGTGTCCTCGTCGCTTTCGGTGGACCTGCTGCGGGTGTTCTCGGTGGTGGTCAGGTCGAGCATCGTCTTTCCTTTCCTTCGGAGGGACGGTCGGGCGGGTTCCGCTCGGCGCGCTTGCCGGGCGACGCAGACCAGTCAACGACGGCGGACGGCCCGGGGGAGACACCGAGGGGTGACTCCAAGTCGGAGTCGGCGAAGGGTGGTTGGCCGTACGCTCGGGCCAGCTGCGAAGGAGCCGACGATGAGACGCGAGCCGGAGGACGTACGCGAGGTGGTCGCCGGGCTTCTCGGTGACGAGCGTCTGCTGACGGCGTGCGCGCAGCGCGACATGGGCGCGGTGTTCACGTTGCTGAACCATCGAGGGGTCAGTACGCGGCGCATCGCCTCGGCCGTGGGCGTCACCCAGGGACGGCTCTACGACTACATGAACGGCACCAGCCGCGTGGAGAAGCTGACGATCTTCGAGCAGATCGCCGATGCCTTCCACATCCCCGGGCATCTCCTCGGCCTCGCGCACCGCCCCTGGCAACCCGCAGTCCGGGCGGCGGCTGTCCTTCCCCCGGTCGCCGTACCCCAGGATGACGACGACCTCGCCGCCATGGGCGCCTTCCGTGACGCAGACCGCCAGACCGGAGGCGGGCGGTTGTACGGAGCCGTCCTGCAGCACTTGTCCGGGCGCCTCGGACCGCGCCTCGTGGACGCGCACACCGGACCGCACATCTTCGCCGCAGCCGCCGCCATGACCGAGATGGCGGGCTGGATGGCCCATGACTCAGGCCGTGACGACCTTGCCGCCCGCCACTTCGCCCGCGCCTTGCCGCTGGCCCGGACAGCTGGTGACAGCGCCCTCACCGCGAACATCGCGGCCAGCAGCAGCCACCTCGCCCTCCAGGCCGGTGACCTGGCCGCCGCCGTGCACTGGGCACGGACCGGACTCGAAGCAGCGGCGACAGGAGCGGACATCGCGTCCCTCACCGCCCGTCTGCACGCCATGCAGGCACGGGCTCTCGCCGCCGCCGGACAGGACATGGCCGCCGCCCGCGCCCTCGACCACTCCACCCTCGGCGGCCGACCCGGACCGTCCCACCCGTGGGTCAGCCCGTTCGATGCCGCCGCCCTTGCCAGCGAATCCGTGCTCGTGCTGCGTGATCTCGGACGCTACGAACGGGCGCTGGAGTGCGCCGAACGCTCCGTCTCCCTACGGGAAGCGGGCCGCGCCCGGTCCATCGCGCTCGCCCGGATCGCGCTCGCCGGGCTCCACGCCACCCGCAGGGAGTTCGACGCGGCAGTGTCCACCGGCAACGAACTGCTGGACGCACTCACCCCGGCGCTCGGTTCGGTCCGGGTCGTTCGCCAACTGGACGGACTCACCAGGGCTCTGGACCCACATCGTGGATACCGTCCGGTGTCGGAGTTCCTGGTCCGCCTCGGTCACACGAGGCGGACCAGGACGCTGTTGCTCGCCGACATCCTCTCGCCCGCCGGAGGCGGGCGATGAAGCCCCCCACACCGACCGACCCCGCGGACTGGAACGCGTACCTCGCCGAGGGGAACGCCCGTCAGGCCCGTAAGCGTGTTGCGGCGGACGTGCTGATCCGCGACAGTGCCGGACGCTTCCTGCTGGTCGAACCCACGTACAAGCCGGGGTGGGACCTTCCTGGTGGGATGGCGGAGGCGAACGAAGCACCGCACGATGCGGCACGGCGGGAGTTGCACGAAGAACTGGGGCTGGAAGTGGAGTTGGGTGCTCTGCTCGTCGTGGACTGGGTCCCGTCCCACGGGCCGTGGGACGACCAGCTCTCGTTCATCTTCGACGGCGGCACACTGGACGAGCAGACGGTCGCGATGCTGCGCCCACGCGACGACGAACTGGCCGAGGTCATGTTCGTACCGGCGGAGAAGGCAGCCCGACTGCTCCGGGAACGGCTGTCCCGGAGGTTCGACGCCGCGGTCTCCCAGCTCGGTACCGGATACCCGGCCTACCTGAGCGACGGCCGTCCCGGCCGCACGAGGTGATTCAGAACGGCCGGTCGGTGGCCTTGCTCCCTCTCACCCACCGCAGGCGGGTCAGGGTGCGGCGGAGGAGGGGGGGCCGGGGGCGGCGGGGGTGGGTGTGGGGGGTGGGGAAGGTCAGGACGAGGGTGGTGCCGGTGACCGTCATGAGGGGGGTGGTGGGCATGGGGAGAGCTTCGGGGGCGGGGCGGGGGCGGGTCCAACACCTGTTGCGCGCGGATTCACCGCTTTCCGTTGTTAACCTGCGGGAGTGATTCCCCGTGATGTGGAACCGCGCCTGCTGCGCGGGTTCGTCGCCGCCGCCGAGGAGCTGCACTTCACCCGTGCCGCCGCTCGTCTCTACGTCGCCCAGCAGGCGCTCAGCCGGGATGTGCGACGGCTCGAACAGCTCCTGGGCGCCACGCTGTTCACCCGTACCACCCGGCAGGTCGGGCTGACCGTGGACGGGGAACGGCTGCTGCCGCTGGCCCGGCGGGTGCTGCGCGCGCACGAGGAGCTGGCCGCCGCCTTCGGGGCCGGCGCGGGGGCCGGGACGCTGCTCGTCGACCTGAACACCGACGGACCCGGCACCGGGCGCGCCGTGCTGGAGCGGGCCCGTGAACTGGCCCCGGAGCGTGAGCTGATGGCCCGTTTCGAGAGCGGGCTCACCCATGCCGCCGCCGAGATCGCGGCCGGGCGGCTCGACGTCTCCTTCGGGTACGCGCAGGGGCTGGAACCGGGGCTGCGGGCGGGGCTCGCGTGGCGGACCGTACGGTACGAGCCGCTCGCCGTGCTGCTGCCCGAGGGGCACGAACTGGCCGCGCGGGCGGAGGTGCCGCTGGACGCGCTGGCCGGGCGGACCGTGTACGCGGGGGCCGGCAACCCGCGGACCCTGGAGTGGACGGGGCTGGCGCGCGAGCTGTTCGCCGGGCGGGGGATCGTCCTGGCGCCGCCCGCGCCGGTGGCGCTGGGGAGGGAGGAGTTCCGCCGGGTGATGGCCAGGACCCGTCACCCGGTACTGGCCACCGTGGACTTCCCCGACATGCCGGACTGCGTGAAACGGCCGCTGGTCCGGCCGGTGCCGTTGTCGCCGCTGTCGATGGTGTGGCGCAAGGGTTCCCGCCGGCCCGGGCTGGACGCGCTGCACGCCGCCGCCGACGCGCTGGCGGCCGAGCGGGACTGGCTCCGGGTGGAGCCCGGGAGCTGGGTGCCCGCGGGGCTCGACGCGGGGGCGGGGCGGGGTTAACGGGTTCGACACGCGGTGGAACCGGCGGTGACATCCCGTCCTGGCATGCTCGGTCGCCGCGGAGACGGCACCGTGCGGGCCGTGCGGGCCGTGCGGGCCGTGCGGCGCCGGGCGGGCACCGGATCAGGGCGAGGCGGGTCACGATGGGTGAGGACGAGTACGGGGCGCGGGTGCTGGTGGTGGGCGGGCGCCGGGTGGAGATCCGGGGGCAGACGGTACTGGTGGACGCGGAGCCGAGGCCGGTGCCGCCCGCCTCGGCGGCCCTGCTGGGGGCGCTGGCGCGGCGGCCGGGGTGGGTGGTGTCCCGGGCGGAGCTGCTGCGGGTGCTGCCGGGGGCGGGCCGGGACGAGCACGCGGTGGAGTCGGCGGTGGCCCGGCTGCGGGCGGCGCTGGGCACGCCGGGGCTGATCCAGACGGTGGTCAAGCGGGGGTACCGGCTGGCGCCGGCCACGGGCCCCGACCACGGTGTCGACCGCGGCCCCGACCGTGGTGTCGACCGGCCGGGCGGCGTGGGCTAGCGTGCCGGGATGATCGTCGAAGGTGTGGAGATGCGGGGTGTCGCGCTCGGCGACGCCGCCGGGCTGGCGCGGGCGTACGTCCGCAACCGGGCGTACATGGCGCCCTGCGAGCCGTACCGGCCGGAGGCGTTCTACACCGAGGCGGGCCAGCGGGACCGCGTCGGCGAGGCGCTGGCCGAGCGGGACGCGGGCCGGACGGCGCCGTACGTGTTCGTCCTGGCCGCGACCGGGGAGCCGGTCGGGGCGATCACCCTCTCCGGCATCGTGCGGGGGCCGCTGTGCAGTGCCTCCGTCGGCTACTGGGTGGACCGGGAGTGGCACGGCAGGGGGCTGGCCAGCGCGGGGGTGGAGGCGGTCTGCCGGATCGCCCGCGAAGAGCTGGGGCTGCACCGGCTCGCCGCCGGGACCCTGCTCGACAACCTGGCCTCGCAGCGGGTGCTCGCGAAGACGGGCTTCGAGGAGTACGGGGTCGCGCCGCGGTACTTGCACGTAGACGGGGCCTGGCGGGACCACCGGCTCTTCCAGCGGCTGCTGCACGACGAGCCGCCGTTGCCCTGACCGGGCGGTGCGGGTGCCCTGGCCGGGCGGGGCCGTTGCCCTGACCGGGCGGTGCGGGTCTGGGCCGGGCCTTGGCCTGGCGGGGGCTTTTGGGGTGGGGGCCGGTGCCGGGTCGGGGTGTGTGCCGGGACTCATGATTTATGGCGCCCTGGGCCGGGTGGGAGGCGCGGGCTGGGTGCGCGCCAACACATCACGTTTTACGTCCCGGCACACACCCCGACCCGTCCCCGTCCTGGCCGTCCCCGTCCCCGATGTGGGGTCTGTTGATCCCGCCGTCCGGGCCTCTGGCTTCATGTTCCGCCGTCTCCGTCTCCGTCTCCGTGTGCGGGTACCCGTACCCGCCCGTCTCCGTGCCCGTCCTGAGGGTCGTCTGGGGTTCCGGAGGGTGGAGTGGTCGGTGAGTTGGGGGATCTGGCCGGTCTTCGTCTGGGGGGTGGGGCGGGGGTTTCGGGAGGGTGTGGGGGCGGGCACCCTGAGGGGGCGCCCCGAGCGGGAGGCGGTGACGGGCATGTGGTTCGACTCCGGGCGGGTCTGCCTGGATCTGGTGGCCGGCCTCGCCCCGGGTGAGGGGATCGGGGACGGCGAGGGGCTGCGGCGGTGGCTCGCCGGGGCCGGGCTGGTGCCCGGACGGACACCGCTCGTGCGGGTGGGACCGGACTGGGTCGAGGCGTTCCGGACGCTGCGCGCCGATGTGGAGACCCTCGTACGGGCGGAACTCGCCGGGGGCGGCGGAGCGGGCGGGGAGGCGCTGGCCCGGGTCAACGCGCTGGCCGCCGGGCCGACCCCGGGGCTGTGCGCCGTACGGGACCACGAGGGGAACCTGGTGCGGGAGCTGTGCGGCGGGGTGGAGTGCGGGGCGCTGCTCGCCGCCGTCGCGCGGGACGCCGTGGAGCTGCTGACCGACCCGGGGGAACGGGCGCTGCTGCGGTCCTGCGCGGGCGAGGGCTGTTCCCGGGTCTACCTGGACACCTCGCGCGGGCACCGGCGCCGCTGGTGCTCCAGTGAGCTGTGCGGCAACCGGGAGCGGGTGGCCCGGCACCGCCGCCGGGCGCTGGCGGCCGGGTCCGCGTAGCTCCGTACCGGCGCGGCGGGGGGACCGGTTCCGGAACGGGCGTGCGGATGGGGGCCGGTTCGCGTACGGTTGACGGTCGCCCATGCACGTCAGAAGGGGGCCTTGGTGGCCGCGCAGAATGCCGCTGTCGACAGCACGGCGGATTCCGTCCGCGATCGGGAGATCGCGGTCGAGCAGACGCATCTCGACCACGTGTACCGACGCCTGGAGGAGAAGATCCACGAGGCCGAGTTCCTCATGAACGACGCGGCCCAGCGCGGTCAGGTGGGGACGCCCGGCGCCCTCGCCGAGCGGGACGCGCAGGTCTTCCGGGCGGGTATCCACCTGAACCGGCTCAACAACGAGTTCGAGGACTTCCTCTTCGGCCGGGTCGACCTGGTGCTCGGCAAGGACGGGGAGCGCGGGCCGGACGGCGCCCACACCTCGGTCGAGCCCGCCGAGGACGCGATCCGGGCCGATCTCACGGCCGATGTCGCCGAGACCCTGCACATCGGCCGGATCGGCGTCCTGGACTCCGACTACGCGCCGCTGGTCATCGACTGGCGGGCGCCCGCCGCCGCGCCGTTCTACCGGTCCACGCCCAAGGAGCCCGGCCGGGTCGTGCGCCGGCGGGTGATCCGCTCCAAGGGCCGCAAGGTGCTGGGCGTGGAGGACGACCTGATGCGGCCCGAGGTCACCGCCTTCCTCGGCGGGCGGGAGCTGCCGGTCATCGGCGACGGCGCGCTGATGGCCGCGCTCGGGCGGGCCCGTACGCACTCGATGCGGGACATCGTCTCCTCCATCCAGGCCGAGCAGGACCTGGTCATCCGGGCCCCGGCCGCCTCCGTCGCCGAGGTCACCGGCGGGCCCGGCACCGGCAAGACGGCCGTCGCCCTGCACCGCGCCGCCTACCTCCTCTACCAGGACCGGCGCCGCTACTCCGGCGGCATCCTGATCGTCTCGCCGACCCCGCTGCTCGTCGCGTACACCGAGGGCGTGCTGCCCTCGCTCGGCGAGGAGGGCCAGGTCGCCATCCGGGCGCTCGGCTCGCTGGTCGACGGCGCCGAGGCGACGGCGTACGACGAACCGGCCGTGGCCCGCGCCAAGGGCTCCTCCCGGATGGTCAAGGTGCTGCGCAAGGCCGTACGGGGCGCCCTGGAGCTGGGCGAGGCCCCGGACCGGCTGCGGGTGGTGGCCTTCGGGCGGCGCCAGGAGCTGGAGGCCGCCGAGCTGAACCGCATCCGGCAGAACGTGCTCAGCGGCACGGCGCCCGTCAACCTGCTGCGCCCGCGCGCCCGCAAGCTGCTGCTCGACGCCCTGTACGCGAAGTCCGGCGGGGCGGGCCGGCACAGCGATCCGGAGCTGGCCGCAGAGCTGCGTTCCGCCTTCGACGAGGACGTCTCCACCGAGGACGCCTTCCTCGGCTTCCTGAACGCCTGGTGGCCCGAGCTGACCCCGCGCGGGGTGCTCGCGGCGATGGCCGACGAACGGCGGCTGGGCCGCTGGTCGCGCCGGGACCTGAGCCCGCGCGAGGCGCGCCGGGTGGCCCGCTCGCTGCGCCGGGCCGGGCCGGACGGCAAGGGCCCGCTCTCGGTGCACGACGTGGCGCTGCTGGACGAGCTCCAGCAGTTGCTGGGCGCGCCCGCGCGGCCCCGGCGCCGGCGGGAGCTGGACCCGCTCGACCAGCTCAGCGGGTTGGAGGAGCTGATGCCGGTCCGCGAGGAGACCCAGTGGGAGCGGGCCGAGCGGCTCGCGGCGGAGCGCACCGAGTACGCGCACGTCATCGTGGACGAGGCCCAGGACCTGACGCCGATGCAGTGGCGGATGGTGGGCCGCCGGGGCCGGCACGGCACCTGGACGGTGGTGGGCGACCCGGCGCAGTCCTCGTGGACCGATCCGGCGGAGGCCGCCGCCGCCCGGGACGAGGCCCTGGGCTCCCGGCCGCGCCGCCGGTTCACGCTGACGGTGAACTACCGCAACCCGGCCGAGGTCGCCGAGATCGCGGCCCGGGTGCTGCGCCTGGCCATGCCCGGCACGGAGCCGCCCACGGCGGTGCGCTCGACGGGCCTGGAGCCGCGTTTCACGGCCGCGCGCGGGGATCTGGGCCGGACGGTCCGGGAGGAGACCCGCAGGCTGCTGGAGCAGGTGGACGGGACGGTCGGCGTGGTGGTGGCCATGGACCGGCGCGAGGAGGCCGCGGGCTGGCTCGCGGAGCTGGGCGACCGGGCGGTGGCGCTGGGCAGCCTGGAGGCGAAGGGCCTGGAGTACGACGCCACGGTGGTCGTCTCCCCGGCGGAGATCGTCGGGGGCACCGGACGTGAGGAGGCCGACGCGGGGGAGTCCCCGGCGGGCCTGCGCGTGCTGTACGTGGCGCTGACGCGGGCGACGCAGCAGCTGACGGTGGTCTCGGCCGAGCGGGACCGGCCCGGCGAGGACGGCGTGCCCGAGCTGCTGCGCCCGTAGGGAGTCCACCGCGGCGCCCGCCCGGCTCCGCGGTGGCCGGCCCGGGGGTCCGGTTCCCGTCCGGCCCCGGGGTGGTCCCGCCGAGGGGGCCGCCCGGGTCCGAGGGGGTGGTCCCGGGCCGGGCGGGGGCCCCGGGCGGGGGGCGGTTCACCGGGGGCTTCGGGGTGCGCGGGGCACCGTACGGCCGGATGGTCCGCCGCCAGGCGCGTGGTGGGTGGGGAAGCGGGCGCGGGAGGGGGACCGCTTCCGGCGATCCTTTGTTAGCCTGGGTGTGGCACCGACTCGATCCAAGCCCCCGGGCCCAACCTTCGTCGCCTAGAGCGACCACTTGCCGCGAGGCGAGCATGGCGGGTCGGTGTCATAGACGAGAACAGCAGGTCCGCGTCTTCCAGCAGTGGAGGGCGCGGGCCTGTTTTGTGTTGATCCGCCATTCCGCCACGTCCTGATATCTCGTATGGTGGAAATGTCGTTCCGAAAATTGCGGCTGGTTACCTTAAACCGGCTGGTAGGTGGGACGATCGGACCACGGGCCCTGCCACGCCTGCCGTGTGCGGGGCTCTGTGTGTACAGCGAAACCAGGGACAGAAGAGGAACACGGCCATGGCAACGGCGCCCAGCGTCTCGTACTCGATGACGGTCCGCCTGGAAGTGCCCGCGAGCGGAACCGCGGTCTCCCAGCTCACCACCGCCGTGGAGTCCTCCGGCGGCTCGGTCACCGGCCTCGATGTGACGGCTTCCGGACACGAGAAGCTCCGGATCGACGTCACCATCGCGGCCACCTCCACCGCGCACGCGGACGAGATCGTCGAGAAGCTGCGGGGGATCGAGGGCGTCAGCCTCGGGAAGGTCTCCGACCGCACCTTCCTGATGCACCTCGGCGGCAAGATCGAGATGCAGTCCAAGCACCCCATCCGCAACCGTGACGACCTCTCGATGATCTACACCCCGGGCGTGGCCCGCGTGTGCATGGCGATCGCCGAGAACCCCGAGGACGCGCGCCGCCTGACCATCAAGCGCAATTCCGTCGCAGTCGTGACGGACGGCTCCGCCGTCCTGGGCCTCGGCAACATCGGCCCGATGGCCGCGCTGCCCGTCATGGAGGGCAAGGCGGCCCTCTTCAAGCGCTTCGCGGGGATCGACGCGTGGCCGATCTGCCTCGACACGCAGGACAGCGACGAAATCGTCGCCATCGTCAAGGCCATCGCCCCGGGCTTCGCCGGCATCAACCTGGAGGACATCTCCGCGCCGCGCTGCTTCGAGATCGAGGCCCGGCTGCGCGAGGCCCTGGACATCCCCGTCTTCCACGACGACCAGCATGGCACCGCGATCGTCGTGCTCGCCGCGCTCACCAACGCACTGCGCGTGGTCGGCAAGGCAGTTGGCGATGTCAAGGTCGTCATGTCGGGCGCGGGCGCGGCCGGTACGGCCATCCTCAAGCTGCTCCTCGCGGCGGGCGTCAAGAGCGTCGTCAGCGCCGACATCCACGGGGTCGTGCACGCGGACCGCCCCGACCTCGTCGACGCGGACGCCGACTCCCCGCTGCGCTGGATCGCCGACAACACCAACCCCGAGGGCTACACGGGCACCCTGAAGGAGGCCGTGGTCGGCGCCGACGTCTTCATCGGCGTCTCGGCCCCGAACGTCCTGTCGGGCGAGGACGTCGCCGCCATGGCGGACGACGCGATCGTGTTCGCGCTCGCGAACCCGGACCCGGAGGTGGACCCGGCCGTGGCCCGGCAGACCGCCGCCGTCGTCGCCACCGGACGCTCCGACTTCCCGAACCAGATCAACAACGTGCTGGTCTTCCCGGGCGTCTTCCGCGGCCTGCTGGACGCCCAGTCCCGCACGGTGGACACCAGCATGATGCTGGCCGCCGCGAGCGCCCTGGCGGACGTGGTGGGCGAGGACGAGCTGAACGCGAACTACATCATCCCGTCGGTCTTCAACGACAAGGTCGCGGGCGCCGTCGCCGGCGCGGTCCGCAAGGCCGCCTCCGCCGCCGCGGCGGCTGTGACCGGCCTCACGGCCCCCTGATCCCGGCGCGTCGCGAGATGCGGGCCCCCGGGCCCGCTCTAGGGTTGCGGGGATGCCCGCGAGGTCCGCGGGCCGCGTCCGGCGCAGGTGCGAACGGGCGCGGACGATGCGGACGGAGCGTCACCGAGGCGTGACTGTGGCGCTTTTCGTGTGACCCTGGCGGGTGCCGGATTGGCTTTCCCGCCGCTGGTGGGGGCAGGATGCGTAACCGGGCGAGAGGGTCTGACGTTCAGACCCGGGTCCGGGGACTGTCCTAGGGCCCTGGCAGCATCGGCTTCGATCTCACGCCTCTAAGGCAAGTTGAACACGGGAGTACAACATGAACCGCAGTGAGCTGGTGGCCGCTCTGTCCGAGCGCGCCGAGGTGACCCGCAAGGACGCCGACGCCGTTCTGGCCGCGCTCGCCGAGACCGTCGGTGAGATTGTCGCCAAGGGCGACGAGAAGGTCACCATCCCCGGCTTCCTGACCTTCGAGCGCACCCACCGTGCCGCTCGCACCGCGCGCAACCCGCAGACCGGCGACCCCATCCAGATCCCGGCCGGCTACAGCGTGAAGGTCTCCGCGGGCTCCAAGCTCAAGGAAGCCGCCAAGGGCAAGTAGTCCTGCCCCGGCGCCGGGGGCCGTGCAGGCCCCTGGAACGGCAGTAGTACGTAGAACGCCGAAGGGCGGCCACCCCCACGGGGGTGGCCGCCCTTCGGTCGGTCCGGGGCCCTGGCGGGCCCGTCCGGGCCGCCGGGACCGGGTCAGACCAGGTCGCCGTTGGGGAGCTCGACCTTGGCCCCCAGCTCCACGAGCTTCTCCATGAAGTTCTCGTAGCCGCGGTTGATCAGGTCGATGCCGTGGACGCGCGAGGTGCCCTCGGCCGCCAGCGCCGCGATCAGGTACGAGAACCCGCCGCGCAGGTCGGGGATGACCAGGTCGGCGCCCTGGAGCTTGGTGGGCCCGGAGACGACCGCCGAGTGCAGGAAGTTGCGCTGGCCGAAGCGGCAGGCCGAGCCGCCCAGGCACTCCCGGTACAGCTGGATGTGCGCGCCCATCTGGTTGAGGGCGGAGGTGAAGCCGAGGCGGGACTCGTAGACCGTCTCGTGGACGATCGAGAGGCCGGACGCCTGCGTCAGGGCGACGACCAGCGGCTGCTGCCAGTCGGTCTGGAAACCGGGGTGGACGTCGGTCTCCAGCGCGATGGCGTTGAGCGGGCCGCCCGGGTGCCAGAAGCGGATGCCCTCGTCGTCGATCTCGAAGGCCCCGCCGACCCGGCGGTAGGTGTTCAGGAAGGTCATCATCGAGCGCTGCTGGGCGCCGCGCACGTAGATGTTGCCGCCGGTGGCCAGGGCCGCGGAAGCCCAGGAGGCGGCCTCCAGGCGGTCCGGGAGCGCCTTGTGGTTGTAGCCGCCGAGGCTGTCCACGCCGGTGATCCGGATGGTCCGGTCGGTGTCGAGCGAGATGATCGCGCCCATCTTCTGCAGGACGCAGATGAGGTCCTCGATCTCCGGCTCCACCGCGGCGTTGCTGAGCTCGGTGACGCCCTCGGCCAGGACGGCCGTCAGCAGCACCTGCTCGGTCGAGCCGACCGACGGGTAGGGGAGGCGGATCTTGCAGCCGCGCAGGCGCTGCGGGGCCTCCAGGTACTGGCCGCCCTCGCGCTTCTCGATGGTCGCGCCGAACTGGCGGAGCACGTCGAAGTGGAAGTCGATCGGCCGGCCGCCGATGTCGCAGCCGCCCAGGCCCGGGATGAAGGCGTGGCCGAGGCGGTGCAGCAGGGGGCCGCAGAACAGGATCGGGATGCGCGACGAGCCCGCGTGGGCGTCGATGTCGGCGACGTTCGCGCTCTCGACGTGCGTGGGGTCGAGCAGCAGCTCGCCCGGCTCCTCGCCGGGACGGACCGTCACCCCGTGGAGCTGGAGCAGCCCGCGCACGACCCGGACGTCACGGATGTCGGGAACGTTGCGCAGCCGGCTGGGTCCGCTGCCGAGCAGCGCGGCGACCATGGCCTTGGGCACGAGGTTCTTCGCACCGCGGACACGGATCTCGCCCTCCAGCGGGGTGCCGCCGTGGACAAGCAGTACATCGTCACTGTCTGTGCCGGTCATGAATCTCGCGTTCCGGAAGAGGGGTGGGCAGGGGGCCAGTGAAAAGGGTAAGGGGCGCCACCCCCCTGTTCGCATGGCAGACGCGGCCGTAGGACTGTCATGAATTCGCCACAGGGCCTTTTGCGCCACCCCGGTGGCACCCTCCGTGCCCGCGAGATTGCGGAGTGTCGCATTCCGTTCGTTCGGGGGGCACGTCCCGGCCATCTGGGCCGGATGCCGCCGCCGGTTCCCCGGCGGGCGGATGTGCGCGACGATGGCGGCATGACCGAGGTGTCCTCCCTCACAGGGCGACTGCTCGTGGCCGCCCCCGCCCTCGCGGACCCGAACTTCGACCGCGCGGTGGTGCTGCTGCTCGACCACGACGAGCAGGGCTCGCTCGGCGTGGTCCTCAACCGGCCGACCCCGGTGGGCGTCGGCGACGTCCTGCTGCCGTGGGCGCCCCTGGCCGGTGATCCGGGCGTCGTCTTCCAGGGCGGGCCGGTGGGGCTGGACTCGGCCCTGGGCGTGGCGGTGGTCCCGGGTGAGGAGGGACCCCCGGGCTGGCGCCGGGTGCGCGGGGCCATCGGGCTGGTCGACCTGGAGGCCCCGCCGGAGCTGCTGGCCCCGGCGCTGGGCTCGCTGCGGATCTTCGCCGGCTACGCGGGGTGGGGGCCGGGCCAGCTGGAGGAGGAACTGGGCACGGGCGCCTGGTACCTCGTGGACTGCGAACCCGGTGACGTGGCCTTCCCCGACCCGCGGCGGCTGTGGCGGGCGGTGCTGCGCCGCCAGCGCGGCGCGCTCGCGATGGTGGCCACCTACCCGGACGACCCGTCGCTGAACTGACCGGCGCGCCGCCGGACCGGCCGGCACGGCGGAGTGCGGCGAGGCGCGCGGCGGCCGGTGGGGCGACCGGCGCGATGTGCCGTGCGGTGTTCAGTACGCTTGGCCCATGAGCACTCTTGAGCCCGATCGCGGGACTGGTACGGGGACCCTCGTGGAGCCGGCGCCGCAGGTGTCGCACGGCGACGGCGACCACGAGCGCTTCGCCCACTACGTCCAGAAGGACAAGATCATGGCGAGCGCGCTCGACGGCACCCCCGTCGTCGCGCTCTGCGGCAAGGTCTGGGTGCCGGGCCGGGACCCGAAGAAGTACCCGGTCTGCCCCATGTGCAAGGAGATCTACGAGTCCATGGGTCCCGGCGGGGACAAGGACAAGGGCGGCAAGGACAAGTAGTCCGGCCGCTTCGCCCGTACGACCTGGGCCCCCGGACGCGCTGTGGTGCGTCCGGGGGCCTTTGCCGTGTCCGTGGGGCGGGGTTAGGGTCGGCCCGGTAAGCGCTCTGTGAAACGGCCGTTGCGCAAGGCGCAACAGTTGACGGCGAAGGGCTGACCCATGCACCTCATTCCGCTCCCCGAGACGCTGACGCCCCACGGCGACGGCACCCTCCTGGAACTCGGACCCGCGACGACGATCGCCGCCGCCCCCGGCACCGAGGGGGTGGCGCACTGGCTGCGACGGGAATGGGGGGCCGCCTCCGGCCACCCCCTGCCCGACGCCGCCCCCGGCGCGCGGGGCGACGTACGCCTCTCGCTCGACGGGGAACTGGAGACCGAGGGATACCGGCTGGACATCCGCGCCGACGGGGTCGAGCTGGCCGGCGGGTCCGCCGCCGGGGTGTTCTGGGGGGCGCAGACGCTGCGCCAGCTCCTGGGGCCCGACGCGTACCGGCAGGCGCCGGTGGCCGGGCGGCGGGTGTGGGAGCTCCCGCTGCTCTCGCTCACCGACAGCCCCCGGTTCGGCTGGCGCGGGCTGATGCTGGACGTCGCCCGGCACTTCATGCCCAAGGCCGGGGTGCTGCGCTGCATCGACCTGCTCGCCGCGCACAAGCTGAACGTCCTGCACCTGCACCTGACGGACGACCAGGGCTGGCGCATCGAGATCGAGCGCTACCCGGAACTCACCCGGACCGGGGCCTGGCGCCCGCGCACCCGCTGGGGCCACCGGGCCTCGCCGCTGTGGAGCGACACCCCGCACGGCGGCTACTACACGCGGGACGACATCCGCGAGATCGTCGCGTACGCCGCCGAGCGGCACGTCCGGCTGGTCCCGGAGATCGACGTGCCGGGGCACTCGCAGGCCGCGATCGCCGCCTACCCGGAGCTGGGCAACGCCGACGTCGTGGACACGGGCGCCGTCCAGGTCTGGGACGACTGGGGCGTCTCCGAGAACATCCTCGCGCCCACCGAGGCCGTCCTGCGCTTCTACGAGGGCGTCCTCGAAGAGGTGCTGGAGCTGTTCCCCGCCGAGGTCTCGCCCTTCGTGCACATCGGCGGGGACGAGTGTCCCAAGACCCAGTGGCGGGCCTCCCCCCTCGCGCAGGAGCGCATCGGGGAACTCGGCGTGGACGGCGAGGACGGACTGCAGTCCTGGTTCATCCGCCACTTCGACGCCTGGCTCGCCCGGCGCGGCCGGCGGCTGATCGGCTGGGACGAGATCCTGGAGGGCGGGCTCGCGCCGGGCGCCGCCGTCTCCTCGTGGCGCGGCTACGGGGGCGGCATCGCCGCCGCCGAGGCCGGGCACGACGTGGTGATGTGCCCCGAGCAGCAGGTCTACCTGGACCACCGTCAGGCGGACGGCCCCGACGAGCCGATGCCCATCGGGTACGTGCGCTCCCTGGAGGACGTCTACCGCTTCGAGCCGGTCCCGCCGAAGCTCTCGGCCGAGGCCGCCGCGCACGTCCTCGGGGCGCAGGCCAACGTCTGGACCGAGGTGATGGAGAACCAGGACCGCGTCGACTACCAGATGTTCCCCCGGCTGGCGGCCTTCGCGGAGACGGTGTGGTCACGGCTGCCGGAACCGGCGGAGCGCGACTACGCACAGTTCGAGGCGCGGATGGCCGGGGAGTACGCGCGGCTGGACGCGCTCGGGGTCGGCTACCGGCGCCCCGGCGGCCCGCTGCCGTGGCAGCGGCGGCCCGGCGTGCTCGGCCGCCCCATCGAGGGGACGCCCCCGAACGTGTGACGGCGGTCGGGCGGCCGGGTGGCGAATCGGGTGGCGATCAGGTGGCGCCGGAGGTGGCGTTCCGGGTGGCCCGGAACGCCGGAACCCTCCCTGAATGTCCGCCCGTACAGCGAAAAGGGGTGTTCGGCAGAAGAGGGTGAGGCCTTGCCGGCAGGCCCCGTCCCGCCCCGGTGGCACCCGGCCGCCGGGGCGGGACCCGCGAGGACCGCCCCGCGCGCGGGCCGGCCGGGACTTCGGCAACAGGACCCGGGGGCGCGGGCGCCGCCCGGCGGACCCTCGCGCCGGACGGTCCGGAAGATGTGCCAGAGTTGCCACCTCCCGGCGGTGAGGACGTACCGTACGGCGGACAGGCGTGAGCGCCGGGACCGGGACATCGGGAAGGGGCAGCTGGGTTGACCACGCACGCACCGCAGGCGGCGCAGTCCGTGACGCTGCCGGCCTCGCTCGAAGAGGCCGTGGCGGCACTCACCGCCATGCCCGCCGCAGTCCCCGTCGCCGGCGGCACCGACCTCATGGCCGCCGTCAACGCCGGGCAGCTGCGCCCCGCCGCGCTGGTGGGACTGGGCCGCATCAACGAGATCCGCGGCTGGCAGTACCAGGACGGGCACGCCCTCCTCGGCGCCGGCCTCACCCACGCGCGGATGGGGCGCCCGGACTTCGCCGCCCTGATCCCCGCGCTGGCCGCCGCCGCGCGCGCCGCCGGGCCCCCGCAGATCCGCAACGCCGGGACCCTCGGCGGGAACATCGTCACCGCCGCGCCGACCGGTGACGCGCTGCCCGTGCTGGCCGCGCTGGAAGCCGTCCTCCTCGTCGCCGGACCCGGTGGGACCCGGCGCGAGATCCCCGTGTCGCACCTGCTGGCCGGCCGCGAGATGCTGCGGCCCGGCGAGCTGATCGGCTTCGTACGGGTGCCGCTGCTCCACGCGCCGCAGGTCTTCCTGAAGGCCACGGGGCGTACCGGCCCGGGGCGCGCGGTGGCGTCCGTGGGGCTCGTACTCGACCCCGCGCGCCGGGGCGTGCGCTGCGCGGTCGGCGCCGTCGCCCCCATGCCGCTGCGGCCGTTGGAGGCCGAGCGGTGGGTGGCCTCGCTGATCGACTGGGACGGGGAGCGGAGCCTGGCCCCGGAGGCGCTGGAGGCGTTCGGCGAGTACGTCGGCGCCGCCTGCGTGCCCGACCAGGGGGACCCGGTGGCCCCCGGTGTACTGCATCTGCGGCGGACGGTGTCCGTCCTGGCACGGAGGGCCCTGGGGAGGGCGCTGACCTCATGAGTGAGCACAGGAACGAGCACGGGAACGAGAACGTGAGCGGAGCGACGGGCGGCGCGAACCCCCCCTGGGGCTGGGAACCGGTCCCGCACGGGGGCGAGTACGGCAACGAGTACGGCAACGAGTACGGGAACGAGTACGACTCCGACGCGACGGCCTTCGTCAAGCTCCCGCAGGACATGCTGGACGCGCTCGGCACCGGGGAACCGCTGGCGGCGCCCGGTCACGGCTACGTGCCGCCGCCGATGATCGTGCCGCTCAGCTCGGCCGGCACGGACCCCTCGGCGACGGGCACGTGGGCGATGTCCGCGCCGTGGCCGGAGACCGGGGCAGGACCGGGGAGTTCCGGCCGCACCGCCGCGCCCGCTCCCGTCGGCGGACCGATCCCGGCCTCGATCCCGATCCCGGCCTCGGTGGCGGCGGAGTTCGCCCCACCGGGCGAGCCGGTCCGGGAACCGGGCGCGGAGCCCGGTGCGGATTCCGGGGCGACGGCCGAGTGGTACTTCCCCGAGGCGGCGCCCGAGCAGCAGGCCCCGGCCGGGCAGTGGGCCGCGCCCGGACGCCCCGAGGAGACCGGCGACTTCCGGCCGGGCGCGCTGGAGGCCGACTGGAGCCAGGCCCCGGCGACACTGCCGGGCGGAGCCCCGGCGCCGTGGGCGCACCACCCCGGCTACGAGAACACGCGGGGGTACACGGACCCGCGGGGGTACGAGAACGCGCAGGGGTACGAGGACCAGCAGAGGTACGAAGGCACGCAGGGCTACGAGGGCCAGCAGAGGTACGAGGACCCGCGGCAGCCGGGTGCGGGCCTGCTGCCGGGCACGGACGAGGCGGTGGCCGCTGCCGCCGCCGCGGACAGGCTGTCCGGGGGGGCCGCAACGGGCGGACCCGGGCGGGGGCCGCGCGTGCTGGGCGGCCCCGGGGTCGGCACCCCGTTCCCGGAGGGCGAGCCGGTCCACCCGGCTCCGCACGACATCGACGCCGCGCACGGCCCGGCGGGGACCCCGGAGGCGGCGCGACGGCCGCATCCGGGCACGGAGGCCTTCGAAGCCGCCGTGTTCGAAGCCGCCGCGACCGCCGGGATCATCGGGATTCCCGGGACCTTCGGGGCTACCGGGATGCACGGGATTCCCGGGACCGCTGATGCCGCCGAGGTCATCGGGGTCTCCGGGGCCGCAGGGGCTGCCGAGGTGATGGTGGCCCCCGTGGAGGTGGACCTCTTCGGCGTGGCCAGGACCCCGGCGCCGCCCGCCGACCTGCCTGCCGACCCGCCTGCGGAGCACGGCCCCGACCGACAGTACGGCTCCGGCCCCGGCTCCACCGACGGCCGTGGCTTCACGATGCCGTCGCCGGACCCGGCCCAGGGCGGTGCGAGCGACGGCCACGGCTTCGTGGTGCCGGACCACGGTTCGGTGAGTGACGGGCGGGGCTTCGTGGTGCCCGGGCAGGGCCGCGCGAGCGACGGCCACGGCTTCGGCGGGGCCGACCCGGCCGGGAGCGCGCCGGGCGCGGAGTCCGGGGAGGCCAGGGAGTCCGGGGAGACCGCGGGCGGCGGTGCGGCCTCCTCGGCCGCGGGCGCCGCCGGGGGTTTCCCGGCCCAGGAGCCGACGTACGGACACGTGCCCGGACAGGGACGTGAACCCGTCCCCGGGCACGGCCCCGGACACGGCCCCGGGGCGGGGCACGGCCAGGGCGCCGCGTACGGGGAAGCCGGCGTGGCCGGTGAGGCCGGTGAGGCCCCGGGGGTCCCTCACGAGCACCCGGTGGCCTCGTACGTCCTGCGGGTCAACGGCGCCGACCGGCCCGTGGCCGGGGCCTGGATCGGCGAGTCCCTCCTCTACGTGCTGCGCGAACGCCTCGGCCTCGCCGGGGCCAAGGACGGCTGCTCGCAGGGCGAGTGCGGCGCCTGCGCCGTGCAGGTCGACGGCCGGCTCGTCGCCTCCTGCCTGGTCCCGGCCGCGACGGCCGCGGGCAGCGAGGTCCGCACCGTCGAGGGCCTCGCCACCGACGGGGAACTCTCCGACGTGCAGCGGGCGCTGTGCGGATCGGGCGCGGTGCAGTGCGGCTTCTGCGTACCCGGCATGGCCATGACCATCCATGACCTGCTGGAGGGCAACCACGCCCCGAGCGAGCTGGAGACCCGCCAGGCGCTGTGCGGCAACCTCTGCCGCTGCTCCGGCTACAAGGGCGTCATCGACGCCGTCCGCGAGGTCGTCGCCGGACGCGAGGCGGCGGCCGTCGAGTCCGGGGCGGCCACCGAGCCGCGCATCCCGCATCAGGCACCGCCCGGCGAGGGCGGCATCCACCACGGAGGCACGGCGTGAGCGGGCAGGACGCGGCGACGGCGACGGCGACAGCGACCACAGCGGTCAACTCCACGATGACAGGACCGGACCCGGCGAACCCGGCCCATCCGGCGGCCCCGGCGGACCCGGGGGAGAACGCCGAGCAGCGCGGCCCGCGCGGGATCGGTGCCTCCGTCCCCGCCACCGACACCCGTGCCAAGGCCGAGGGCACCTTCCCCTACGCCGCCGACCTCTGGGCCGACGGCCTGCTGTGGGCCGCCGTACTGCGCTCCCCGCACGCCCACGCCCGGATCGTCTCCATCGACACCTCGGCCGCCGCCGAGATGCCGGGCGTGCGCGCCGTCATCACCCATGCCGACGTGCCCGGCGCCACGACGCACGGCCGCCGCGTCGCCGACCGGCCCGTCTTCGCGCACGACGTGGTCCGCCACCACGGCGAGCCCATCGCCGCCGTCGCCGCCGAACACCCGGACACGGCCCGGCTCGCCGCCGCCGCGATCGCGGTCGAGTACGAGCTGCTGGACGCGGTCACCGACCCCGAACAGTCCTTCGGCGCCCCCGCCCTGCACCCCGACGGCAACCTGATCCGGCACATCCCGCTCCGCTACGGCGACCCGGAGGCCGCCGGTGAGGTCGTCGTGGAGGGCCTGTACCGGATCGGCCGCCAGGACCCCGCGCCCATCGGCGCCGAGGCCGGCCTGGCGGTGCCCCGGCCGGACGGCGGCGTCGAGCTGTACACGGCCTCCACCGACCCGCACACCGACCGCGACCTGGCGGCGGCCTGCTTCGGGCTGGAGCCCGACCGGGTCCGCGTCGTCGTCACCGGGGTCCCCGGCGCGACGGCCGACCGCGAGGACGCCGCCTTCCAGCTCCCGCTGGGCCTGCTGGCCCTGCGCACGGGCTGCCCGGTCAAACTGGCCGCCACCCGCGAGGAGTCCTTCCTCGGCCACACCCACCGCCACCCGACCCTGCTGCGCTACCGCCACCACGCGGACGCGGAGGGCCGGCTGGTCAAGGTCGAGGCGCAGATCCTGATGGACGCGGGCGCGTACGCCGACTCCTCCTCCGAGTCGCTGGCCGCGGCGGTGGCCTTCGCCTGCGGCCCGTACGTCGTCCCGCACGCCTTCGTCGAGGGCTGGGCCGTCCGCACCAACAACCCGCCCTCGGGCCATGTCCGGGGCGAGGGCGCGATGCAGGTGTGCGCCGCGTACGAGGGCCAGATGGACAAGCTCGCGGCCAGGCTCGGCATCGACGGCGCGGAACTGCGCATGCGCAACGTCATGGCCACGGGCGACCTGCTGCCGACCGGCCAGACGGTGACCTGCCCGGCGCCGGTCGCCGAACTCCTGCGCGCGGTCCGCGACTTCCCGCTCCCCTCCCTGCCCAAGGACACCCCGGAGGCGGACTGGCTGCTGCCGGGCGGCCCGGAGGGCGCGGGCGAGCCGGGCGCGGTGCGGCGCGGGGTCGGGTACGGGGTCGGCATGGTGCACATGCTCGGCGCCGAAGGCACCGACGAGGTCTCGACCGCCACCGTGAAGGTGCAGGACGGCATCGCGACGGTGATCTGCGCGGCGGTCGACACCGGCCAGGGCTTCGCCACGCTCGCCCGCCAGATCGTCCAGGAGACGCTGGGCGTGGACGAGGTGGCGATGGCCCCCGTCGACACCGACCAGCCGCCGGCCGGGGCCTCGGCGCACGGCCGGCACACGTGGGTGTCGGGGGGCGCGGTGGAACGGGCGGCCAAGATGGTCCGGACCCAGCTCCTCCAGCCGATGGCACACAAACTGGGCATGTCCACCGAACTGTTGCAGATCGCGGATGGCCGGATCACGTCGTACGACGGGGCGTTCTCGATGCCGGTGACGGAGGCGATGGAGGGCAAGGAACTCTGGGCCACGGCCCAGTGCCGCCCCCACCCGACCGAGCCCCTCGACGCGGACGGCCAGGGCGACGCCTTCGTGGGAATGGCCTTCTGCGCCATCCGCGCGGTGGTGGACGTGGACATCGAACTCGGCTCGGTGCGCGTGGTCGAACTGGCCGTCGCCCAGGACGTGGGCCGGGTGCTCAACCCCCGCCAGCTGGAGGCCCGGATCGAGGCGGGCGTCACGCAGGGCGTGGGCGCGGCGCTGACGGAGAACCTCCGCACGGTCGCGGGCCTGGTCCGCCACCCGGACCTGACCGGCTACGCCCTGCCGACCTCGCTGGACGCCCCGGCGGTGCGCATCGTCAAACTGGTCGAGGAACGGGACGTGGTGGCCCCGTTCGGCGCGAAGGCGGCCAGCGCGATCCCCGTGGTGACGACCCCGGCGGCAGTGGCCTCGGCGGTCCGGGCGGCCACGGGCCGCCCGGTGAACAGGCTCCCGATCCGGCCATCGGCGGCGGTGGCCGTACCCAACTCGTGACCGCGTGAACCGCATTGCGTCACCGCGCGTACCGCATTGCACCCGCAATCCCAGGGTTGGGGCTGTCGGCGCCGGTCGCTAGAGTGAAGGAATCCGCGCGTGCGCCGTACGCCGTGCGCCCTGCGCCGTACGTACGCGTGCACGCGCGTGCGAACGGCCGCAGACGCGGCCGGCGCATGCGGCCGGCACACGTGAGCGGCGCGGTTGCGGACGGCAGGAACGCGGACAGGTCGGCGGAGACGCGGACAGGCGCGGACGGGGCGGGTACGGGGAACGGCGGGGCGCCGTGACCCGCGCCCACGGGGATTCGGGGCTTCGGGGAGGCCATCGTGGCAGTCGAGTATGGGCCAGGCGTGTTCGGACCGGGCTTCGGCGCGGGCCTGGCGGACGCAGTGCTCCGGCAGGCGAAGGCGCTTGAGGTCGAGTTCGAGTCGCTGACCGGCTACAAGAAACTGGTCGACGACCTCCTGAAGAAGCTGGACGGTTCCGAGGCGGACCAGACGAAGCTGGCGCACGGGACACTGGCGGCGACCGACCTGGGCACGGGTTTCGCCGAGGCGGACGCGCTCTTCACGGCGTACTCGACGGTCCACACGCAGCTGCAGAACCTGTCCAAGGGACTCGCGGGCCAGATCGAGGCACTGGGCATCGCGATCATGACGGCGGGCAGGGGTTTCAACGGGGTGGACGAGGACGTCCAGCGGCGTATGCAGTTCATTGCCGCCCAGGCGATGAAGGACTACGTCCCGGACCGGGACCCGCTCACGGCCGGGAAGAATGAGGTGTCACCGAACCGTTCGTCCGGTGACGCGGACGCGTCGGGGGGCAAGTTCTGATGGCGACGAACTTCGATGGCTTCACCCATGAGCAACTGCTGGTGATGGTCTCCTCGCTCAACCCGGAGACGGTGAAGGCACGTGGCGTCCAGCTGACGCAGGCCGCAGTCGTGATCAAGGAGATCGGCGAGAGTCTCAAGAAGCACCGGGTGTCCGGCTGGGAGGGCGCGGCGGCCGATGCCTTCCAGGACTGGGTGAGCCGGGCTGGCAGTGCGACGCTCTCCCTGAGCGACTACAGCGCTCTGGGCGGCAAGTGGATGACCGAGGCCGGTCAGACCATGGTCGAGGTCAAGGCCAACATGCCGGCGTACGACACCGGGGCGGCCGGTAACCTTGAGGCCGCCCTGAAGTTCCGCAGGGACCCGGACGCGCAGCAGATCTACCAGGAGGCTTCCTCGAAGCTGAACGGCGACCACGATCGTGCCGTCCAGCAGCTGATGAAGCTGGCGCAGTCGTACGAGACGTCGGCACGGGTGATGGACCGGGCGGAGATCCCGATGTTTCCACCGCCGCCGGGGGAGTTCGTCCCTACTGGAGTCAGGGGAAGCGAGTATGTCGCCCGCGCGGGCGGCGATTCCGGAGGCGGCTCAGGTTCGGGAGGCCCTTCCTACGGGGCACCGGCGCCGGGTGGTGGCGGTCCCTCGAACACGTCCGGGTGGGTGCCGGGTCACTCGCCACAGCCGGGTGTGCCCCTGCCTTCAGGACCAGGCGTAGGGGCGGGGGTAGGCCCTGGGCCGATGCCGGGGGTCACGGTTCCGGACCGCGAGGTGTCCGTGGGCCTCGACAACGTCGGGACACTGCCGGAGAAGACTCTTCCCCCGGCTACGGTTGCCCCCGGCGGGCTCGGGCCGGGCAGCCCCGGAACAGGTGGCGGCGGTGTCGCTCCTGGTGGGCTGGTTCCGCCCCTGACGCTCCCGCCGGTCGGCGGGGTGGGGATGCCGGGCGGTGGCGTCGGTCCCGGCGGTGCGGGCTCCGGTGGCCTGCTTCCGGGAGTGAGCGGGCCCGGTGGCGCCGGCAAGGCGGGCGGTATCGGGGGAGCCGGGGGGCTGCCCCCGCGTGACAGCGGGATCGTGGGCGGCCGTCCGGTCTCCGCCGGTGGTCCCGGCGCGGGTATCCCGCGTGGCACGGTCATCGGTGCCGAAGGCACACAGGCCGGCCGAGGCATGGGCGGCATGATGGGCGGCGCCGGCATGGGAGCCGGTCCCGCCGGCCCCGTAGGCCAGAGCGGTCCCGCGGTGGGCCGTCGGCTGGCCACGGAGCCGGGCGGAGTCGTCGGCGGGCGCCAGCCCGGGGCGGGAAGCCGGGGGATCACGGGCGGTCAGCCGTTCGCCCCGGGCGGCGTGGGACCCGTCGGCCGCGGCCCGGGGACCGGCGTGGTGGGCGGTGCGACGGGACAGGCGGGTGCGGGTGCCCGCACTCCGGGCCAGCGGCGTGAGGACCAGGGCGGCGAGCGCCCCGGTTATCTGGCCGAGGACGAAGAGACCTGGAAGGGCAACCGTCGTGTTGTCCCGCCGGTGATCGACTGAGCGGGAACGGGACGGTGCACGGGATGCGCATGCGGAAGGCGACCGCGGCCCTGGTGGGCCTGTTGCTGGCCGGGGTCGCCGCGACCCCGGCCCACGCGGAGACCATTCGGTCCAGGCAGTGGCATCTCGACGCCCTGAAGGCCGAGGAGCTGTGGAAGACCAGCAGGGGCGAAGGCGTCATCCTCGCCGTCATCGACAGCGGTGTCGGACGTGTGGCCGAACTGGAGGGGCAGGTCCTTCCGGGCAAGGATTTCGCGACCTCGTACGACGGCGATGAGCGCACGGACTACGGTAACCACGGAACCGGTATGGCGTCCGTCATCGCGGGTACCGGGAAGCACCCCAGTGGCGACGGGGCCTTCGGGCTCGCGCCCGGGGCCAAGATCCTGCCGATCCGGACCCCGCACGAGGAAGGCCGTGAGGGGAACACCCCGACGTGGGTGGCCGCGATCCGGTACGCCGCCGACTCGGACGCGAAGATCATCAACTTCTCCATGGCCCGCCGGGGGGAGGACCCTGGGCTCCGTGACGCGGTGAAGTACGCGCTCTCCAAGGGGAAGCTGATCTTCGCCGGGGTGGGTAACACGGGTTTCGGGGAGAACCCCGTGCTGTATCCGGCGGCGACTCCTGGGGTGGTGGGTGTCGGGGCGATCGGTCGCGATGCCAAGGCCACCGACGAGTCGCAGAAGGGGCCCCAAGTGGACCTCTCCGCACCGGGCGTGGACATCCTCTCCGGTTGCTCGGGGAAGAGCGAGCTCTGCAACAGCCACGGCACCAGTGACGCCACCGCCCTCGCCTCCGCCTCGGCGGCGTTGCTCTGGGCCGCGCATCCTGACTGGACCGGTAACCAGGTGCTGCGGGTCCTGTTGAACACGGCGGGCAAGCCGGTGGACGGGGTCGAGCGCAATGACCACGTCGGCTACGGGGTGGTCCGTCCCAGGGTCGCGCTGCCCAGTCCGGGGGACCCCGGGCCCGCGGACGTGTACCCGTTGCCCGATCTGGCCGCCGCGGAGGCGGCCAAGTCCCCGCCCCCGTCACCCTCCGCCGGGGGGAAGACACCGGAGGCGGGACAGCCCCAGCCGGGGCCGCAGGCCGGGAAGGAGACGGGTGGCGGCGCGCTGACCTGGATCGGCCTCGGGCTGGGGGCCTGCCTGCTCGTCGGCGGTGCCGTGGCCGCAGCCGTCCGCCGCGCCAGACGCTGACGGCGCCGGGCGGTCGTCCGTAAGGGCCTGCCGGGCCTGCCGGGGGCGGCGGAGAAGGAAACAGGAAGAAGAACAGGGAAGAAGAAGGAAGGAAGAGGGGCAGACAGACGATGCCGTTCGACGAGGAGTGGGCCGCCGCGCGGGCCACGGCCGCCGCACAGTCCTCCCTGCGGCTCAACAGCGCCCCCGCCGGGCCGGGCGGCGGCAGTGGCGATCTGGAGATCGACCAGGACCAGATCGGTGCCGTCGGCTCCGAGGCGCACCGGCTGCACGCGAGGCTGCAGACCGACGGCAAGCACGCCGCCACCGCCACCACGGAGGCGGCGGGCGCGCTCACCAGGGAGGGGTTCGCGAGCGGGGCGGCCCTGCTCACGGCCGGCACCCGCTGGGAGAGCCAGGTGAAGACCCTCGTCGCCGCCTGCGCCAACATCTCCAACGGCCTGAACTACTCCGTCTCCGCGCACAGCAAGGACGAGCAGCGGCTCCACGCCGAGTTCACCACGTCCAGGATCGACGAGTACCTCACCTAGGCGCCGCTCGCGCACAGAAAGGCGTACCGCACGTGCTGACGTACGAGAACGTGATCAACGCTCCGCTGGACGCGCTCCGGACGGCGGTCGGTGACTGGCAGGCGATGGTCCGCAAACTGGACGAGCTGGCCGAAGCCGCGCGCGACGGGATGAAGGCCAAGTCCGACAAGGCGCGGTGGAGCGGGGTCACCGCCGGGGTGGCGCGGCCATTCGTCGACAGGACGGCCAAGGAGTTCGAGGACGCGGCGAAGCAGGCCAAGGGCGTCCATCTGCTGCTCGCCGACGCGCACGCCACCTTCACGGTGGCCAGGGACCAGCTGCGGAAGCTGTCGGCGGACGCCCCGGCCGCCGGGTTCCGCGTCGACGCCGACGGACGGGTCGCCGCGCTTCCCTTCGACACCGAGGCGGAGCGCGCCGCGGCCCGCCACGACCCGGAGTACCAGGAGCACCTGCGCAGGAACCGGGGCCTGTGGCAGGACCGGATCGACCGGGTGGTCGAGGACGCGCAGGACGCAGACGACTCGCTGGCCCGGGCGCTGCGGGCGAACGTCGCCGAAGACCACGACTTCGGCGGCCCGAAGTTCACCACCCTGGACGCGGAGCAGGTGTCCCGCGCCGCGGACCTGATGGCGAAGGTGACCGGTGCGGGCGGTACGGCCCGCAACGTCGAGGCACTGCGCGAACTGGAAGAAGTGCTGGACGACAACCGCGCGGACCCCGAGTTCGCCACCGGCTTCTACCGGAGCGTCGGGCCGGAAGGGGTGCTGGAGGCGTACGCGAAGATGTCGCTGGACGCGACCGGCCTCGGCGCGCCCGGCCGCGACCGGGCGCTGATGGTCACGGACATCCAGAGCGATCTGGGCGCCATGCTGGGCCTGGCGACGCACAAGGACGTTCCGGGCCGTCTCGACGCCGCCTGGACCACCGAGCTGATGAAGGCCGGGCGCAAGGAGCTCGACGTCACGGGCACGGCCGGGCTCACGACGCGGGTGTTCGGCTACCAGGCCCTGGGCTCGCTGTTGCGCGAGGGCACGTACGACACGGAGTTCCTGACCTCGGTCGGCCGCGACATGGTCGCCATGGACCGCGCGGACCCGAAGGCGTGGGAGCACGGCGCCCCGTACGACCCCAAGGTGATGCTCCACCAGGGCGAGGACGGGAGCCGGGGCTTCCACCCGCTGACCGGGCTCATGACGGCCCTCGCCGGCAACCCCGACGCGGCGACGGCCTTCTTCAACGAACCCGTCCGGGAGGACGGCAACCGCGACGGCATCGTCACCGCGGACGACGAGCCGGTCGGCGGGCAGCACGGCAAGGCACAGGGCATGGTCGACTACCTGCTCGACAAGAAGCCGTACGAGGACGCCTTCGACCTGGTACGGGCCGACGGGACGCATCCGGCGCAGCAGGCGGTGGGCGACGCCCTGATGGCGGCGGTCTCCCACCGGAGCCCCGGCGACCAGGACTCCCCGCCGGCCGTGCACAGCAAGGAGATGGCGGCCGTCATGGAGCGGGTGGTCGAGAAGATCGGCGACAAGCCGGAACTGGTCGCGGCGAAGCCGGGCGAGAGCGAGGGCCCGCTGAAGGGGCTGGCGGGGCATTTCGGGCAGATGGCCGCCGAGTACATGCCGGACATCCAGGCGTCGGCGGAGAACGGCAGCCGCATGATCAAGAGCAACGGCGAGATGGCCGAGTTCGACAAGGCCGCCATGGCGTCCTTCGTCGGCGCGGTCGGCCAGGACCCGGGCGCGTACGGCGCGATGACCACCGCCCAGCGGGCGTTCACCACCGTCCTCGTCAACGACGTCATCACGCACCGGGGCGAGTACGAGGACCTCGACGCGGCGGTCAAGAGCGCGGTGCACCCGGGCGGCCAGATCGCCGGCATCCTCTCCGAGGCCAAGGCCGAAGGAACCTTCGCGGCCAACGGCCACAAGCAGGAGGAGTACGTCAAGGGCGTCGAGGAGAACGCCGAGTGGGTCAACCGGGCCATCAGCGCGGCGGGCGGCAAGTACCTGGAGATGCTCCCGTTGGTCGGGGACGTGGTGGGGTGGCTGCAGGAGGACATCGCGGCGGCCGTGGTCGATGAGGCGAGGAAGGACGCCGCCGGGAAGAGCGACGAGGGAAACCAGAAGGCCGGGGTCGACTACGTGCAGGCAGAGAAGGCTGCTGGTGGGTCTGCGGCAGCTTCGGTTCGTAAGGTGGCGGAAGGGGCGGGCATGAGCCAGAGGACCCTTGACGCTCTCGCGGGGGTGGCATCTACGGAGACGGCGAACGCGTACTCGGTCGGCCGTGACCTGGTGGCGACGTCGAACGGCGGTTCCTGACGTGTCCCGCTCCCTTGCCGTGCGAGTGTCCGGCGTCGTCCTGGTCCTGGCCGCGATGGTCGCGGGGTGCTCCGAGAAGAAGACACCGGCCGCCTCCAAGCTGCCGTCGGGGACGTGCTTCGGAGTCTTCGACCCCGCTGACCTGGCGCCCTTGCTGGGTGACGGGGAGGAGGTCAAAGTGGTCGCCCCGGCCGACATGACACTGACCCCCGCACGCCCGTCCGCGATCTGCAACGTCTATGTCGACAGACAGGGGCCGTTCCTCGCGACCGTGGAACGTGCGCCTGTGGGGCGGCAGTTCTTCTGGCCCCTGGACAAGGCCAACCCGGACCCCTTGCCCTTCGTGGAGAACGGCAAGGTGTGGAACACGGGCGCTGCTGTCGCCCTCACCTGCAAGAAGGCCGAGGAATCCTTCGAACTGGAGCTGTGGATCAGCGGTTCCAGCAACAAGATGAAGTACGAGGACGTCCGCCCGCTCTTCACCGCCCTCATGAAGAAGTACCTGGAAGCCGCCCGGCAGCAGAACGGCTGCGGTTCCTAGCGGGAGTCTCCGGGCCCTGACCTTGACCCCGGCCCCGGGCCGGAGGGTCGGTGCCGGGCATGGCGAAGGCCGTCCAGGGGAGCGCTTGCCCCTGGACGGCCTCGGCCGCGAAGCCGTGACCGGAATCGAACCGGCGTAACCCGCTTTGCAGGCGAGTCCCTCAACCACTCGGGCACACGGCTGTGAGGTGGTGATGTGCACGACCGTACGGGGGCCCGTGCGGCGGGGGAAGGTCTCCGCGTCGGCCGCAACACGACTGCCACGCCGCGTTCACAGTCCCGCGGTGGGTCCGCCCGGCGCCCCGGCCGCCCCGGGAGCCCCACCCGCCCCGGGAGGTGTCGTCGGCCCCGGGGGGTGGGGCTGGTCCTAGGACCAGCGGCCGAGGGCGGGATACACCGGAATGACAGGGCTCAGATGGGCTTACGCACCTTACGCTGGTGCGATGAGCGTCCTTGAACCCCGTGTCCCCGAGAAGACCGCACCGGTCCCGCCGCCGCCCCCGCCGCAGGGCGGCGGCATCATGGGGCCCGCGTACCGGACGCTCAGCATCGGCATCATCTCCGTCATCTTCCTCATCGCCTTCGAGGCCACCGCGGTCGGGACCGCCATGCCGGTCGCCGCGCGGGAGCTGGAGGGGATCGGGCTCTACGCCTTCGGGTTCTCCGCCTACTTCACGACCAGCCTCTTCGGCATGGTCCTGGCCGGCCAGTG
The DNA here is from genome assembly GCF_044454165.1 of Streptomyces sp. NPDC051567. NCBI lineage: Bacteria > Bacillati > Actinomycetota > Actinomycetes > Kitasatosporales > Streptomycetaceae > Streptomyces > Streptomyces sp. NPDC051567. Next base: position 326,290 of record NZ_JBITDK010000003.1, on the reverse strand, counting down.
GTCCGACCGGCAGGGGCCGCTGCGGCCCCTGACCGTCGGGATCGCGGCCTTCGCCACCGGGCTGGTGCTCTCCGGGACCGCCGCCGCGATGTGGGTGTTCGTCCTCGGGCGGGCCGTGCAGGGCCTCGGCGGCGGGCTGGTGATCGTCGCGCTGTACGTCGTCGTCAGCCGGGCCTACGAGGAGCGGCTGCGCCCCGCGATCATGGCGGCCTTCGCCGCGAGCTGGGTGGTCCCCTCGATCGTGGGCCCGCTGGCCTCCGGGACCGTCACCGAGCACCTCGGCTGGCGCTGGGTGTTCCTCGGCATCCCGGCGCTGGTGGTCGTGCCGCTGGTGGTCGCCCTGCCCGCGATACGGCGGGCCGCCTCCGGACCCGTCGACCCGCAGGCGCCGCCCGTCGCCTTCGACCGGCGCCGCATCCGGCTGGCGTTCGCGATCTCCGCCGGGGCCGGGCTGCTCCAGTACGCCGCCCAGGACCTGCGGTGGTTCTCGCTGCTCCCGGCCGCCGTGGGCGCGGCCCTGCTGGTCCCCGCCGTGCTGGGGCTGCTGCCGCGCGGGACGTACCGGGCGCGGCGCGGGCTGCCGTCCGTGGTGCTGCTGCGCGGGGTGGCCGCCGGGTCGTTCATCGCGGCGGAGAGCTTCGTCCCGCTGATGCTCGTCACGCAGCGGGGGCTGAGCCCGACGATGGCCGGGTTCTCGCTCGCGCTGGGCGGGGTGACGTGGGCGACGGGCTCGTGGGTGCAGTCCAAGGGGCGGATGGCTCCGTACCGGGAGCGGCTGATGGCGGGCGGGATGGTGCTGGTAGCCGTGGCCATCGCGGCGGCCCCGGCCGTGCTGATCGAGTCGGTGCCGGTGTGGACGCTGGCGCTGACGTGGGCACTGGGGTGCCTGGGGATGGGGCTGGTGATCGGTTCCACGAGCGTGCTGCTGCTGAAGCTGTCGGCGCCCGAGGAGGCCGGGTCCAACTCCGCCTCCCTCCAGATCTCGGACGCTCTGGCGAACGTGGTGCTGCTGGCGGCGGGCGGGGCGGCGTTCGCCGCGCTCGGCGGCGGGAGCCTGGGCGCGGCCCACACGGCGGCCTCCGGCGGCGGGGTGGCCTCGCACCCGGGGGCGTTCGTCGTGGTCTTCCTGCCGATGGCGTGCGTGGCACTGGCCGGCGTCTGGGTGGCGACCCGCCTGCACGCGGACAGAGCCCGCTGACGGAGCCTGCTGACGGAGCCCGTCGGCGGAGCCGCCGACAGCGGGTGAGGGGACGGCAATCCCCGTGCGGCGGGCCCCGGGCGGCCGTACGCTCCCGGGGCATGGACACCGTGACCTTCCCGCTCCCGGCCGCCGACCGGGCCGAGCTCGACGACCTGGCCGACGCCACCGGGCAGCGCCCCGAGGACCTCGCCCTGGACGCCGTACGGGCCCGGCTGCGCCAGGAGCGCGAGCGCGTCGGCGCCGAGGCCGCCCGGCTGGCCCGTCTGCACGCCCCGCTGCTGCGCAGGCTCGGGCAGTGAGCGCCGCGCCCGTCCGCCACCTCACCCTCACCGAGGTCCTCGACCTCGCCCGGCTCGCCTGCCTCGCCCAGGACCAGCCCGTCGAGCTGCGCGCCCCCGGCCTGCTGGAGTCGGCGGTGCACCGCCCGCGCGCCCGGATGTTCGGGACTGCGGCCTACGGGGACCCGTACGCGCAGGCCGCCGCGCTGCTGCACGGCATCGCGGCGAACCACCCCCTGGTCGACGGCAACAAGCGCACCGCCTGGCTGGCCGCCGCCACCTTCCTCGCCGTGAACGGCGTCGATCCGGGCGGGGTGGACCAGGAGGCCGCGTACGGCCTGGTCATCGATGTCGCGGCAGGCCACGAGAGTGATGTGGCGGTGATCGCCGCGCGGTTGCGCGCGCTGACCGACGCTGTCAAGGGGGTGTGACGATCGCCGCACCGCCCGAGGTCAGGGGCTCGGGCCTCCTGTGCGGGGCGGGTGGTGCCGGTAGGGTGGCCCGGTTGTCCTGCGTACGACTGTCCGTACCAGATACGCCGAGAGCCCGAACCCGGAGACCGTGACTACTACCGCCTCCCACCACCTCTCACCCGCCTTCCCCGGCCGCGCCCCCTGGGGCACCGCCGGCAAGCTGCGAGCCTGGCAGCAGGGAGCGCTGGACCGGTACATCGAGAAACAGCCGCGGGACTTCCTCGCGGTCGCGACGCCCGGAGCGGGGAAGACCACCTTCGCGCTGACCCTCGCCTCCTGGCTGCTCCACCACCACGTGGTCCAGCAGGTGACGGTGGTCGCGCCGACCGAGCACCTCAAGAAGCAGTGGGCGCAGGCCGCGGCCCGGATAGGCATCCGGCTCGACCCCGAGTACTCCGCCGGGCCGCTCAGCAAGGAGTACCACGGGGTCGCCGTCACCTATGCCGGTGTCGGCGTCCGGCCGATGCTGCACCGCAACCGCTGCGAGCAGCGCAAGACCCTGGTGATCCTCGACGAGATCCACCACGCGGGCGACTCGAAGTCCTGGGGCGAGGCCTGCCTGGAGGCGTTCGACCCGGCGACCCGCCGGCTCGCCCTGACCGGAACGCCCTTCCGGTCCGACACCAACCCCATCCCCTTCGTCGCGTACGAGGAGGGCGACGACGGCATCCGGCGCTCCTCCGCCGACTACACCTACGGCTACGGCAACGCGCTCGGCGACGGCGTCGTCCGGCCGGTCATCTTCCTCTCCTACAGCGGCAACATGCGCTGGCGCACCAAGGCGGGCGACGAGATCGCCGCCCGGCTCGGCGAGCCGATGACCAAGGACGCCGTCTCGCAGGCGTGGCGCACGGCGCTGGACCCGCGCGGCGACTGGATGCCCAATGTGCTGCGCGCCGCCGACAAGCGGCTGACGGAGGTCAGGAAGAGCATCCCGGACGCGGGCGGCCTGGTCATCGCCGCCGACCAGGACTCGGCGCGCGCCTACGCCAAGCTGATCCGCGAGATCACGGGCACCAAGGCCACCGTCGTCCTCTCCGACGACACCGGCGCCTCGAAGCGGATCGACGAGTTCAGTGCCGACGGCAGCCGCTGGATGGTCGCGGTCCGGATGGTGTCGGAGGGGGTCGACGTACCGCGTCTGGCGGTCGGTGTGTACGCGACGACGATCTCGACCCCGCTCTTCTTCGCGCAGGCCGTGGGCCGCTTCGTCCGCTCGCGCCGCCGCGGCGAGACGGCCTCGGTCTTCCTGCCGACCATCCCCTACCTGCTCGGCTTCGCGAACGAGATGGAGGTCGAGCGCGACCACGTCCTCGACAAGCCGAAGAAGCAGGGCGAGGAGGACCCGTACGCCGAGTCCGAGAAGGAGATGGACGAGGCGAACAAGCAGGAGGACGAGGACACCGGCGAGGAGGAGCAGATGTCCTTCGAGGCGCTGGAGTCCGACGCCGTCTTCGACCGGGTCCTCTACGACGGCGCCGAGTTCGGCATGCAGGCGCACCCGGGCAGCGAGGAGGAGCAGGACTACCTCGGCATCCCGGGGCTGCTGGAGCCCGACCAGGTGCAGATGCTGCTCCAGAAGCGGCAGTCGCGCCAGATCGCGCACAGCCGCCGCAAGCCGGACGCCGACGCCGACCTGCTGGAGCTGCCCGCGGAGCGGCGGCCGGTGGTCTCGCACAAGGAGCTGCTGGAGCTGCGGAAGTCGCTGAACACGATGGTGGGCGCGTACGTCCACCAGAGCGGCAAGCCGCACGGGGTGGTCCACACGGAGCTGCGCCGGGTGTGCGGCGGGCCGCCGAGCGCGGAGGCGACGGCGGGGCAGCTGCGGGAGCGGATCAAGAAGGTCCAGGAGTGGGCCACCCGGATGCGCTGACCCGTACGGCAACGGGGACAGCAGCGGGAACGGGGACGAGAACGGGGACGGGTCCGTGCGGAGGTGCGCACGGGCCCGTCCCCGTCAGGTCTCACCGGTTGTGCGGGGTCACCTGTGTTATCGGTGTCACCGGTTACGCGGTGGGGCGACGGCGCCTGCCGGTGCCGGCCACGAGGGCCGCACCCATGGCGAGGGCGATGCCCGCGCCGCCGAGCGCCCAGCTGGTGGCCGCGTCGGCGCCGGTCTCGGCGAGTTCGCCGCCGGTCCCGGTGGTGCCCTTGCCACCGCCGTTGCCGTTGCCGTTGTCGACGATCGGGGTGGAACCGCCGTTGGGGTTCGGGTTGTTGCCGTTCCCGTTCCCGTTCCCGTTCCCGGTGCCGGGGTTACCGGTGTTCCCGTTGCCGCCGGTGTTGCCGCCGGTCGCGGCCTTGGTGATCTTCGACTCGTAGAAGTCGCCCTCGGACATGAACGGCTCGTCCGGGTCGTTGCTGGCGCCCACCACGAAGAGGTCGATGGCGCCGACCGGCGCGCTCTTGGCGAACTTCACGCGCAGCTCGACGGTGAGGCGCTCGTCCTTGTCGAGGTGGGTCTCGAAGGTCGCACCGGCCATCTGGCCGGACGGCTCCTTCTCCGCGGCGACCCATCGGGCGCCGTCGAAGACCTGGACGTCCAGGTGCTTTGCGCGCAGCGTGTCGGACTCGTTGCCGGCGATGATGAAGAAGCCGTAGTCCTTCAGCGCCTGGACGCCGGAGTTGTCGGCCGTCAGCGTGATCTTCTGCCAGTCGCCGCCGGCCTGGAAACCGGCCTTGGGCAGGCCCTTCAGCGCCACCTTCGGGCCCTCGGCGTACTCGCCGAAGTCCTCGTCGCCCTCCTCGACACCCGTCTCCGGGCCGGTGCCCGGCTTCTCGCCGCCCGGGGCCTTCGGGGTGACAGAGGTCTTCGGGGTTCCGGCGGGCTTCCCGGCGGGCTTCTCAGCCGGCTTCTCGGCGCCCGGGGTCTTCGGGGTCCCGGCCGGGGTCCCGGCCTCCGGGGTGGCGGGGGCCTTGGGGGACTCGGGGGCCTTGGTCCCGGCCGAGGGGTCGTCCTTCGGCACCGAGTCGGGGGTGGTGACCGCCGTGTTCTGGGCTTCGTCGGCCATCGCGGGGGTGGCCATCAGGACGGTCGGACCGACCACGGCGGCAGCGGCGACGACAGCCAGGCGCTTGAGTTTCATGTGCGGATGTTTCCCTCCGTTTTTTGAACATGATCAGAATAGAAGCTGTCTTGGCAAGGAAGATGGTCCGAGGAGATCACAAGTTGACACCGGTGAATCCGGGAACCGGTACAAAGGGGTAGCAGGCGCCCGGATTCTGGACGGGGCCTTCCGCTCAGCGGACCCGCTCGCTACTGTCCCCGCATCGAACGCACCGTGGCAGCGCCGCCGCGGGAGCGCAGCCGGTGCCATGGCCGCTACCGGCGGCCTCTCCGTGCGCCGCCGCGGGACCGGCGGCGCGCCACTCCGAGAGTCACCGCCGCTCACCGAAAGAGGGAGAGGCGTCGTGACCGCGGAGACCTCCCAGACGCTCGACCGAGGGCTCAGAGTCCTCAAACTGCTCGCCGACACCGACCACGGTCTGACCGTCACCGAGCTGTCCAACCGGCTCGGGGTCAACCGGACCGTGGTCTACCGGCTTCTGGCCACCCTCGAACAGCACGCCCTGGTCCGCCGTGACCTCGGCGGCCGGGCCCGCGTCGGGCTCGGGGTGCTGCGGCTCGGCCGTCAGGTGCACCCGCTCGTGCGCGAAGCGGCCCTGCCCGCGCTGCGCTCGCTCGCCGAGGACATCGGGGCCACCGCGCACCTGACCCTCGTCGACGGCACCGAGGCGCTCGCCGTGGCCGTCGTCGAGCCGACCTGGACCGACTACCACGTGGCCTACCGGGCCGGTTTCCGCCACCCGCTGGACCGCGGGGCCGCGGGGCGGGCCATTCTCGCCGCCCGGCAGGGCTCGCTCATCGAGCCCGGGTACACGCTCACCCACGGGGAACTGGAGGCCGGGGCCAGCGGGGCCGCCGCGCCGCTGGTGGGGATCACCGGGCTGGAGGGCAGCGTCGGCGTCGTGATGCTGACCGACGCCGTGCCCGAACGGGTCGGCCCGCGCGTGGTCGACGCGGCCCGCGAGGTCGCCGACGCCCTCCGGTAGCCCCCGGCCACACCGCGCCACCCCGGCCGGAGCGGCCGACAAGGCACCCCCGGGCAGGTCCCGGCCCGGCCCGTACCCCCTTCCGGGGCGGGGTCCGGGCGGACCGGTACGGGCGGCCAGGGCGGCGGGCCGGATAGATTGGCCGGGTGCTCTCTCGCCTCACACGTCTGCCGCGTCCCGTCGCCCTGGCCGTCTGCGCCACGCCCGTGCTCGCGCTGTTCGCCGTCGCGGCCCTCGCGCCGCTGCCCTTCGTGGTCGCCCAGCCGGGGCTCACGGCCGACGTGCTCGGCGTCCGCGAAGGCAAGCCCGTCATCACCGTCACCGGTGTGCCGACCCGGCAGACCACGGGGCAGCTCCGGATGACCACGATCCAGGCCACCGGCCCCTCCACGACGGTGAACCTGCCCGAACTCGTCGGCCACTGGTTCGACACCACCCGGGCGGTCATGCCCAAGGAGGCCGTCTACCCCTCGGGCGGGAGCGACAAGGAGATCGAGCGGCACAACCTGCGGGAGATGACGCGGTCGCAGTCGACCGCCGCCGAGGCCGCCCTCGGTTACCTCCGCAAGAACCCGGCCGACGTGAAGGTCGAGCTCAACCTCGCCGACGTCGGCGGCCCGAGCGCCGGGCTCCTCTTCTCCCTCGGCATCGTCGACAAGCTCGACGGGGACGGCGCGGGCGGCGACCTCACCGGCGGCCGGACCGTCGCCGGAACGGGCACCATCACCGCCGACGGCACGGTCGGTGCGGTCGGCGGAGTGCCCCTGAAGACCCAGGCCGCACGGCGCGACGGGGCCACCGTCTTCCTCGTACCGAAGGCGGAGTGCGCCGACGCCCGGGCCGAACTCCCCGAAGGGCTGCGGCTGATCCCCGTCACGACGCTGACGGACGCGGTGACCTCGCTGCGCGCGCTGAACCGGGGCGAGACCGTCCCCTCCTGCTGACCGCACGGACCGGGGACGACGGACCGGGGGCGACGGCCCCGGCCACGGACCGCACGGCCCCGGCCCGGCCCCGTCCGGTCAGCGGCCGTCGTCCCCGGCGGCCTGTTCCACCAGCGGGATGATCCGCAGGGGCACCGGGTTCTCCATGACGATCGCCGTCGAGGCCCGGACGATCCCGTCGAACCCGACGACCCGGTCGATCACCCGCTGGAGGTCGGCGTTGGACCGGGCCACCAGCCGGCACAGCATGTCCCCGTGACCGGTGGTGGTGTGCAGCTCCAGCACCTCGGGCACCCCGTCCAGGTGGGCCCGTACGTCGGCCCCCTGGCCCTGTTTGATCTCCAGCGTGGCGAAGGCGGTCACCGGGTAGCCGAGGGCCGCCGGGTCGACCTGCGGGCCGAAGCCGCGGATCACCCCGTTCGACTGGAGCCGGTCGAGCCGGGCCTGGACCGTCCCGCGCGCCACCCCGAGCCGGCGCGAGGCCTCCAGGACCCCGATCCGCGGCTCGCGGGCGAGCAGGACGATGAGCCGGCCGTCGAGATCGTCGATGCCCATGGAGCCCTCCGGACGGCCGCGGACGGCGGCGCTGGTCACAGGTGTGTGCTGGTCGCAGGTGTTTCAGGGGGTGGTCATACTGCACAGGTCTTCCAGTCATCCTGGGGTCTCACTGGCCATTCTGTACAGCAGAAATGGAAACTATTGCGCAGCTTGTGGATCGGCGGGACTCTGCGTTCATGACTGAGACCCTCGACACCACCCCGCACACCGCGCGTGAGGCGGACCCCTTCCCGGTGAAGGGCATGGACGCGGTCGTCTTCGCCGTCGGCAACGCCAAGCAGGCCGCGCACTACTACTCCACGGCCTTCGGCATGAAGCTCGTCGCCTACTCCGGACCGGAGACCGGCACCCGGGAGACGGCCAGCTACGTCCTGACCAACGGCGCCGCCCGCTTCGTCCTCACCTCCGTCATCAAGCCGGCCACGGACCACGGCCGTTTCCTCGCCGGGCACGTCGCCGAGCACGGCGACGGCGTCGTCGACCTCGCGATCGAGGTCCCGGACGCCCGCGCGGCCTACGCGTACGCCGTCGAGCACGGCGCCCGCGGGCTGACGGAGCCGCACGAGGTCAAGGACGAGCACGGCACCGTCGTCCTGGCCGCGATCGCCACGTACGGCCAGACCCGGCACACGCTGGTGGAGCGCGGCGAGTACTCCGGCCCCTACCTGCCGGGCTTCGTCACCGCCGACCCGCTCGTCGAGCCCCCGGCCAAGCGGACCTTCCAGGCCATCGACCACTGCGTGGGCAACGTCGAGCTCGGCCGGATGAACGAGTGGGTCGCCTTCTACAACAAGGTCATGGGCTTCACGAACATGAAGGAGTTCGTGGGCGACGACATCGCCACCGAGTACTCGGCGCTGATGTCGAAGGTGGTCGCGGACGGCACCCTGAAGGTGAAGTTCCCGATCAACGAGCCGGCCATCGCGAAGAAGAAGTCGCAGATCGACGAGTACCTGGAGTTCTACGGCGGCGCGGGCGTCCAGCACATCGCGCTGGCCACCAACGACATCGTCGCCTCGGTACGGGCGATGCGCGCCGCCGGTGTGCGGTTCCTCGACACCCCGGACTCCTACTACGACACCCTCGGGGAGTGGGCGGGCGAGACCCGGGTGCCCGTCGAGACCCTGCGCGAGCTGAAGATCCTCGTCGACCGCGACGAGGACGGCTACCTGCTCCAGATCTTCACCAAGCCGGTGCAGGACCGTCCGACCGTCTTCTTCGAGATGATCGAGCGGCACGGCTCGATGGGCTTCGGGAAGGGCAACTTCAAGGCCCTGTTCGAGGCGATCGAGCGTGAGCAGGAGAAGCGCGGCAACCTCTGACCCGAGCAACGGGCACCCGCCCCCGCGCCCCCGGCGAGCACCGCCCGCCGGGGCCGTCCCAGGGCTTCAGCGGCCCGGGGGTGCGGGGGTCGGGGGCTTCGGTTTGGCCGCCTTCGGCAGCTCCGGCGCGACCCACGGCGTGCGCGGGCGCAGGTTCTCCGGGCCGCCCGGCGGCGGCTCCCCGATCGCCGCCAGGGTCTCCCGCGCCAGCGGCCCCCGGAGCGGGGAGAAGCCCGGGTTGGTCCGCAGGGCCTCCTGGAGGTGGCGGCGGGCCGCCGCCCCGTCGCCCAGACCGTACTCGGCCATCGCCCGGTGGAAGGCGAAGTCCGCGCTGCGCAGCCCGGGTTCGGTGGCCCTCTTCGCGTACTCCAGCGCCGCCGCGTCCTCGCCCGACCGGTGCAGGGCCCAGCCCAGCGCGTCGGCCACCCGCACGTTCTTGTGCCGGGACCACTCCGCGGACAGCCTCCGCACCGCCGCCGCCGGGTCGCCGTGGTCCGCCTCGTAGAGCCCGAGGACCACCTCGTCGGAGCCCACGTGTCCGCCCTCCCGGGCCGCCAGCACCCCCAGCGCCCCGTACTGCGCCCGCGCCTCCTCCTCCCGCCCCAGCGACTCCAGCAGCTCGCCCAGCTCCAGCCTCAGCCGCGGCAGCGGGGTCCGTCCCAGCGCCAGCCGGTAGTCCCGTACCGCCTCGCTCCCGCGCCCCAGCGAGGACAGCGCGCGGGCCCGGCCGCCGCGCGCCTCCGTCTGCCCCGGGTCCGTCCGCAGCGCCGCCTCGTACAGCCCCAGGGCCTCCTGGGCGTCGCCCCGCTCCCAGGCCAGCTCCCCGAGCCGGTGCAGCGCGTACGCCTTCTCCGCCGGGGCCCGCGCCATGCCCGACCCCTCCTCCAGCGCCAGCACCGCGTCCTCGCGCCAGCCCCGGTCCCGGTAGACCTGCGCGGCCCGCAGGGAGGCCGCCAGACCCGACTTCAGCTCCAGCAGCCGGTCCAGGGCCCGCTGGGCCGCCTTGTGGTCGCCCAGGCCCGTGAAGGCGTCCACGAGCACGGGGTACGCCGTCCACCGCTGCGGCGCCCGCTCCCGCACCCGCTCGCCCCACTCGCGGGCGGCCGCGTACTCCTGGCGGGCGTTGGCCAGCGCCCCCATGCCCGTCATCGCGTCGACATTGCCCCGCTCGGCCGGGCGGACCTCCAGCGACCGCTTCAGCGCCCGCTCCGCCTTCGGGAACCAGCCCTGGTCCGCCGTGCGCCGCGCCTGCTCCAGGTAGGCGGCGCCCAGCACCGACCAGGAGGCGTCGTCCCGCGGGTGCCGGGCGACCCGCTCCTCCCGGTCCGCGACCAGCGCCGTCAGGTCCGCCGCCGCCGCGGGCGTGCCCAGGGCGACCGCGGCGGCGGCCCGCTCCCCGGGATCGGGCGCGTGGGCGCCGCCGCCCGTCCGGGCCGGACGGACCAGCAGCGCCCCGGCGATCAGGACCACCACGACCGCGGCCGTCACGAACGTCCTGCGGCCGGTGGTGGCCGCGGGCGGCGCCGGCCGCTGCGGTTCCTCGTCCTCGGGGCCCCTGTGCTCGTCCATGAGGCCACTGTGCTGCGGCGGCGACACCTCGCAGAGGTGTCCGAATCGGGTCGCGGCCGTGTTCACACCGATGGCCCCGGGTGCCACGCTGGACCCATGGACGACGATCTCTCCACCCGCCTCCCCGACGCGTTCCCCGGCCCGCTCCCCGGTCAGCTCCTCGACCGCCTCCGCGCCGGGCTCCCGGACGGGTCCGTCCTCACCGACCCCCAGGTGACCGCCTCCTACGCCAGCGACATGGCCGGCTTCTGCGAAGCCGGGACCCCGGCCGCCGTCGTCCTGCCCCGGACCGTCGAGGAGGTCCAGCACGTCCTGCGCACCGCCACCGCCCTGCGCGTGCCCGTGGTCCCGCAGGGCGCCCGCACCGGCCTGTCGGGCGCCGCCAACGCCTCCGACGGCTGTGTGGTCCTCTCCCTCGTCAAGATGGACCGGATTCTGGAGATCAGCGCCGTCGACCGGATCGCCGTCGTCGAACCGGGCGTCGTCAACGCCGTGCTCTCGCGCGCCGTCGCCGACCGGGGCCTGTACTACCCGCCCGACCCCTCCAGCTGGGAACAGTGCACCATCGGCGGCAACATCGGCACCGCCTCGGGCGGCCTGTGCTGCGTCAAGTACGGGGTCACCGCCGAGTACGTCCTGGGCCTCGACGTGGTCCTCGCCGACGGACGGCTGCTGCGCACCGGCCGCCGCACCGCCAAGGGCGTCGCCGGGTACGACCTCACCCGGCTCTTCGTCGGCTCCGAGGGCAGCCTCGGCGTCGTCGTCCGGGCCGTCCTCGCCCTGCGGCCCGCCCCGCCCCGCCAGCTCGCGCTGGCCGCCGAGTTCCCCTCCGTCGCGGCGGCCTGCGAAGCCGTCTGCGCCGTCATGGAGGCCGGACTCTCCCCCTCCCTGCTGGAACTGATGGACCGTACGACCGTCCGCGCCGTCAACGCGCTGGGCAGGATGGGGCTCCCCGAGACCACCGAGGCGCTGCTCCTCGCCGCCTTCGACACCCCGCACGCCCCCGACGAGCTGGCGGCCGTCGCGCGGCTGTGCACGGCCGCCGGGGCCACCGCCGTCGTCCCCGCCGAGGACGAGGCCGAGTCCGAACTGCTGCTCCAGGCCCGCCGGACGGCGCTGCCCGCGCTGGAACGGCTGCGGCCCGCCACGATGATCGACGACGTGTGCGTCCCGCGCTCGCGCCTCGCCGACCTGCTGGACGGCACGGCCGCCATCGCCCGTACGCACGACCTGCTCATCGGGGTCTGCGCGCACGCGGGCGACGGCAACACCCACCCCGTGGTCTGCTTCGACCCGGCCGACGAGGACGAGACCCGGCGGGCCCGCGCCTCCTTCGACGCGATCATGGCGCTCGGCCTCTCCCTCGGCGGGACCATCACCGGCGAACACGGCGTCGGCGTCCTGAAGAAGGAGTGGCTGGCCCGCGAACTCGGCCCGGTGGGGCTGGAGATGCAGCGCGCGGTCAAGGCGGCCTTCGACCCGCTCGGCCTGCTCAACCCGGGCAAGCTCTTCTGACCCGCACCGGCTCCCGCCACGGTGCCGGGGGCCGGGGTCCCGCGCGCGGCCCGGCCCCGGCCCCGGGCGCGGGCCATCACGCCTCCCCGTCCGCCGACTCGTCCGACGGCCAGGGGTCACGCAGCCACAGGTCGTCGGAGGGGGTCGGGGCGAGCAGCGCGGCCAGGGCCGTGTCCAGGCCGAGCCGCTCCGGCTCGCTGCCGGGCGGGACGATCCGCAGGGTGCGCTCCAGCCAGGCCGAGACGGGGACGGCGGGAACCTCCAGCAGGGCGTCCCCGTCGGGCGAGCTGAGGGCCATGCAGAGCACGGCCCTGCCGTCGATCTTCGTGGGCCAGATCCGTACGTCGCCGTGACCGCACGGCCGGAACACCCCCTCGACCAGCAGTTCACGGGCGAAGGTCCAGTCGACCGGGGTGTCGGAGCCCGCGTGGAAGGTGATGTGCACGGCGTACGGATCGTCCGTGCGGTACAGCAGCTTCGCGGGCACGGCGATGCTGCGCTCGGGGGACAGGACCAGCTTCATTTCCAGTGCGCGTTCGACGACGGGGTGGTGCACGGCGGCCTCGCTTCGGTTGAACTGTCCGCGCCCTGTTCGGACGCGTGGGGCCCGATCGCGCCCCACACCCGCAGAGAGCCCCCGGGGCCCCGGTCATGACGCGACTTCGGGCACCGGACCGCAGATCGGCCGGATCTCTTCGGATGGCCGGAAACGGCCGTCCGGGCCGGGTTCGCTCGAAGGCTTGCATTCTCCCGTTACCGGACCTGCCGGGCGGAGGTTCTTGGCTATGGTCCTGCCCTGCACAAGCCTCAAGCCACGATCGGAGTTGGGGACATTGACGGCCTCCCCTGGTGACGGCGAACACGCGGCCCGCGAGGGCTACTACCCCGACCCGTCCATCCCCGGGTACGTCCGGTACTGGAACGGCGCCTCCTGGGTCCCGGGCACGAGCCGCCCCGCCACCCGCGCCGACGAGACGGGTCCGGTCTTCCTGGACGCGACCTCCGCGACCGAGGCGCTGCCCGACCCGGACCCCGGCCCGGCGGGCTGGCAGGCGGACCCCGCCCACCAGTCCGGCTTCGGCGGGCCGCGCGACCACCGGGTCTCGTGGGGCGGCCCGCCCGAACCGGACCCCGGGCACGCGCCCGCCCGCCCCGCCGGGATCTCGCTGGGGCGCGGGCCCCGCCCGGAGCCGCTGGAGTTCCTGGAGGCGGCCGAACCGGACCTCTGGGCGACGGGCCCCTCGCTGGCCCACGCGGCGGCCGGCGCCGAGCGGTTCCCGGACCGGGCCCCGGCAGGCCACGCGGCGGGCGCCCACGCGGCGGGTGCCCCCGTCCCGGCGGGGTGGGTCCCGGCCGGCCACGCCTCCGGCGCCCGTACCGCCGGGCCGCACGGCCGCGACGCCCAGGCCCCGGGCCTCTCCTCCCCGGCGGGCCCAGGCCCCCGGGGAGGGGACGTCGGGGGCCTGGGCATCCTGTCGGCCCGCTCGCCCGCGGCCCCGCCGAGAGCCCCGGCCCCCGAACCCGCCCCCGGGTGGCCCGCCGCGCCCGGCGGCGCCGGGTCCGGGGCGACCGGGGTCACCTCCTCCTGGCCGGAGGCGGCCCCCGGCGCGCCGGGCCCCGCCCGTCCCGGCCACGGCCACGGCCCCGGCCCCGTGCGGCCCGGCCACGGCCCGGCCTCCACCGCCCCCGCGGCGCCCCGGACCTCCGTACGGCGCCTCGTCGAGGATTCCTGGCCGGAGCCCGACCCGGTCGAGGAGCCCCGGCCCGAGCCCGCCGGGCCTGTGGCCGGGGCCGGGACATCCCGGCCGGAGGCCACCGCACCCCGGCCGGAGGCCGACCGGCGGGCCGAGTTCGAGCGGATGGCGGAGCGGGCGGTGCGCCCCGCCGGACTGCCGCGCCGCGCGGTGGCCCGCGCGCTGGACTGCCTCGTCCTCGGCGCGGTGGCGGCGGCCGTCGCCCGGCCCTTCGTCCCCGCCGTCACGGCGCACGTCGAGGCGAAGGTGGCGGCGGCCCGCGCCACCGGCCGCACCACCACCGTCTGGCTGCTGGACCCCACCGTCACCGGCTACCTGGGTCTGGTCCTGGGGGCCGTGTTCCTCTTCGGGGTCCTCTACGAGGCCCTGCCCACCGCCCGCTGGGGCCGGACCCCGGGCAAGAAGCTGCTCGGCGTCCGGGTGCTGGCCACCGCGACCCTGCGCCCGCCCTCCTTCGGCGCCGCCCTGCGCCGCTGGCTGGTCTGCGTCCTGCTCGGCCTGCCCGGCGGCCTGTGGTGTCTGGTGGACCGGCCGCGCCGCCAGTCCTGGCACGACAAGGCCGCGCGGACGTACGTGGCCCGCTGAGGCCCCGTGGGCCGGCCCGCCGGACCGCCCGCCGGGCGGTCGTGGGCCGTGTACCCCGAACGGACGCCGTCCCGTTGCGGGGGTACCGGAGCCGGGTTCGACTCGGGCCATGAGCACCGACCAGCCGCCGCCCGGCCCACCGCCCGAGGACGACCCGTTCCTCAAGAAGCCCCAGGAACCGACGCCGCCGTCGGGCGGCTCGCCGTACGGGTCGCCCCCGCCGCCTCCCGGAGGTCCGGGCGCGGGCGGCGGATTCCCGCCCCCGCCCCCGCCCCCGCCTCCCGGGGGTCCCGGCGCGGGCGGGGGATACCCGCCGCCGCCCCCGCCGTACGGGGGCGACCCGTACGGCGGGGGCGGCGGGATGCCCGACCCGCTCGCCGGGATGCCCCCGCTCGCCGACTTCGGCAAGCGGCTCGCCGCCCGTGTCGTCGACGCGATCCTCGTCGCCGTACCGCTCTTCCTCATCCAGCTGGCCTTCGGGACCAAGCGGTACACGGTCGAGACGAACCAGGGCGAGGACGTCACCGAGATCTTCACCAAGTCGTACAGCGGCAGTGGCCTGGTGATGACGCTGATCTCGATCCTGGCGTACGTCGGTTACGACTGGTGGTTCACGAAGAAGGACGGCCGGACGCTCGGCAAGAGGGCGATGGGCCTGCGCGTCGCGATGCTCAACGACGGCAGCGTCCCGCACTCCAACGCGGCGCTGACCCGCGCCGCCGTGCTCTGGCTGCCGACGCTGATCTGCTGCTTCTGCCTGTGGCCGATCGCGCTGGTCATCTCGATCCTCGTCGACAAGCCGTACAAGCAGGGCCTGCACGACAAGGTGGCCAAGACGGTGGTGGTCAAGACCACCTGACGCGGGAGGAGACGGCGCCGGAGGTGACGGATTCGCCCCCGGGAGCGTCGGGGAAGTCCCATCGGACGGACGGGATCTCCAGGACGCGACCGGGGGCGGATCCGTCAGCGGCGCGCGGGCCGGTCGGCGGCGGCCGTCCGGGGCTCAGGCCCCCGGGCGGCCGCCGTCGCGTCCGCGCGTACGGCCCGGGCAGCCCGGCCCCGGGCCGCGTGGCGGCCGGTGGGGCGGGCGGGGTGGGGGAGGGTGAGGGCGACGAGCAGGCCCAGGGCGAGGGCGGCGACGGCGACGGCCGCGACGCCGGGCCCCGTGCTCGCCCGCGACAGCAGCAGCAGGGCGAGGGCCGAGACGATGACGGTGGCGGACCCGTAGGCGAGCTGTGCGGCACTGGGACGCGTCATGGCAGTATCCGTCCTCAAGGCGGGAGGGGGAGCCGGCCCGGCCGGGTCGCGCTTCGGGGCGACTCCCGTACGAGATGCCCGGGCGCCGCCGCCGGTAAGCGTGACCTCGCCCACGCGGCCGGGGCGCGGGGAGCGCACGGAACCCCGCCACCGGGCCGGATTCGGGCCGGATTCGGGGCCGATCCGGGGAGGATATGGGGCGGATTCAGACCTGATGCGGACCCGATGTGGACCTGATCCGGAGAGAGAAGTTCCCTTCGTCCGCGTATGGCAAGGGAATGTCCGCATAGCGGAACTGCCTGACCGCATAGTGCAGTTGTAAGGAACAAGTCAAGGTCTGTCTTTTCTCGCTCCACTCCGGTCAAATGTCGTCACTTGAGACGCGCGCCGCGCGGAACCCCCCGCTCCTATGGAGACGTTCCGACCTGTCTCGTGGCCGCGGGAGGGGAACGACATCAAGTGACCGGCAACTCCGCAAGAAGACGAGGGCTGCGCGCCGCCGCCGTCGGCGTCACCCTGGCCGCCACCACGGCCTCGGGCGCCTTCTTCACCATCGCCCAGGCCCACAGCGGCCCCCACCCGGCGCCCGGCGCGGCGCCCGCCGCCGCACCCGCGGTCGACCACCAGGACCCGAGCGCTCCTTCCAAGGAGCAGGTCCAGCACAACCTCGACGGCCCGTTCAGCAAGCAGCAGGCGCAGCAGCGCGAGGCCGCCCTGGACCAGGTGCTGAGCGGCAAGGCGGACGTCGAGCAGCGCGGCGCCTCCAAGGTCGTCAAGCTCGACGAGAAGAAGTACGTCGAGCTCGGCCGCGAGAAGACCGACAAGATCTTCACGATCCTCGTCGAGTTCGGCGACCAGGTCGACAACTCCACGATGCACGACCCGGACGGCCCGGAGGGCCCGAAGCCGCCGGTCGTGAAGTACGGCGGCACCCCCGGTCCGCTGCACAACACCATCGCGGAGCCGGACCGCAAGCTGGACAACAGCACCGCCTGGCGCAAGGACTTCAGCCGTTCCTACTTCCAGGACCTGTACTTCGCCACGGGTCAGGGAAAGGAGTCGCTGAAGACCTACTACGAGAAGAGTTCCTCGGGCCGTTACTCGGTCGAGGGCGAGGTCTCCGACTGGGTCAAGGTCCCGTACAACGAGGCCCGTTACGGCTCCAACTTCTGCGGCCAGAACAACTGCAACAACGTGTGGGACACCGTCAAGGACGGCGTCACCGCGTGGACCGAGGCGCAGAAGAAGGCCGGCAAGACCGACGCCCAGATCAAGGCGCAGCTCTCCCAGTACGACCTGTGGGACCGCTACGACTTCGACGGCGACGGCAACTTCAACGAGTCCGACGGCTACATCGACCACTTCCAGGTCGTCCACGCGGGCGAGGACGAGTCGGCCGGCGGCGGCGTGCAGGGCACCACCGCGCTGTGGGCGCACCGCTGGTACGCGTACGGCACCAGCGCGGGCAAGACCGGCCCGGAGAACAACAAGGCCGGCGGCACCCAGATCGGTGACACCGGCATCTGGGTCGGCGACTACACGATGCAGCCCGAGAACGGCGGCCTCGGCGTCTTCGCGCACGAGTACGGCCACGACCTGGGCCTGCCGGACCTCTACGACACCTCCGGTGGCGGCGAGAACGGCGTCGGCTTCTGGTCCCTGATGTCGGCCGGCTCCTGGCTCGGCACCGGCAAGGACTCCATAGGCGACCTCCCGGGCGACATGACGGCCTGGGACAAGCTCCAGCTGGGCTGGCTGAACTACGACGTGGCCAAGGCCGCGACGAAGTCCACGCACAAGCTGGGCGTGTCGGCGTACAACACCAAGGACAAGCAGGCGCTCGTCGTCGAGCTGCCGAAGAAGCAGGTCCGCACCGAGATCGTCGCTCCCGCCGAGGGTTCCTCGCAGTGGTGGAGCGGCATGGGTGACGACCTCAAGAACACCCTCACCCGCTCGGTCGACCTGACCGGCAAGTCCTCCGCCGCCCTGTCCCTCAAGGGCTGGTGGGACATCGAGGCCGAGTACGACTACCTCTACACCGAGGTGTCCACGGACGGCGGCGCCAACTGGCAGGCGCTGGCCGGCACCGCCGACGGCGCGGCCCTCCCGGTCGACGCCGCGGGCAGCCCCTCGCTGACCGGTGTCTCGGGCGCCTGGAAGTCGCTGGACTTCCCGCTCGACGCCTACGCGGGCAAGAAGGTCGACCTCCGCTTCCGCTACCAGACGGACGGCGGCGCGGGCGGCAAGGGCTTCACCGCCGACGCCGTCACCCTCACCGCGGACGGCACCCCGGTCCTCACCGACGGCGCCGAGGCCGGCGACAACGGCTGGACCGGCAAGGGCTTCTCCCGCATCGGCTCCGGTTTCACCCAGGAGTACCCGCAGTACTACCTGGCCGAGAACCGCCGCTACGTCTCGTACGACACCACCCTCAAGGTGGGCCCGTACAACTTCGGCTCGGCGCTCCGTCCCAAGTGGGTCGAGCACTACCCGTACCAGGACGGCCTGCTGATCTGGCTCTGGGACAGGTCCCAGAAGGACAACAACACCAGCCAGCACCCCGGCTCGGGTCTGATCCTGCCGATCGACTCGAAGGCCAAGCCGCTGAAGTGGTCGGACGGCACCCTGCTGCGCAACAAGATCCAGCCGTTCGACGCCCCGTTCAGCTGGTACTCCACGGACGCGTTCACCCTGCACAAGGGCGACAAGCCGCTGTGGATCAAGCCGTCGGCCGGTAACGGCGTCTTCGACGACCGCAAGGGCAAGTACTACTACGAGGAGAACCCGACCGGCAGCGTGAAGGTGCCCAACACCAACACCAAGATCAAGATCGTCAAGGAGACCTACGACGGTCTCGTCATGACGGTCGAGGTCGGCCCCTCCGGGAAGTAGTTTCCGGGAGCGGTCCGGGGGTGAGCCGGGAGTGATCCGGCGGCCCTCCGGGAAGTAATTCGCGTCACCGCAGGTCAGAACATGATCGGCCGTCGCCCCTCTAGCGGGCGGCGGCCGATCGCGTTTAGATGCGTGATGCGAGTTTCTTATTGACAGGGGAGATGACAAGCGTGCCCGGTGGAGGTTTCGTCAGGCTGCCAGGCGGGAGCGTGGTGGTCGCCCTCACGCTGCCCAGACCCTCCGGCGAGGGAAGCGTCCGGGTGCTCGTGCACGCCGCGAACCGGGCCCGCGCCCTGACCAGGCTGCGCAACCTCGGGATGCGGGCGGTCTACCTGCGGGGCAACGCGCAGCCGCCGACACCGGACGAGATCACGGCCGTCCTGCACCACCCGGACGGCCTGCTCTGGCGCGGCGCCCCCGACCACGCGCAGGAGCTCTGGCACCCGATCCGGGCCCTGCTGGGCCGCTGACGGCGGCCCCGGGAGCCCCCCCGCTGGCGGCCCTGTGGACGGCCCCGGGACGACCCCTCCGACGGCCCCGCTGACGGCCGTCCCGGTGTGCTCAGCCGCCGGTGAGCCCGACCCCGGCCGCGCGGAGCTGGTCCAGGGCCCGGGCGGTGGTGTGCGGGGCGACGGCGGCCGTCAGGTCCAGCAGGACCCGGGTGGTGAAGCCGTCGCGGACGGCGTCGAGGGCGGTGGCCCTGACGCAGTGGTCGGTGGCGATCCCGACGACGTCCACCTCGGTGACGCCCCGGTCGCGCAGCCATCCCGTCAGTGTCGCGCCGTTCTCGTCGACCCCTTCGAACCCGCTGTACGCGGCGGTGTGCGCGCCCTTGTCGAAGACGGCGGCGACGGCCCCGCAGGCCACGGCGGGAGCGAAGTTCGGGTGGAACGCGGCGCCCTCGGTCCCGGCGACGCAGTGGACCGGCCAGGAGGTCTCGTAGTCCGGCAGGGCCGGGGGCCGGGCGAAGTGGGCTCCGGGGTCGATGTGGTGGTCGCGGGTGGCGACGACGTACCGGTAGGCGGGCGTGGCCTGCCCGATGAGCTCGGTGACACCGGCGGCGACGGCGGCCCCGCCGGTGACCGCGAGGCTGCCGCCCTCGCAGAAGTCGTTCTGGACGTCGACGACGATCAGTGCGCGGTGCATGACACCTGTCCTTCGGCTCGATGGCCCCGGTGGTTTCGGTGGTCCTGGTGGTCCCGGTGGCTGGCTCCGGCCCCGGGCGGCGGCCCGGCCCCGGACCACCGGGGGGTCAGACGTACTCGGTCGGGATCACGGCCTCGCCGCGCGAGAGCTGCGTCGCCGACAGGGGCAGGCCCGCGCGGGCGGCGCGGTGGCGGTCGCGGGCCGCCTCCAGCGGCTCGCGGGCGACCACCTCGCCCGCCCTGACGAGCTGGACCAGCAGCTGCCGGTCGGCCAGCGCGGCCGGGACCGGGCCGGTCCCGACGACCTCCGCCTCCGCGACGCCGTCCGCGTCCACCCGGCGGGCCGCCCACTTGCGCCCGCCCATCGAGGTCTTCCCGCCCGAGGACTTCTTCGCGACCGGCGCCAGGACCGCCCTCGGGTCCGCCGAGGCGGCCCGCGCCACCAGCTTGTAGACCATCGAGCAGGTCGGGTGCCCGCTGCCGGTCACGAGCTGGGTCCCGACCCCGTACGCGTCCACCGGGGCCGCCGCCAGCGAGGCGATGGCGTACTCGTCGAGGTCGGAGGTGACCACGATCCGGGTCCCGGCCGCCCCCAGCTCGTCGAGCTGCTGGCGGACCCGGTGGGCCACCAGCAGCAGGTCCCCGGAGTCGATCCGGACCGCGCCCAGCCCCTTGCCGGCGACCTCCACGGCCGTCCGTACCGCCTCGGCGACGTCGTACGTGTCCACCAGCAGGGTCGTCCCGCTGCCCAGCGAGGCGACCTGCGCGGTGAAGGCGGCCCGCTCGTCGTCGTGGACCAGGGTGAAGGCGTGGGCGCTCGTGCCGACGGTGGGGATGCCGTAGCGGAAGCCGGCCGCCAGGTCCGAGGTGGAGGCGAAGCCGCCGACGTACGCGGCGCGGGCCGAGGCCACCGCCGCCAGTTCGTGGGTGCGCCGGGCGCCCATCTCGATCAGCGGCCGGCCGCCCGCCGCCGAGGCCATCCGGCTCGCCGCCGCCGCGATCGCCGAGTCGTGGTTGAGGATCGACAGGACCACGGTCTCCAGCAGCACGCACTCGGCGAAGCTGCCCTCGACCCGCAGGACCGGCGAGCCGGGGAAGTAGACCTCGCCCTCCGGGTAGCCCCAGATGTCGCCCGAGAAACGGTACGAGGCCAGCCACTGGAGGGTCCGCTCGTCCACGACGGCCCGCTCGCGCAGGAAGTCCAGCACCGCGCCGTCGAAGCGGAAGTTCTCCACCGCGTCCAGCACCCGGCCCGTCCCCGCGACCACGCCGTAGCGCCGCCCCTCGGGCAGCCGCCGGGTGAACACCTCGAAGACCGAGCGGCGTCCGGCGGTGCCGTTCGCCAGGGCGGCCTGCAACATCGTGAGCTCGTAATGGTCCGTGAAGAGCGCTGTCGACGGCACGTCCACCGGCAGGCCCAGGTCGGCTGGGTTCATGGCCCGGATGCTAGCGCACATCTCGTCAAAGTGACGAGATGTGGGGCCCGTTTGTGCGACGGGCCGGGTGCAGTGGCAGCATGGGACGAGTGAGTGTTGCTCCTGTTGAGATCGAACGCACCGAATCGGCCTCGGAGACCTTCGCGGTCCCCGACCCCGACGTCCCCTGGGTGACCCTGGTGCACAACGACCCGGTCAACCTCATGAGCTACGTGGCGTACGTGTTCCAGGCGTACTTCGGCTACCCCAAGGACAAGGCGCACAAGCTGATGCTCGACGTCCACCGCAAGGGCCGGGCGGTCGTCTCCAGCGGCACCCGCGAGGAGATGGAACGCGACGTGCAGGCCATGCACGGCTACGGCCTGTGGGCGACCCTCTCGCAGGACCGCACCTGATGGGCGGCGTGTTCGAGACCCTCAAGGGCGGCGGCGGCGCCGCCATCGCGCTGGACGAGATCGAGATCTCCATCCTGCGCTCCCTCGCCGTCCAGCTGCTGGAGCTGATCGGTCCGGGCGACCCGGAGCCCGCCGCGGACGCCGACCCGCTGGCCGTGCTGTTCGCCGCCTCCGACGGCCCCACCGAACCCCCCTCCGACCCGGCGCTGGCCCGCCTCTTCCCCGACGCGTACGGGGGACCGGGCGCGGGGCCGAAGGAGGACCCCGAGGAGCTGCGCGCCCGCTCGTCGGAGTTCCGCCGCTTCACCGAGAACGACCTGCGCTCCCGCAAGCGCGAGGACGCGCTGGCCGTCGTCCGCAGCCTGGACGGGCTCACCCCGGCCGGTGACGGCGCGGCGGTGCTGGAGCTGACGGGGCCGCTGCCGCTGCGCTGGCTCGGCGCCCTCAACGACCTGCGCCTGACGCTCGCGGCCCGGCTCGACATCACCGAGGACGACGAGAGCGAGGTGCTCTTCCGGCTGCCGGACGAGGACCCGCGCAAGCCGATGGTGATGGCCTACCTGTGGCTCGGAGGGCTCCAGGAGACCCTGATCGAGACGCTCTAAACCGTTTCCGACCGCCTCCGGCCGTCTCCTCGGCCCCTTCTCGGCCCGCCTCGGCCCCCTCCTCACGCCCCCCTGAACGCCTTCTCAACCCCTCTCGAATCACCCCAGAACCCCCTCCGGACGGGTGTTCGCTCATCGGACGCTCAAATCCGGATAACGATCAGATCACCGTGATGCGGTGATCTGATCTCTTTTGGGGTCAATGTCCTAGATTTTCCATGCCCTGGGTCACATTCCCCCTCCGCGATCACCCGTAAGCACGTGATAAATCTTCACGAATCGCCGGAGGGACGCCACCCCTGTCCCCTCGGCCCGCTGGAACCGGCTGACCGCCGGTGTGCACTCCGAATCCGTATCCGGGGGGATCGAGGACCCGGCCCGCAGCCCGTCGAAGGGCGCGGTCCGGCGTGGAGAAAGGCGCACCAGACATGACCTCAGTGCAGGTCGAGCAGGACGACAGGACGCCCGGCGAGGGCACCGGGGGCGAGCCCGGCGGCGAGGGGTACCACCGCACGCTCGGCGCCCGCCAGATCCAGATGATCGCGATCGGCGGAGCCATCGGCACCGGCCTCTTCATGGGCGCCGGCAAGGCGATCTCCAAGGCGGGCCCCAGCCTGATCCTGGCCTACGCCATCGCCGGCCTGGTCATCTTCTTCATCATGCGGGCCCTGGGCGAGCTGCTCATGTACCGGCCCGTCTCCGGCTCCTTCTCGGACTACGCCCGCGAGTTCCTGGGCCCCTTCTGGGGGTACACGACGGGCTGGACGTACTGGCTCTTCTGGGTGGTCACCGGCATCGTCGAGATCACCGCGGCCGCCAAGTACATGGCCTACTGGACCGGCGACAGCTTCCCGCAATGGGTCTACGCGCTGATCTTCACCGTCATCCTCTACTTCGCCAACCTGATCTCCGTGAAGCTCTTCGGCGAGCTGGAGTTCTGGTTCTCCATGGTCAAGGTCACCGCCATCGTCGGCATGATCCTGATCTGCGCCGGCATCCTCACCCTCGGCTTCTCCGACGCCGGCGACACCGCCTCCGTCTCGAACCTGTGGAACGACGGCGGCTTCTTCCCCCAGGGCATCGGCGGCACGCTGATGACCCTCCAGATCGTGATGTTCGCCTTCCTCGCGGTCGAGCTGGTCGGCGTCACCGCCGGCGAGTCCAAGGACCCGGCCAAGACCCTCCCCAAGGCCATCAACACCGTGCCGTGGCGCATCGCCGTCTTCTACGTCGGCGCGCTGATCATGATCCTGTCGGTCGTCCCGTGGAGCGAGTTCCAGCCCGGCGTCAGCCCCTTCGTCGCCGCCTTCGAGAAGATGGGCCTCGGCGTCGGCGCCGCCATCGTCAACTTCGTGGTGCTCACCGCCGCCCTCTCCTCCTGCAACTCCGGCATGTACTCCACCGGCCGCATGCTGCGAGACCTCGCCCTCAACGGCCAGGGACCGGCCTTCTTCGCCCGGCTCACCAAGAACGGCACCCCGCTGGTGGGCACCACCTTCTCCGCCTCGCTGATGCTGGTGGGCGTCTGGATCAACTACGTCGCCCCGGGCAAGGCCTTCGACTACGTCGTCTCCTTCGCCACCATCTCCGGCATGTGGGCCTGGATCATGATCCTGGTCTCCCAGATCCGCTACCGCGCCAAGGCCGACCGGGGCGAACTGCCCGCCTCCTCCTTCCGGGCGCCCGGAGCCCCCTGGACGAGCTGGTTCGCGCTGCTCTTCATCGGCATGGTCGTCGTGATGATGGGCGCCGACAAGGACGCGCGGATCTCGCTGTACTGCGCCCCGCTGTGGGGCCTGTTCCTGGGCCTCGCCTACCTGGCCCTGAAGAGGCGCGCCGCCCGCGAGGCCGCCCGCGAGGCCGTCCCCGGCACGGCGTCCTGACCGCCCTCCGCCGCCGCGCCACCCGCGGTTCCCGGCCGCCTGTCACGGCCGGGAACCGCCACCCCCGGGCACTCGTGTCCGGCATGCGGGCCCTTGCGTACCACTCCTCGGTACGCAAGGGCCCGTCTGCTTATCCTGTCGCTCATGCTGACCCTCACCCAGGCCCTCCACGACCGGATCGTCGCGCACGCCCGCCAGGACCACCCCGACGAGGCGTGCGGCGTCGTGGCCGGGCCGGCCGGCACCGGACGCCCCGAGCGGTTCGTCCCGATGCTCAACGCGGCCCGCTCGCCCACCTTCTACGAGTTCGACTCGAAGGACCTCCTGAAGCTCTACCGGGAGATGGACGACCGGGACGAGGAACCCGTGATCGTCTACCACTCGCACACCGCGACCGAGGCGTACCCCTCGCGCACCGACCTCACCTACGCCAACGAGCCCGGCGCGCACTACGTGCTGGTCTCCACGGCGGACCAGGACGGGCCCGGGGAGTTCCAGTTCCGCTCCTACCGGATCGTCGACGGGGTGGTCACGGAGGAGGAAGTACGGCTCGTAGCCGCCTACTGACCAGTATGTGAGCCGCTGACGTCCACGATGCGGGATCACACTCCAAACGGGGGACCGGGCGTCGTTACCATGACCGCATGGTTCCCCCCGACACGAGCATCGAGACGCCCGGCAGCCCGCTGCTCGTGGCGCGGCTCCATGTCGACCTGTGCCGTCTCGCCGGCGCGATCTGTCCCGCCTGTCCCGCCGCCTGAGCGCCGCGGCAGCACCGCGGCCCCCGCGCGGGGCACGCGCCTTCACGTTCTCTACGCACCCCTCACGACTGGAGTCGGCCATGGCCATCGAGGTCCGCATCCCCACCATCCTGCGCCCCTACACCGACGGCGAGAAGGCCGTGTCCGGTGAGGGCGCCGCCATCGCCGACCTCTTCACCGACCTGGAGACCCGCCACAAGGGCATCCGTGAGCGCCTCGTCGACGACTCGGGCGAACTGCGCCGCTTCGTCAACGTCTACCTCAACGACGAGGACGTCCGCTTCCTCGGCGGCATCACCACCGCACTCGGCGACGGCGACATCGTCACCATCCTCCCGGCCGTGGCCGGCGGATCGAAGTAATGCGCTACGACTCCCCGCTGGCCGCGGTCGGCAACACGCCGCTGGTCCGGCTGCCCCGGCTCTCGCCCTCGGACGAGGTGCGCGTCTGGGCGAAGCTGGAGGACCGCAACCCGACCGGCTCGATCAAGGACCGCCCCGCGCTCCACATGGTCGAGCAGGCGGAGAAGGACGGCCGCCTCTTCCCCGGCTGCACGATCCTGGAACCCACCTCGGGCAACACCGGCATCTCCCTGGCGATGGCGGCGAAGCTCAAGGGCTACCGGATCGTCTGCGTCATGCCGGAGAACACCTCGCGGGAGCGGCGCGACCTGCTGGCCATGTGGGGAGCCGAGATCGTCCCGTCACCGGCGGCGGGCGGCTCGAACACCGCCGTCCGGGTCGCCAAGGAACTCGCGGCCCAGCACCCGGACTGGGTGATGCTCTACCAGTACGGCAACCCCGACAACGCGGGCGCGCACTACGCCACGACGGGCCCGGAGATCCTCGCGGACCTCCCCTCCATCACCCACTTCGTGGCGGGCCTGGGCACGACCGGCACCCTGATGGGCGTCGGCCGCTACCTGCGCGAGCACGTCGAGGGCATCAAGATCGTCGCGGCCGAGCCCCGCTACGACGACCTGGTCTACGGCCTGCGCAACCTGGACGAGGGCTTCGTACCGGAGCTGTACGACGCCTCCGTGCTCACCACCCGCTACTCGGTGGGCTCGGCGGACGCCGTCACCCGCACCCGCGAGCTGCTCCAGCTGGAGGGCATCTTCGCGGGCGTCTCCACCGGGGCCGCCCTGCACGCGGCGATCGGCGTCGGCCGCAAGGCCGTGGCCGCCGGGGAGTCCGCGGACATCGTCTTCGTCGTCGCCGACGGCGGCTGGAAGTACCTCTCGACGGGGGTCTACACCGCCGCCACCACGGAAGAGGCCATCGAACGGCTCCAGGGCCAGCTCTGGGCCTGACCCGCTTCCCGGACCGGGCGGCCCGGACCGGACGGTGACCGGGCGGCCCGGACCGGGTGACCCGGACCGGGCAGGGGACGGCCCGGGCCACCCGGTGGCCGGGACAGGACCGGGCCGGACGGGACCAGGGCTTGCCCGGTTCCGTTCCCGTTCGGCCCGTCCCGCACCGCACGGCGCGTGCGGGGGCGCCGTGAGCCGGCTGGGTCTCGGCCCGCCGGGTCTCAGTCCGGCGGTTGCGCGCCCAGGAGTTCCGCCAGGATCGCCGCATGGCTCGACCCCGGCTCACGGACCGCCGTCACCAGCGTCACCGGGCCCGCCGCCGCCAGCCCCCGCAGGCGGGCCAGCTCGGCCACCGCCTCCGGAGCGGCCAGTTCCGCCTCGAACCGGGTCCGGAACTCCCCGGCGGAGCCGCCCGCGTGGAACCACCGCCGCAGCTCCGCCGACGGGGTCACCGCCCGGGGCCATTCGTCCACCGCCGCCACCGCCTTCGCCAGGCCGCGCGGCCAGAGCCGGTCCACGAGGACCCGCACCCCGTCCGACCCCGGCTCGGGGGGATCGTAGACACGCCGCACCCGGATCACCGGCCACCTCCGGCCCTCGGCCTCGTCCCGCACCACCGGTCGGTGGCCGTCCCCCGACCGTAACCGCGCCCACCCACCCCGGCACCCCGGCCACCCCCGGCCGGGCGGGCCGGCTGCTGCCCCCCGGCGGCGCCCCGGGGCATCCGCGCCGCGCCTTCCGTGCGGACTGTGCTCCAGGCTCGTACTCCTGCTCCCGTGCCGTTACTGGGGAAGAGTGGTGCGGGCGGTGACTTCCCCCACAACGGCCCGCCACGGAGGAGCGACCGGAGGTTTCGCGCCTTACGCTCGACCCACGCACGGCCCGCATCCCGTCCACGGACCGTCCACGGAGGTTCACGCTCCATGAAGCTCACCGTCGTCGGCTGTTCGGGGTCGTTCCCGTCCGCGGAATCGGCCTGTTCGAGCTACCTCGTCGAGGCCGACGGTTTCCGGCTGCTCCTCGACATGGGCAACGGCTCCCTCGGCCCGCTCCAGCGCCACTGCGGGCTCTACGACCTCGACGCGATCTTCCTGAGCCACCTGCACGCCGACCATTGCATCGACATGTGCGCGTACTTCGTCGCCCGCTACTACCGCCACGAGGGCGGCCGGTGCGGAGCCCTCCCCGTCTACGGCCCCGAGGGCACCGAGCAGCGCCTGACCACCGCCTACGACGACGTACCCGACGAGCGCTCGATGAGCGAGGTCTTCGAGTTCCGCACCCTGAAGCCCGGCAGCTTCGAGATCGGCCCGTTCCAGGTCCGCACCGAGCGGGTCCGGCATCCGGTCGAGTCGTACGGCATCCGCGTCGAGCACGAGGGGCGCTCGCTCGCGTACTCCGGCGACACCGGCGCCTGCCCCGAGCTGGGGCTCCTCGCCGAGGACACCGACCTCTTCCTCTGCGAGGCATCCTTCACCCACGGCAAGGAGGACGTCCCGGGCCTCCACCTCAACGGCCGCGAGGCCGGCGAGTACGCCCGCGGCGCCAGGGCCGGCCGTCTGGTCCTCACCCACATCCCGCCGTGGACGGACGCCGCCCGTAACCTCGCCGACGCCCGCGCGGTCTACGCGGGCCGGGTCGACCTGGCCCACGCGGGCGCGGTCTACGAGGTGTAGCCGTACGGGGTCCAGCCGTACGGGGTCCGGCTCCACGGGGCCGGGGTCCACGGTGCCGCCCCGCAGGGCCCGTCCGTAAAGCCCCGTCCGTGCGCCCCGCCGCGTGACGCGCGAAGGCCGAAGCCCCCGTCCTCCTCGCGGAGGACGGGGGCTTCGGACCCGGTGGCGCGTGTGCGCCGGACTTACTTGGACTCGGCCTTCGCCAGCTCGGCGAGCTCCTCGTCGGACTCGCGGCCCGGCGTCGGGAGGTTGAACTTGGTGATCGCGAAGCGGAACACGAAGTAGTAGACCACCGCGAAGCAGAGGCCGATGCCGGCCAGGCCCCACGGGTTCTCGGCTATGCCGAGGT
The DNA here is from genome assembly GCF_044454165.1 of Streptomyces sp. NPDC051567. Lineage (NCBI taxonomy): Bacteria > Bacillati > Actinomycetota > Actinomycetes > Kitasatosporales > Streptomycetaceae > Streptomyces > Streptomyces sp. NPDC051567. The sequence continues at coordinate 298,327 of NZ_JBITDK010000003.1, read as the reverse complement.
TCAGCAGGAAGTCGACCGCGCCGGCGGAGAAGCCGAAGCCGTCACGCATGCCCAGGGCCCAGGTCAGGGCCAGGGAGACACCGGTCAGCACCGCGTGGATCGCGTACAGCACCGGGGCGATGAACATGAAGGTGAACTCGATCGGCTCGGTCACACCGGTGACGAACGCGGTGAGCGCGAGGGAGAACATCATGCCGCCGACGACCTTGCGGCGCTCCGGACGGGCACAGTGGACGATCGCGAGGCAGGCGGCCGGGAGCGCGAACATCATGATCGGGAAGAAGCCGGTCATGAACTGTCCGGCGCTCGGGTCACCGGCGAGGAAGCGCGCGATGTCACCGTGGACGGCACCGGTGGGGGTGTCGAAGGAACCGGCCTGGAACCACGGGAAGGAGTTCAGCAGGTGGTGCATGCCGATCGGGATCAGCGCACGGTTGGCGACACCGAAGATGCCCGCGCCGACCGCGCCGGAACCGGTCAGCCACTCACCGAAGTTGTGCAGACCCGTGCCGAGGACCGGCCAGATGAGACCGAAGACGATACCGGTGACCAGACCCGCGAAGGCGGAGAGGATCGGGACCAGGCGACGGCCGCCGAAGAAGCCCGCCCAGTCCGGCAGCTTGGTCCGGTAGAACTTCTGGTAGAGCAGCGCGGTGATGACACCCATCACGACACCGCCGAGGACACCGGCGTTGACCGCGGCGTCCACGTGGATGATCTTGTCGCCGTCGACCTTGGCGACCTTGGGCAGGTTGCTGTCGGTGAAGGTGGCGAGAACCTTCTGGAAGACCAGGTAGCCGGTCACGGCGGCCAGCGCCGTGGAGCCGTCGGACTTCTTGGCGAAGCCGATCGCGATACCGACGGCGAACAGCAGCGCCATGTTGTCGAGGATCGCGCCGCCACCGGCGGCCATGTAGCCGGCGATCTTGTTCACGAACTCGGGGAAGGTGTCCTTCCCGAGCATGTCGCCCGCGCCCAGACGGAGCAGCAGAGCGCCTGCGGGCAGTACCGCGACGGGGAGCATGAGGCTCCGGCCGATGCGCTGCATGACAGACATCACGCCGGCGCCCTTCTTCTTCTCGGCCGCGGGGGCGGCAGCCGTGGTCACAACTTCCTCCAGTGGGCAAGGCGCCGCCGGAGGACAGAGCGGGACGGCGACGTCTCAGAATTTGGGGGTACATGGGCACAGACAGGCTCATGTGGTCTACACCAATGGGTGGTGTAGACCAGTTGTAACACGGTGAGGGTTAGATAAGGAACCTTCGTTTTCCAGTGGCCTGCGTCACAATTGGGTCACGCCGCCGCGCTGCCGGGCCCGCCGGACTTCCGGACATGGCGAAGGCCCCCGGACACGAGAATCCGAGGGCCCGTCCGAAGGGACCGAAGTCCCCTCCCGCGCCTACGCCTTGGTGTTCTCCGCCTGCATCGCCGCGATCTCCTCGTCGGACTCCCGGCCCGGGGTCGGAATGTTGAACTTGGTGATCACGAACCGGAAGACCGTGTAGTAGACAACCGCGAAACCGAGACCGATCGGAATGATCAGCCACGGCTTGGTCGCCAGACTCCAGTTGAGCAGGTAGTCGATCAGACCCGCCGAGAAGCTGAAACCGTCCTTCACCCCGAACGCCCAGGTCACCGCCATCGACACACCCGTCAGCACCGCGTGGATCGCGTACAGCACCGGCGCCACGAAGAGGAAGGAGTACTCCAGCGGCTCGGTGATGCCCGTGACGAACGACGTCAGCCCCACCGACAGCATCAGACCGCCGACCTCTTTGCGCCGCAACGGCTTCGCACAGTGGGTGATCGCCAGCGCCGCCGCCGGCAGGGCGAACATCATGATCGGGAAGAAGCCCGTCAGGAACAGACCCGCGTTCGGGTCCCCCGCCAGGAACATGTTGATGTCACCGTGCACGACCTGACCGTCCGGCTTCATGTAACTGCCGAACTGGAACCACACCGGCACGTTCAGGAACTGGTGCAGGCCGATCACCAGCAGCGCCCGGTTCGCGATGCCGAAGATGCCCGCACCCCACGCGCCCAGACCCACCAGCCAGTCCGAGAAGCTCTCCAGCGCACTGCCGACCGGCGGCCAGATCCACAGGCAGAGCACGGCGAAGACGATCCCGACGAAGGCCATCACGATCGGGACCAGCCGCCGCCCGTTGAAGAACCCGAGCCAGTCGACCAGCTTCACCCGGTGCAGCCGCTGCCAGAACCAGGCCGCGAGCAACCCCATGACGATGCCGCCGAAGACCCCCGGATTCTGGTACGAGTACCCCGTGAAGGTGTCGGCGGGACTCAGGCAGCCGCCGCCGATGTCCCGGGTCCCCGCCGGGCAGGGCTTGGCGAAGGCGTGCAGCACGCCCCGGTAGACGAGGAACCCCGCCACCGCCGCGAGCGCGGTCGAACCGTCCGCCTTCTTGGCCATGCCGATCGCGACACCGATGCAGAACAGCAGGGGAAGGCCGAGGTCCGCGTCCAGCAGTGCACCGCCCGCGCCCGCCATCACCCGCGCGGCGTCGGTCCAGTTCAAGCCGTCCTTGCCGAACACGTCCGGCTGGCCCAGCCGGTTCAGGATTCCCGCCGCGGGCAGGACCGCGATCGGCAGCTGAAGGCTCCGGCCCATCTTCTGCAGTCCCTGGAACAAACCGTTCCACCACTGCGGTGCTGGCACTGCTGCGGCGCTGCTCGCGCTCATCGGCATCCTCCCTGACCGGCCGGTTTTTGGCAGCCGCAGCACATGCGGCACACTGGTGTAGACCAGGTGTGGGTGCAGGCTGCTGCTGATGGTCATCATTGGACAGCTACTGGACCCGCGCCCGTGTAGATAGGCCAACCGTGAGTTACCGTGACAAAGCGGACCACGATGGTGGCCCCGCCGAGACTCGTTCTTCGTAACACTCAGGGAGAAACGCATGGCCACCAAGGCTGAGAAGATCGTCGCCGGGCTCGGCGGTATCGACAACATCGAAGAGGTCGAGGGCTGCATCACGCGCCTGCGCACCGAGGTCAAGGACCCGGCCCTGGTCAACGAGGTCGCGCTGAAGGCCGCCGGCGCCCACGGCGTCGTCAAGATGGGCACCGCCATCCAGGTCGTCATCGGCACCGACGCCGACCCGATCGCCGGCGAGATCGAAGACATGATGTGAGCTGAGCCCACCGGCTCCGCACACCCCGAAGACCCCGTCCCGGACCCCTCCGGACGGGGTCTTCGCGCATCCCCGCACCGACTAGGCTCACAGCCATGTCTCGCATCGACGGCCGCACGCCCGAACAGCTCCGCCCGGTCACCATCGAACGCGGATGGAGCAAGCACGCCGAAGGCTCCGTCCTCATCTCCTTCGGGGACACCAAGGTCTTCTGCACCGCCTCCTTCACCGAAGGCGTCCCGCGCTGGCGCAAGGGCAGCGGCGAAGGCTGGGTCACCTCCGAGTACTCGATGCTGCCCCGCTCCACCAACACCCGCGGCGACCGCGAGTCCGTCCGGGGCAAGATCGGCGGCCGTACCCACGAGATCTCCCGCCTCATCGGCCGCTCGCTGCGCGCCGTGATCGACTACAAGGCGCTGGGCGAGAACACCGTCGTCCTGGACTGCGACGTCCTCCAGGCCGACGGCGGCACCCGCACCGCCGCGATCACCGGCGCGTACGTCGCCCTCGCCGACGCCATCGCCTGGGGCCAGAAGAAGAAGCTCGTCAAAGCCGGCCGCAAGCCGCTCACCGGCACCGTCGCCGCCGTCAGCGTCGGCATCGTCGACGGCGTCCCGCTCCTGGACCTCTGCTACGAGGAGGACGTGCGGGCCGAGACCGACATGAACGTGGTCTGCACCGGCGACGGCCGCTTCGTCGAGGTCCAGGGCACCGCCGAGGGCGAGCCCTTCGACCGCAAGGAACTCAACGCCCTCCTGGACCTCGCCGCCGGAGGCTGCGCGGACCTCGAAGCCCTCCAGCTCGGCGCGCTCGAACTCCAGTAGGGGAGCGGAGCCCCGGGACCGGACCGTGCCCCGGGACCGGACCGGCGGGCGGCAACCACCGGGCGCGCGGCGGCGTCTACGACGGTACGGACGCCCGGCGGCAACCGCCGGGCGCCCGGCCACGCAGCCGCGCCCCTGGGGGACCGCATGAATCCGAAGCTCCGTACGACGCCCCGCACGACGTTCCGTACGACGCCCCGCGTGAAGCCGAAGCACCGCGCCGCCGTCCTCACCGTGACGGCCGCCCTGGCGCTCACCTCCCTGACCGCCTGCGGCGCGGTCTCGACGGCCATGGACTGCGCGAACACGGCGGTGGCCGTCACCGAGGGCGCCAACGACCTCCAACAGGCGATCTCCCAGGCGGGCAACAGCCCGCAGGACGCCCAGAACGCCCTGGACCAGATCGACGCGAGCCTCAAGAAGATCGGCGACCAGACGGGCAACGCCGACCTGGCCAAGGCCATCGGCTCCCTGAACACGGCCGTCCAGAACGTCCGCACCGCCCTCCGGAGCGGCGACCCCGCCCCGGACATCACCCCGGTCGCGGACGCGGCGGGCGAACTCACCAAGGTCTGCACCCCCGGCTGACCCTCCCCCGGCCGACCCTCGGGCGGCCCGGAATAATGGCGGGCATGACCTCCACGCCCAGCCGCCTCGTCCTGGCCACCCGCAACGCCGGCAAAGTCACCGAGCTCCGCGCCATCCTGTCCGCCGCCGACCTGCCGTACGAGCTGGTCGGCGCGGACGCGTACCCGCAGGTCCCGGACGTCAAGGAGACCGGCGTCACCTTCGCGGAGAACGCCCTCCTCAAGGCCCACGCCCTGGCACGCGCCACCGGCCTCCCGGCCGTGGCCGACGACTCCGGCCTCTGCGTGGACGTCCTGGGCGGCGCCCCCGGCATCTTCTCGGCCCGCTGGGCGGGCACCCACGGCGACGACGGGGCCAACCTGCGCCTGCTGCTGGCCCAGCTCTCCGACATCGACGACGGCCACCGCGGCGCCCACTTCGCCTGCGCGGCGGCCCTGGCCCTCCCGGACGGCACCGAACGCGTCGTCGAGGGCCGCCTCCTGGGCACCCTCCGCCACACCCCGGCCGGCACGGGCGGCTTCGGCTACGACCCGATCCTCCAGCCCCTGGGCGAATCCCGCACCTGCGCGGAACTGTCGGCGGCCGAGAAGAACGCCCTCTCCCACCGCGGCCAGGCCTTCCGCGCCCTGGTGCCCTTCGTCCGCGCCCTGCTGGGCTGACCCCGGCAACGTCGAAGGCCCGGCTCCCGGAGCCGGGCCTTCGGTGTGTGCGGTTGGGGGGACTCGAACCCCCACGGGTTTTACCCCACTGGGACCTAAACCCAGCGCGACTGCCTGATTCCGCCACAACCGCGAGATATTACTCAACTCGGACATCTAGTCCGTTTGGGCAGGGTCAGTCTACGGGGCGGCCGGGGTGGGCGACAGGCTGAGGGTGGCGGCTCCCGCCCCGCGTGTCCGTCCACGCGTCCGTCCGTGGACCTGTCCACGCGTCCGCCGAGGAGTGGCAGTTGGGGCGAGCGGTCGCGGGTCCGCCGGCCGCTCGCCCCGCCGGTCGCCGTCGACGCGATCGGCCTCCGGCGGCAGTGGGCGTCCTCCTCACCCGATAAGCGGAATGGCCCGCACCGGATCGGTGCGGGCCGTTGCGTCCGGAAAAGCGGAGCGATGCGGAGAGGGTGGGGAGCGCCGGGAAGGGGGGAGCGGGGTGGGGCGGGTCAGAGGGACAGGTCTCGGATGATCTTGGCTACGTGGCCCGTGGCCTTGACGTTGTAGAAGGCGTGTTCGATCTTGCCCTCCTCGTCGACGACCACCGTGGAGCGGATGACCCCGGTCACCGTCTTGCCGTACAGCTTCTTCTCGCCGTACGCGCCGTACGCGAGCAGGGTCTCCTTCTCCGGGTCGCCGACCAGCGTGACCTTCAGCTGCTCCTTCTCCCGGAACTTCGCCAGCTTCGCCGGCTGGTCGGGGGAGACGCCGATGACGTCGTAGCCCGCCGCGGTCAGGAGGTCCAGGTTGTCCGTGAAGTCGCACGCCTGCTTGGTGCAGCCCGGGGTCAGCGCGGCCGGGTAGAAGTAGACGATCACTTTGCGGCCCTTGTGGTCCGCGAGCGAGACCTCCTTGCCGTCCGCGTCGGGCAGGGTGAAGGCGGGGGCGGTGTCGCCCGGCTGGAGTCGCGCGCTCATGTTGACACTCTCCTCGGAAGGGGATCGGTACGGCACGAGACTAAGCTGACAGACTGTTCACGGCGGACTACGCCCCCACAGGACCACGACGACGGAGGCAGCGCGGTGCCGGAAGCCAGGACCCCCGCACAGATCGAGGCGGACATCGTCCGCCGCCGCGAGCGGCTCGCCGAGACGCTGGACGAGATCGGCGTGCGCATGCACCCGAACACGATCATCGGGGACGCGAAGGCCAAGGTCGCCTCGACGGTCGACCAGACCGCCGGGCGCGCCTTCGCCTCGGTGAACCGGCTCGTCACGGAGGTGAAGGACGGTCTGCGTCACGAGGACGGGGCCCCGCGCGTCGAGCGGATCGTTCCCGTCGCGCTCTTCGTGGCGGGGGTGGCCGGACTGCTGCTGCTGTCGGCGCGCCGCAAGCGCTGACGACCCTCCGGCACGCGGGCCGGGTACGGGCAGGTAGGTTCGGGTCGTGAGCGAGAACACCACCCACGACAAGCTTCCCATCCGCATGCTGCACGACCGCGTGCTCGTGCGTTCCGACTCGCCCGAGGGCGAGCGGCGCTCGGGCGGTGGCATCCTGATCCCGGCGACGGCCGCGGTGGGCAAGCGGCTGGCCTGGGCCGAGGTGGTCGCGGTCGGGCAGAACGTCCGGACGGTCGAACCCGGTGACCGGGTGCTGTACGACCCGGAGGACCGGGCGGAGGTCGAGGTCCGGGGCGCGACGTACGTGCTGATGCGGGAGCGGGACCTGCACGCCGTGGCCGCGGAGCGGCTGGAGGGGTCGGAGGACTCCACCGGTCTGTACCTCTGAGGCGCTGTACCTCTGAGGCGCTGTACCTCTGAGCCGCTGTACCTCTGAGCCGCTGGACGGCAGGGGCCCTGTGCCTCCGGGCGTCTGATTCTCCGGGCCTACGGACCTCCGGGGTTCCGTAGCGCGCGGGTTCCCTTGCGGGAGAAGGGCTGGTGGCCCAGGTCACCAGCCCTTTCCGCTGCCCTTTGCTACGGTGGAGGGGAACCCCGACGAGACGCGCCGTACCGGGTTGACGACAAGACGACGCACCCCGTTCCGCTCTCGTCCGGAGGTGTCCGTCATGGCCTGGGTTCTTCTTCTTCTCGCCGGTCTGCTCGAAGTGGGCTGGGCGATCGGCATGAAGTACACCGAGGGTTTCACCCGGCTCTGGCCCAGTGTCTTCACCGGGGCCGGGATCATCGCCAGCATGGTGTTGCTGTCCTATGCCGCCAAGACCCTGCCGATCGGTACGGCGTACGGGGTGTGGGTGGGTATCGGCGCCGCCGGTGCGGCGGTGCTCGGTATGGCGGTGCTGGGGGAGCCCGTCACCGCCGCCCGGATCTTCTTCATCTGTCTGCTGCTGGTCGCCGTGGTGGGGCTGAAGGCGACCTCGGGTCACTGACCGCCGCTCTCACCGGCCGCGCACCTCACTGGTGGCGCCCCTCACTCCACGAAGGCGGACGGGGGGCGTCCGCCTTCGGTGGTGCTGCCCTGGGTCCCTTGCGTCCCCTGAGTCCCCTGTGTTCCCTGTGTTCCCTGGGTGTCCTCGCCGGTGCCGCCGCGTGAGCCCTGGCTGATGCCGCCGTTGCCCTGACCGCCCTGGTTCTGGCCGCCCTGCGACTGGCCGCCGTTGCCCTGGCCCCCGTCCGTCGGTCCGCCGTTGGTCTGGCCTCCCTGGTTCTGGCCGCCGTTGCCCTGGCCGCCGTCGGTCTGTCCTCCGTCGGTCCGGCCGCCCTGTGTCTGTCCGGTCGTCGGCCGGCCGGGCCGGGTCGGCGGGCCGGAGGAGGCCGGGGGCGCCGGGGTGCGGCTGCCCGGGGTCTGCTGCGGGGGGAGCGGGGGGACCGGCGGCGGGAGCTGGGCCGCGCCGGGCTGGAGGTCCAGGTCGAAGTCGACGGGGTCGCTGCCCGCCAGGGCCGCCTTCGTGCAGGCGGCCCAGATCCGGGCGGGGTAGCCGCCTCCGCCGATCCGGGGTTCGCCCAGGGCCCCGTAGAGGGACTGGAGGGTTCCGGTGTCCGGGTCCTGGCCCATCATCGAGACGACCGTGACCAGGTCCGGGGTGTACGCGGCGAACCACGCCGAGCGGTCCAGTTCGGCGGTGCCGGTCTTGCCGGCGGCGGGGCGTCCGGCCGCGAGGGCCTCCGTGCCGGTGCCGTTGTCGACCACGCTGACCAGCATGGACGTGGTGGTGTCGGCGGCCTCGCGGCTGACGGCCTGGTTCGCGTTCCGGTCGGGCAGTCCGATCGTCTCGTCGCCCTTGGTGATCTTCTCCAGGAAGGTGTACGGGGTGTACAGGCCGTGGGCGGCGAGGGTCGCGTACGCCTGGGTCATGTCGAGGACGCTGGCCTGGAGGGTACCGAGGGCCATGGCCGGGCCCGCGTCGAAGTTCGGGGTGTTCTCCGGGACGCCGAGGGCGACGGCGGTCTGTTTGACCTTGTCCGTGCCGACGTCGACGACCATCTGCGCGAAGACGGTGTTGACGGAGAGGTCGGTGGCGGTGTTGACGGTGATGTTCCCGTACGACACCTGGCCCTCGTTCTCGGGGGCGTAGGGGATGCGGGTGCCGACGACGCGGCGCTTGTTGTCGCCGTTGTAGATCGTGTTCGGGGTGATCCGGCGGCCGTCCTGGGTGCGGGAGCGGTTCTCGACGGCCGCCGCGAAGACGAACGGCTTGAAGGTGGAGGCGACCTGGTAGTCGTGCCGGGTCGCGTTGTTCACGTACTGCTTGGTGTAGTCGATGCCGCCGTAGAGGGCGACGACCTTGCCGGTGACCGGGTCGATGGAGACGCCGCCCGCCCGGACCAGCCGGTCCGCCGCGCGGGTCTGCGGCCGGAGCTTGCTGACCATCTGGTGGTCGACGGCGCCCACGATGGCGGCCTGCCGGCGTTTGTCGATGGTGGTGGTGATGCGGTAGCCGCCCTCGGCCAGGGTCTTGTCGTCGAGGATGCCGTTGTCGGCCAGGTAGTCCTTGATCGCCTCGACGAGGTAGCCGCGCTGGCCGGAGAGCCCGGCGGCGGGGCGGACCTTGCCGGGTTCGGGGAAGCGGACGGCGGCGCGTTCGGCCGGGGTCAGCCAGTTCTTCTTGACCATGCCGTCGAGGACGTAGTTCCAGCGGGCGACGGCGCGCGGGCGGTTCTGGGGGTGGGAGACGACGTCGAAGGCGCTGGGGGAGTTGAGGAGGGTGGCCAGGTAGGCGCCTTCGGCGGTGGTGAGCCGGGAGGCGTCCTTCCCGTAGTACGCCTGGGCGGCGGCCTGGATGCCGTAGGCGTTGCGGCCGAAGTAACTGGTGTTCAGATAGCCCTCAAGGATGTACTCCTTCGACTTCTCGCGACCGAGTTTGATCGCGATGAAGAACTCCTTGGCCTTCCGGGTGAGCGTCTGTTCCTGGCCCAGGTAGTAGTTCTTGACGTACTGCTGGGTGATGGTCGAGCCGGACTGGGTGCCCTTGCCGGTCGCGGTGTTCCAGGCGGCGCGGAGCATCGCCTTGGGGTCCACGGCCCGTTCGGAGTGGAAGTTGCGGTCCTCGGCGGCCAGTACGGCTTCCTGAACGGTGAGCGGGACCTGGGAGAGCGGCACGTTGACGCGGTTGACCTCGCCGTCGCGGGCGAGCTGGGAGCCGTCGGAGTAGAGGTAGACGTTGGACTGCGCGGTGGCGGCGGCGTTCGCGGGCGGGATGCGGACCAGCAGGTAGCCCGCGACCAGGGCGCCGCCGAGGAGGAGGACGAGGAGCAGGGCGGCGCCGAGGACCATGCGCCAGGTGGGCAGGGCGCGGCGCCAGCTGGTCCGCTTCCGTTTCGCCCGGCCGCGCGGGTCCGGAGCGCCGGGAGGCCGCTGTGGGGGTGGCGGCCGGTGCGGGGGCGGGGGTGGCCCTCCGGTGGCGGACGTGTCCGGGTCGCGAGGGGTCCAGCCAGGGGGTGGTGACTGGTCGCTCATCTCCGGGACTCCTCGACGCCGTGCGAAATATCCACTTTGTACCTCATGGTGTCTACCCGATGACCCGTCGATCCGCTCCGGACGGGCGTAAATACTTCGCGTGGATCGCCCCTCCGCACTAAGCTCGCGCGCTTTGGCCCATGGAGGACGACATGGGAACGGCGTGGGAACGACGCAGGGCCGACGCGGGAAACGGAGGGGCACACGGTGCGCGGGAGAGTGGACGGCGGGGCAGCGGCGGACGGCGGAGCGGAGGCGGCTGCCGGAGCAGAGGCGGAAGCGGAGGCAAGGGCAGGGGCGGAGGCAGGCGGCGGAGCGGTGCGGGGCCCGGGGCGCGGGGCGGGACGGGGTGGCGGGCGCGGGGTGGGGCGTGGCGGTGGGCCCGGGGTGGGGCTCTATCTGGCGGTCGCGGTCGGGGGGTTCCGCCGCTACGCCACCTACGGGGTCGCGACGGCGGCCGGGGTGTTCACCAACACCGTCTTCGGTTTCATCGTCTCGTACACGTACATCGCGCTCTGGGACGAGCGCCCCGGACTCGGCGGCTACGACCAGGCGCAGGTGCTGACCTTCGTCTGGATGAGCCAGTCGTTGCTGGCGGCGGGGGCGCTGATCGGGGGCGGGTTCCAGGAGGAGGTGCAGGAGCGGGTGCGGACGGGGGACATCGCCGTCGACCTCTACCGGCCGGCCGATCTCCAGCTCTGGTGGCTGGCGTCCGACCTGGGCCGGGCGGCCTTCCAGTTGCTGGGGCGCGGTGTGGTCCCGCTGCTGGCGGGGGCGCTCGTCTTCGAGCTGGCGCTGCCGGGCGATCCGCTGCGCTGGCTGCTGTTCCTGGTCTCCGTCCTGCTCGCGCTGGTGGTGAGTTTCGCGGTGCGCTACCTGCTGGGTCTGGCCGCGTTCTGGCTGATGGACGGGGCCGGGATCAACATGATGGCCACCGTCGTCTCGATCTTCTTCTCCGGGATGCTGCTGCCGCTGACGCTGTTCCCGGGCGGGTTCGGCGAGCTGGTCCGGGTCCTGCCGTGGGCGGCGATGCTCCAGGTCCCGATGGACGTGCTGCTGGGCAAGGGCGCGGGGGCCGGAGGGGCGGTGCGGGCGCTGGGGTTCCAGGCCGGGTGGGCGCTGGTCCTGCTGGCTCTGGGCCGGCTGGTGCAGTCGGCGGCGACCCGCAAGGTGGTGGTCCAGGGTGGCTGAGGTGACGGGGGCGGCTGAGGTGATGGGGGCGGCTGAGGCGACGAGGGTGGCTGAGGCGACGCCGGAGCGGCCCGTCGCGACCGGGCCGCCCGAGGTGCCGGAGGTGCCGGAGCGCAACCGGGTGGTGGAGGGCGTCCGCGGCTACGGGCTGATCGTGGGGATGTGGGTCCGCTCGACGATGACGTACCGGAGTTCCTTCCTCCTCGCCCTCCTCGGGAACGCGGCGATCACGCTCCTCGACTTCGTCGCGATCGCCGTGATGTTCTCGCACGTGGACGTCCTGGGGGGCTTCACCCTGCCCGAGATCGCCCTGCTGTACGGGACGTGCACGGCCTCGCTGGGCCTGGCGGACCTGCTCCTGGGCAACGTCGACCGGGTCGGTTCCCGTATCCGTGACGGCTCGCTCGACACCATGCTGGTGCGGCCGGTCCCGCTGCTCGCGCAGGTCGCGGCGGACCGTTTCGCGCTGCGCCGCCTCGGGCGGATCGCGCAGGGGCTCGGGGTGCTGGTCTGGGCGGTCGCGGAGCTGGACGGCGCGGTGGAGTGGACGGCCGGGAAGGTGCTGCTCGTCCCCGTGATGATCCTGGCCGGGGCGGCGATCTTCGGGGCGGTGATGGTGGCCGGGGCGGCGTTCCAGTTCGTCGCCGGGGACGCGGCGGAGGTGGTGAACTCCTTCACCTACGGCGGCTGCACGATGCTCAAGTACCCGCCGACGGTGTTCGCGAAGGACCTGCTGCGCGGGGTGACCTTCATCGTCCCGCTGGCCTTCGTCAACTGGCTGCCCGCCCTCCACATCCTGGGGCGGCCCTACCCGCCCCTGGCTGCCGCATGGGGGACCCCTGAGCTGCCGGGGTGGGCCGCGTACCTGAGCCCGCTGGTGGCCTTCGCGGTGTTCGTCCCCGCGTCGCTGGCATGGCGCGCGGGAGTTCGTTCGTACCGGAGCACAGGGAGCTGACGCGTGGTGACAGACATACTGATCGAGCTGGACGAGGTCGAGAAGGTCTTTGACGTACGGCGCCGGGTGGGCCTGGTGCGCCGGGAGAAACGCCAGGTCAGGGCGGTGGACGGGATCAGTTTCACCGTCGCGCGCGGTGAGATGGTGGGCTATATCGGGCCGAACGGCGCCGGGAAGTCGACCACCATCAAGATGCTGACGGGAATCCTGACCCCCAGCGGCGGCCGGCTGCGGGTCGCGGGCATCGACCCGGCGCGGGAGCGGATGCGGCTCGCGCACCGGATCGGGGTGGTGTTCGGGCAGCGCACCACGCTCTGGTGGGACCTGCCGCTGAAGGACTCGTACGGGCTGATGCGGCGGATGTACCGGATTCCGGCGGCGCGGTTCGCGCGGAACCTGGAGCGCTGCGTGGAGCGGCTGGACCTGGCGGAGCTGCTCGACGTGCCGGTGCGTCAGCTGTCGCTCGGGCAGCGGATGCGCGGGGACATCGCGGCGGCGCTGCTGCACGATCCGGACGTCCTGTACCTGGACGAGCCGACGATCGGGCTCGACGTGGTGAGCAAGGCGAAGGTGCGGGGGTTCCTGCGGCAGTTGAACGAGGAGCTCGGCACGACGGTGCTGCTGACCACCCACGACCTCCAGGACATCGAGCAGTTGTGCGAGCGGGTGATGGTGATCGACCACGGGCGGCTGATGTACGACGGGCCGCTCGGCGGGCTGCACACGGCGGGTTCGGCGACGGCGGGCGAACGGACGCTGGTGGTGGACCTGGCACGGGAGCTTCCGCCGATCGACGTCCCGGGGGCGCGGGTGGTGAAGACCGAAGGGACGCGGCAGTGGCTGGCCTTCCCGGCGGGCGCCTCGGCGGCACCCCTGGTGGCGGCGGTGGCGGCGGGGTACCCGCTGCTGGACCTGTCGGTGCGGGAGCCGGACATCGAGGACGTGATCGCGCGGATGTACGCGGGGCGGGGGTAGGGACCGGGGCCGGGCCGTGCCCCGGGGCAGCGAGGAACGCCCGACCAGGACGACTGGCCGGGCGCTCTTCGCTGCTGCGTGCGGACGACGGGGCTAGAGCTGCTTGAACTCGCCGTTCAGCATGCCGTCCTCAAACGCGGCCCACTCGCCGAGGGTGAAGACGAGGGCCGGGCCGTTTCCGTTGTCCTTGCTGTCACGCATGGCCACGCGGCCATCGCCGAGGAACGCGACCTCGACGCACTCGGCCTGGCCGTTGCTGCGGCTGCTCTTGCGCCACACCGCACCCGTCAGGTCGGAACTCTTCACCCACTCCAGTCCGGCAGCCGAAGTGCACTCGATGTAAGGCTTCACAGTCTTATCCCCTTTCCTTTACGGCGTCCAGAATGAGCGCCCGATCGGGACGACTGATCGGGCGCTCTTGTCGCTGCGTGCGGACGGTAGGGCTAGAGCTGTTTGAACTCGCCGTTCAGCATGCCGTCCTCAAATGCGGCCCACTCGCCGAGGGTGAAGACGAGGGCCGGGCCGTTTCCGTTGTCCTTGCTGTCACGCATGGCCACGCGGCCATCGCCGAGGAACGCGACCTCAACACACTGGCCGTTGTTCTGGGAGCGGCTGGACTTACGCCACACCGCGCCCGTGAGGTCTGAACTCATCATCGCGCAAACTCCTTTGCCGCTTGTCGAAGCATGTTCTGTGTGTCCTTGGCGTCCAGGGCCGTGTCCCAGATCGACGTGAACGCCCGGTCGTACCGCTCGATCTCTTGCGGCTTGTCGAGGTAGAGGTCACCGGTAAAGCCCTCCATGTAAATGGTGGGCGGCTCCATCGGTTGACCGTCACCGTTGACAGGGAAGCGGAGGATGGTGAACGGGCCGGACATGAGTCCGTGATGCAAACCTGCCGCGAACGGCACGACCCGTAGAGAAACGTTCGGCAAGTCCATCGCCTCTGCCAAGCGGTCCAGCTGGCGAGCCATTACTTCACCGCCGCCGACCGGTTGCCGGAGCACTGCTTCACCGAGCGCCAGTTCCAGGGTAGGCGGGGCGGTCACCCTGGTCAGCAGCTCTTGACGCGCCAATCGAACATGCACCCGTCGTTCGATCTCGTCGTGGTCAACGTGCGGGTTGTCCGCCTGGATCAACGCGCGGGCGTAGTCGTCCGTCTGTACGAGACCCGGCACCAAGTCATTGATGTACTGCCGCAGGCTGGCTGCCGCGCCCTCCAACCCGATGAAGAGGTCGAAGCCTTCCGGGATCACGTCACCGTAGGAGTGCCACCACCCTCGGTTCTTTGTCTCCTTGGCCAGGCCCATCAGGCCCTTGGTCAACTCGGGGTCCGCGCCGTACACGCGGCACATGGTCTCAACGTCCAGGCTGCGCATGGACGTCTGCCCCGTCTCGATGCGCCAGATCTTCTGATCTGACCACTCCAGGGCCGTCGCCGCCGCGCGCACGGTCAGCCGCGCACGATTGCGCAGCTCACGTAGGTGTCGCCCGAGTTGACGGCGGGGCACGGTCGATCCGCTTACCACTCCCACCACTTGGTGTCGCCTCCGATCTGGAACCCATCTTACATCCGGTATGGAATCCCACACATTCCCATTATGGAATGGGGTATGTGTGTTCGATAGATCTGTTTTCGGATTTCCAATCTGGAGTGTTGCATATCCAAGCATTCCAGTGCTTCACTCGGTAACCCCACAGAACCGCCGCGAACACTCCATGTGATCGCAGCATGGCGAGGGAGATCGAAGCGCGATGAATCCGCTGATCTTTGGCTACATGCGGGTGCCCGACGACATGAGCGACGAGGAGGCGAAGCAGAAGCAGGACGGCCTGAACGCCTACGCCGAGAGCAACGGCTTCCACCTGGCTGCCGTGTTCCACGAGTACGTACCGGGAGCGCAGTCGGCGTTCGCGGAGTTGGTCGAGGTGGTCAAGCGTGCTGAGGCGAAGCACGTGGTCGTACCGTCCTACCGGGAGCTGGCGCTCAACAAGTCGCTCCAGGACGCCATGCTGGCCCACCTGTCCGACGCCACCGGCGCGGAAGTCGTCAGTCTGGACGAGTGCTCATGACGAGCCAGGAGTCGCCGTACCGGCCGCAGAGCGTCCATTTCTTCGACCAACTTTCGCTGGCCGCCGTGCGTTCGGCCGTCTCGGCGTCGCGTCACTTCCTGAGGCTCACCCTCTCCAAGTGGCCGGAAGTGTCCATCGAGGACGACGCCCTCCTGATCGCCTCGGAGCTCGTGACCAACGCCGTCACGGCCACCGGGATGCTGGCGGGGAAGCGGACATGGGGCGATCTGGAAGAGCTGAACCTCGTCCAAGTGCGCTTGGTCGGCCTGCAAGACAGCGTCATCATCGAAGTGTGGGACATGTCGGATGAGCTGCCCTCGCTCAAGCAGGCTGACGACGACGCCGAGAACGGGCGCGGTCTTCTGCTCGTGCAGCAGCTCGCAAAGCGTTGGGGTTCTTACCGCACCACTGGTGGCAAAGTGGTGTGGGCCGAACTGATGGCCCGTCCGTTGAAACCGACGGGCCCGATCGAGGAAGTGGTGACCGCTGCTCTGATGCAGCGCGTCCTTGACGGGCTCCGTCAGACCATCTGATAGGCGCGGGGCCTTCCCGGGGCCGGGGTCCGGGCCCCGGGGCGGGGTCCGGTGTCGGGATAAATCAGGGGTAAGCCCGGGGCGTACAGCGGGGTCTAGTCATACAACTCCCGTAGATCACTGCATAGGCTGGGCCCATGAGTGACGAGCGGCCGGAGAAGCCGTTGCCGGAGCTGAGGGCGTCGGATGCCGACCGGGACCGGGTGGTGGAGCGTCTTCGGGACGCCGTCGCCGAGGGCCGGCTCGACATGGAGGAGTTCGAGGAACGGCTGGAGGCGGCCTACACGTCGCGGACGTACGCGGAACTGGAACCGCTGACGCGGGACCTGCCGGCCCCCACGGGGGCGGCAGGGACGTTCCCGGCGGCCCAGGCGGCCGCCCCCGCGGCCCAGGGCGTGGCCTGGCCGGCCCGGATCGGCGGGGCGGCGACCTCGACCACGGCGGTCGCCGTCATGTCGGGGTTCCAGCGCAGGGGCGCCTGGACGGTGCCCGCCCACTTCAACGCGATCGCGTTCTGGGGCGGCGGCCAGCTCGACCTGCGCGAGGCGAACTTCGAGGCGGGCGAGGTCGTGATCAACTGCGTCGCGATCATGGGCGGCGTCGAGATCGTCGTGCCGCCGGGCGTGGAGGTCGACGTCCGGGGCTTCGGCCTGATGGGCGCCTTCGAGCAGAGCGACAGCCCGGGGCCCCGCCAGCCGGGCGCCCCCCGGGTCGTCGTGACGGGCTTCGCCTTCTGGGGCGGCGTGGACATCAAGGTCAAGACGCTGAAGTACCACCCGCCGCACCTCGGCACGCAGCCGCGCAAGGAGCTGTAGGCGCTGTAGTCGCTGTAGTCGCTGTAGGAGGAGCTCCAGGCCACGGGGCAGGGGCACGGTTTCACGTGAAACGTCTCACGGAGCCCAGGTGTTCCGTGGCCGCAGGAGCGTGAGCACGTCCCCGGGTGCGTATGCGTGTGCGTGTGTGCGCAGGTGCACCGGGTGCGTGGTCCGTGACGGCGGTGGGGCGGCCGGGTCGGGCCGGGGCGGAGCCCCGGTACGTGGCTGACCGGCCCCGCGCCACGGGACCTCGTACACCGCCCGCAGGGACCCCTGCACCGTCGCCCCGCGCGTCCCGCACCCCACCCGCGCGTCCCGGCGTACGGCCCCGCGCGGCCGGGGATCGCCTCCCCCGCGGGAGCGATACGGCGTGCCGGGAACTCCTCGGGCCTCCCGGGAGTCGGATGGTGTGCAGACAAACCCGGCGTTCCCGGGGGAAGGCAGGACCACGTGGACAACCGCACCACCGCCCCAGGCACCGCGCCGCCACCGCCCACCCGTGGCGCGTTCGTGTTCAGCGAGGCGGACGAGGAGCGGCGCCGTGGCGTCCGCCGGATGAAGGCCACCGCGACCGGTCTGCTGATCCTGGTCGCACTGGTCTACGTACTGGCCAAGTGGGCGCAGCACGCGGGCGCGGGCGCCTGGGCCGGTTACGTCGCCGCCGGCGCCGAGGCCGGCATGGTCGGCGCGCTCGCGGACTGGTTCGCCGTCACGGCCCTCTTCCGGCGGCCACTGGGCCTGCCCATCCCGCACACCGCGATCATCCCGACCAAGAAGGACCAGCTCGGGGTCTCCCTCGGGGAGTTCGTCGGGGAGAACTTCCTCTCCTCCGACGTGGTCAGGACCCGGCTGCACGCGCTCGGCATCGGCGGCCGGCTCGGGGCCTGGCTGGCCGAGCCCGCGCACGCCGACCGGGTCACGGCGGAGCTGGCCACCGCCCTGCGCGGCGCCCTGACCGTGCTGCGCGACTCCGATGTGCAGGCCGTTGTGGGGGAGGCCATCACCCGCCGCGCCGAGACGGCCGAGATCGCGCCCGGCATCGGCAAGACCCTGGAGCGGGTCGTCTCGGACGGCGGGCACCGCCGGGTCGTCGACCTGGTGTGCGCGCGGGCGCACGACTGGCTGGTCACGCACGGGGACTCGGTGATGGACGCCGTCCAGGGCGGGGCACCCGGCTGGACCCCGCGGTTCGTGGACCGCAAGATCGGCGACCGCGTGTACAAGGAGCTGCTCCGCTTCGTCACGGAGATGCGGGACATGCCGGACCACCCGGCGCGCGGGGCCGTCGACCGGTTCCTGACGGACTTCGCGGCCGACCTCCAGTCGGACACGGAGACCAGGGCGCGGGTCGAGCGCCTCAAGTCCGAGCTGCTGGCGCGCGGTGAGGTGCAGGACGTGATCGCCTCCGCCTGGACAGCGATCCGGTCGATGATCATCTCGGCGGCGGAGGACGAGCAGAGCGAGCTGCGGCTGCGGGTCCGGGCCTCACTGATGTCCCTGGGCGCGCGGCTGGCTACGGACGGCCGCCTCCAGGACAAGGTGGAGGGCTGGATCGAGGGCGCGGTGGTGTACGTCGTCACCACCTACCGGACCGAGATCACCTCGCTGATCACGGACACGGTGGCGGGATGGGACGCCGAGCACACGTCCCGGAAGATCGAGGCCCACATCGGGCGGGACCTCCAGTTCATCCGGATCAACGGCACGGTGGTCGGCGCCCTGGCGGGCCTGCTGATCTACACGGTGTCCCAGGCGTTCGGCGCGTAGGGGGCCGGGAGGCGGGTGCCGGGGCGGGGCGGGGCGGGTGGCTGGGGGCGGGGCTCCTCGGGGCCTCCGGGGCCTCCGGGGCCTCCGGGACTCAGGGGAAGGGCAGTTCCAGCTGGGCGTGCCCCCGGACCGTGGCCGCCGGGGGCGCGGCCCGTACCGCGCCCAGTGCGAGGAGCGCGCGCAGGGCCGCGACGACGTCCGCCGGACTGTCCCGGAAGATCGCGGGCGTCGTGCTCACGACCAGGACGCCGTGGGCCTCCAGGCGCAGGCGCCGGCGGAGGGTCGCGTGCCAGGAGCCGCGGCTGTAGTGGTACTCCGCCGAGTCGATCTCCAGCGCCACGCCCTCCTCCGGCCAGTAGGCGTCCGGACTGGCCAGGAAGGCGCCGTCCGGGGTGTGGAGGCGGGCGTTCCACAGGGGGGCGGGGAGGCCGGTGGCGGACAGGGCGTCGCGCGCCCGGCCCTCGGCGATCGAACGGACCCCGGCGATCAGTTCGGCCGCCGCCGCGCGGACGGCGGGGCGGTTCACGATACGGGCGGCCCGGAGTTCGGCGTGCAGGTCGTGCGGGTGGCACCAGCCGCCCTGGACGACGTTGGCCAGGACGGAACGGACCAGCTCGGGGTGGTCCGTACGGGCCGCGAAGTCCACGGCGGCCCGCACCGGGCGGGTGCTGGGGACGCCGGAGACGGTGAGGATCGCGGGCCAGCGGGTGGTCGAGCCGGGCCGGACCCGGGAGACGGCCGCCACCGAGCGCGGGGAGCGGACGAGCACGTCCAGCGGGTCGGGCGGGGCGTCACGGATGCCCAGGAGCGCGAGCGCCGCTCCGCCCGTGAGCGCCGCGGTGGTGCCGGAGAGCGGGTCGGCCGAGGGCCGGGCGGCGTAGAGGACCGCGGACAGGGCGCGCTGGCGCCGGTCCGGCGGACCGCTCTGGAGCAGGTACACCCGCGGCAGGAGCCGCTGCCAGGGCCCTCCCCGGCGGCTGCGGCCGCTGATGGTCCCGGACGGGACTCCCGCCTGGGTGAGCTGGTGGTACGTGACCAGGTTCAGCTGGCGGCGTGCGACGCGTGCGACGCGGGAGACGCTGGAGACGCGGGCGCCGTCGGAGGCGTTGTGGGAGGAGGCGGGTGCGGGGACGGCGGAGGCAGGGGCGGTGTGAGCGGTCATGCCCTGGCTATGCCCGGCCGGCCGGCTCCGACGCTCACACCGAGGGGTGGTCCGGGGCGAGGAAGACGACGACGCCGTTCTCCGTGCCGGGCAGCGGAGCGACCTCGTGCCAGCCGAGCCGGTGGTACGTGGCGACGGTGTCGGCCGCCCGGCGGGCGGTCATCAGCCACGCGCGGGAGTCCGGGGCGTCGGCGGTGATCTCGGAGAGCAGCGCCCGTCCGGTGCCGTGCCCGCGCGCGTGCGGGCGGACGGCGAGCTCGTCTATCTCCAGGGCGCCGACGAGCAGCTCCTGCACGCGCTCCCTCCCGAGCTGGGCCGAGACGTGGTCGTACCCGCGCCCGGAGGGGAAGCGACTGGGCGTCAGCCGCCCGGTGGCGAACCCCTCGATGCCGGTTGCCGACTGCACGAAGGCGGTCCGGAAACCGGCACGGCGGCTGTGGGCCCGCAGTCGGGAGGAGAACTGGAGAATGGTTTCCTCACCCTCGTTCCACGGCGGGGCGGAGAAGACCTCGCCGTACGCGTCCGCCAGCTCGTCCGCCAGGTCGAGGACAGCCGGTCCGTAACAGATCACGTTGATGGCTCCTTGGGTGAATTGGGCAATTTCAGGCGTCTTCACCTGCGTTCATAGCGCTTGAGGCTACTTGGGCCGCCTTCACGACACTTGGGGATGCTTCAACGGTATCGCCCCTGCTGGAGAGTGAACCCACGCCCGTGAGGTCCCCCGCAGAACCCGCCAGTGGAACGGGGTCGCGGAACGGGACCGGCGGAACGCCGTACGGATGCCGATCCCCTCCCCTTCCTCCCTTTCCCTCCCCCCTTTCCTCACCACCCGCGTTAGCCTCGGGGGAAGGCGAACGGCTGAAGGAGTCGACGATGGCGCAGATCCCCACCGCAGCGGTGACCGCAGGAGGCATTGCCGGCGGGTACGCCGTCGCCCGGTGGACCGGCAAACGCCCCCTCGGCGGAGCGGTGCTCCTCGCCGCCGGTGCCGTCGCGGCCCGCGAATGGCACCGCCGCACATCGGCGACCACCACGACCCTGCTCGGCGCCGCCTACCTCGCCGGTTTCGCGGGTTCCCACCCCCTGGCGAAGCACATCGGCCCCTGGCCCGCAGTCCTCACCACGGCCACCACGATCGCCCTCACCTCCTACCTCACGGCAGACCGCCGCCGGGCGTGAGGGGTGAGTGGGCCCGGGCCGGGGGCTACGCCCGCCCGTTCTGAAGCTCCTCAAGGAAGGTGCGCCAAGCACCCTTCCCGAACAAGATCATGCTCTCCGTCGGCTGCTTGGAGTCACGCAGAGCGGTCGAGCCGGGGAGGAAGAGGACCTCGACGCACTCGCTGTACTCGGCTCCGCTGTAGGAAGACTTGATCCATGCGGTGCTGCCTATGGCGGGTGAAACGGGATGCATTACAACTCCTTGTGGACGCTTCCGATCAAGGCTGATGATGCGGCCATGTCCAACGCTTGTGCGCGGAGGTAGTCGAAAGCAAGCCGGTAGCGGACCAGCTCCGGTTCCTGCTCCATGAAGAGCGAACCGACGTGCGTATCGATGTAGGCGACGTCGAGACTCGGCTCGGCACCGCCGATGATCACGAAGCTTCCCATGGCGGCAGAGTGCGCTCCTTTGGAGAAGGGCAGCACCTGCAAGGTGATGTGCTGGGATTCGTTGGCCTCAAGAAGACGCTCCAGCTGTCCTCTCATCACGTGAGGCGAGCCCACAACCCGACGGATCACCGACTCGTCGAGGATGGCCCAGAGATGCGGAGGCTTGGGGCGGCCAAGGATCTCCTGTCGCTTCATCCGGATGTCGACGAGCCGTTCGATCTCCTCGGGCGACAGCCTCATCTCGGATGCGTACTGCACAGCCGTGGTGTAGCCGCGTGTCTGTAGGAGACCGGGTACGTAGAGGCAGTTGAAGTGGTCCTCCCTCACGGCTTCGTCCTCCAGGGTGAGCAGCAGATTCATGCTCTCCGGTACCGGGTCGATGATGGAGTTCCACCACCCTTGCTGCTTCACCCCCTTCGCGAGGGCCACCACTGCATGGAGTTCGGCCTCGGTGGCCCCGTACCCACGGCACAATGCCTCCACGATGGGCCACTTCACGGGCCCTGTCTGGGTTTCGTACCGGCTCACGGTTGCCTTCGATACGTCGATGAGGCGGCCAGCCTCCTCCAGAGTCATGCCCGCACGAGCACGGAACTTGCGCATGGTCGCCCCAAGCTGGCGACGCCGGGTGGTTGCCCTGGCTGACATGTGTGCCGTCTCCCGAGGTGGTGTTCTGCTGCTGCCGGGTTGGAGTCAACAAGGCTATGCCCGGTGGAGGTTAGGGAGTCGAGGATTCACCCTGGAGGTTCTCGTGAGAAGTTACATAGCGAGACTTCTCAATGTCATACTCCAGTCGTGACGCTACGCGGCGCAGTCGTCTGGATACGGCTGGTGCAGGCGCTGCCGTGGCATGGGAGGAAGCGACTCCATGAGTGGACACTCGAATGCCGGAACCCGCCTTCGCTGTGTTCTGCCCTTCGCGGCGGAGCCTGTGGAACTGCGCCTCGTGCGGCGCATCGTCAGAGATCAGCTCGCAGCCTGGGGCCTCCTGGCCCTTGCCGATGATGCACAACTGGCCGTCACGGAACTCACAAGCAATGTGATCAAGCATGTAGGCGTCGGCACATCCGCGACGCTGGTACTGGAGCCGGCGCCGACTGAGGGACGTCTTCGTCTGGAGATCCACGACAAGAGCCGTGATGTTCCTTCGGTGGTGCGTTCCGCCTGTGACGATGAGTCAGGCCGGGGCCTCTGTCTGCTTGCCGCGCTCGCGGCTGACTGGGGCACGGTTCTGACGGCCACGGGCAAGGTGGTCTGGTGCGAACTTGCGCTCCAGCCGGAAGGCCAGTACCACCGGGTCCAGCGCGGCGCAGCCGTCCTTGAGGCTTACCGGGGCCTCTCTGCCGCCCCGTATCCTCCGGCTGCCTGGCGTCCGCAGGTAGTGGAGGAATCGGTCACCCATCTCATCACTGACATCCTGCATTGGCTGGCAGCTCAGGGCTGCGACCCGGAAGACATCCTGGACCGAGCCCAGATTCACTACGAGGCCGAGACGGACGCGGCGTGAGAGGGGCACCAGTGTGGTGCTCGTGAACTTGGGCAGGTGATGGCGGGCCGTCGGCCTGACAGCTCCGGGCCGGTCGGCACCCAGGACCGGGGCCTGAACAGGTCCTGTTGTGAGGCCGGTGGAGTAAAGCCTCAAGTAGATCCGGTACCGACCACACTTGGCTAATGATGCCTTGTTGGAACCAGTCTGATCATGGACAAGGAATTTGGCCATGATCAGACTGGAACTACATACTCGCGTTTAAGTCGCGGGTCAGTCAGTGTTGGCAGAATATGCCACAACGTCTGCGGGAATTTCATGGTGAAGTTGCCATGTGATCCCCATGGGCTTGTCGCCCTTGTGGCTACAGTAATCGGCAGGTCCGAGCAGCATCCACGCGCATGGGCTACCAATGTCCGTCTTCTTGAAGCGGCGAACAAAGAGAAGTACGTGTGAGCCGTTCTGCTTGTGCGTTTGGTATCGGATGCCGGTTGGGGCGCTTTCCGAAGTTTGATGCTGCGTCTCCCAGTGGAACTGGAATTCGCTCATGGCGTAGTCCTTGTACTGGGTCTGCGGGGAGAAATCCTTCTCCTCTTTCTCCAGGGTGATAAGGAGCGCATCTGTCTTAATGTCCTCACGCCAGAGCACCCCCGCTTGGTAATTGCTGGGGAAGGGGCCGCCGAGAGCAGAATAGCCTAGCGCCGTAAGTATCTCTTCCCGGTTGTAAGAGGCGTGCACCGTCAGCGGTAGTTCGGAATGGTCGCCACTCAGCGCGACTGGGACGTGTCCAGTCTGGGACAGATTGTGGGCGAGGACCTGTCGAATTTCCTCTCGGAAGGCACGCTGGGGTTGAAGGTGAGTGAGTGCCTCTTGGTATTCTGCGAACTTACGGCCATGCGGCCAGATCGAGAAGATGAGCATGCGGGCGTAAGCTTGTCCCTGCCCGTCGAGTGACGCGTACGTCGGTGCGTCATCGGCGAGGAGTGCAGTGTAAGCATTAACCCGTGCAGGATCATCGACGTGAAGGAAGGCCGGAACGCGCCTAAAGAGCTCTTTCTCCCCTTCGAGTGCATGCCGTTCCAGTAGTCCGGCTCGCCGTAGGAGACCTGTCCACGAATTATCCTTGCCGCGGTAGACATCCTTGATGTCGCGTCCGCTCTCGGCAAGGTAGGTGGAGAGTCCTTTCCTGCCGTACGTTTTGACTTCTCTGGTCAGTTGAGTGACATTGACACTGATCTGGTTTCGAATATTTTCAATGATTCGATCCTTTGCCTTGCCTTCAAGGATAATCGCGCAATGCGAAGGTGGCTGCGGGAAGTCATTCTTAATGGCGCCGAGCAGCCGGTTGTGGGTCAGGTTGGTTAGCGCTCGGAACTGCTCTTCAAACTTGAATTCCTTGCGATGCTGCCCAATGAAGTCAAGAACCGTCAGAACTGACTTGGTCTCACTCCGACGCAAGCCTCGCCCCAGCTGCTGGAGGAAAACTGTGGCACTAGAGGTAGGGCGCAGGAGGAGCAGAGTGTCCACGTCTGGGACGTCGAGCCCCTCGTTGAAGAGGTCCACGGAGAAGATCGCATGGAGTCTCCCCTCCTTCAGCGCGTCGAGAGCTTCCTTTCGGGCTTCACGTGATGTTTCCCCCGATAGGGCGGCAGCGTTAAACCCTGCCTTGTTGAACGAGTCGGCCATGAAATGTGCGTGGGTAACTGATACACAGAACCCCAAGGCCCGCATTTCCTGGGGCTTAATGAGTTTTCTTCGGATGGAATCAATAACGAGCTCGGCTCTATCCTTGTTTCCGGTGAGGATATCGCTGAGTGCGTTGGAGTCGTAAGATCCACGCTTCCATGCGACGGAACTCATGTCGGTGTCGTCAGGAATTCCGAAATAATGGAATGGGCAGAGGAGCTCGTTCTCCATTGCTTCCCATAGCCGCATCTCGGCGGCGATTCGGCCATCGAAGAACTCATCCTGGATGTTCAGGCCGTCCATGCGCTCGGGTGTAGCAGTGAGCCCCAGAGTCTCCTGGGCGGAGAATTTTTCGAGGACCTTGAGGTAGGTAGGTGAAGTGCCGTGGTGGAATTCATCAATCACAATGACATCGAAATGATCCGCGGGCAAGTGATTCAACTTGTCGGATTTGAGTGATTGGATGCTCGCGAAGACGTTATCCCAGTTAGTGGGGATTTTCCCGTCGCAAAAGAGGTCGCCGAAATCTTCATCGCTAAGGACGTTCCGATACGTCTGTAGCGACTGCTCAAGGATCTCCTTGCGGTGGGCAATAAAGAGGAGGCGTAGATTGCGCCCCAGCCGCTTCCGGAGCTGTTTGAAATCGAGGGCGGCCATTACTGTCTTGCCGGTGCCGGTGGCAGCGACGAGGAGATTCATGTGCCGGCCATGCAGGGTACGTTCAACCTCAAGGCGCTCTAGCATGTCGCGTTGGTGAGGGTAGGGCTGGAATTCCTTACCTGACAGACTGATTGTCTGGGCGGCGTCTCTGTCCTTGCCGTATCCGCGGGCCTGAATCAGGGCTTCATCGAGTCGTCCGGCATCCCGGTCCGGGTCATAGGATTCGAAAGTCGGCTGGCTCCAGTACGCGTCAAAGGTGGCTTCGAATTTTCGGAGCACATTCGGGCTTGCGATGCCAGACAGTCGGACATTCCACTCCAAGCCATCCAATAGGGCGGCTTGCGATAGGTTTGAGCTACCGACGTAACATGTGTCGAATCCAGAGTTTCGACGGAAGAGCCATGCCTTGGCGTGGAGGCGGGTGGAGCGAAGCTCGTAGTTCACCTTCACCTCGGCATTGAACTCCCGCACGAGGCGGTCAAGAGCCTCACGTTCTGTGGCGCCGATGTACGTCGTAGTGATGACGCGGATGGGGATACCACGTGCAGCTGCAGCCTTGAGGGGTTGCTCCAGTACGCGTAGGCCCGTCCACTTCACAAAGGCGCACAGGAGATCAATGCGGTCGGCGGTAGCCAGCTCGGCCCGCAACTCGGAGCCAAGGCTCGGATCATTTGGAGAGTTGGTGATGAGCGAGTTCTCCGACAGCGGAGTCGAGGGGCGTGTGGTCCACGCCTCCGAGGTGATCGAATTCGCTACCGCAAGGAGCTGATGCGGTCCCTCGGCGATGGGTTCCGTCCGCTTCCGGGCACCAGGGAGAGAGTTCAGAGCATCGAGGATCTTGTTCGCAGCCAGCACCTGCTCGCTAGGAGAAAGCCCCTTGAGGGTTTGTCTGAATTCGTCTGCGATGTGCCGGGTGAGGACATGCTGAGAGGATTCTTCACTCACCTGGCCCCGTATCACATCGGTCCCCGTGGCAATGAGTTGCTGAAGACTCTCTTCGAGGGGGGTCGTGATCAGAGTCTCGTGAAGGCCAGGTACGGGCTTCGCGTTGCTCGGGCGGGGACCAGGCATCAGGGGGATCTCCTCAGGGTTGATCATCGCTGCCTCGGTTGTACCAGGAGCGACTGACAACACTTGCCGAAATGTGGCGCGGCAGCGGCTGAGGAAGATCCCTGTTGATCGGGCAGCGTTACGGGTTGATCAGTTGCTGCCCCCGTGGCACTCCACGTACGGCTTGCCCGAGGTGCACCAGCAGGGGGCGGTGGGGGTGGGGGGCCACGGGGTGGCCTTGCCGCGGGCGGCCAGGGTGGTGGCGTATTCCGCCAGGAGGGAAGGGGAGGCCGGGGAGGTCTTCTCCGAGGCCGCGAACGCCTCGTAGGACGGGACGCTCGCCGTGACGATGCCGAGGTTGGTGGTGCCCGAGGCGGCCAGGGCGCGGAGGGAGGACTCGATCCGGGACAGGTGCGTCTCGTGCGAGGGGTACTCCGAGGCCAGCGTCGGGTACGAGGTCAGCAGCTCGGCCAGTTCGCGCTGGGGCCAGTGCAGGATGGCCACCGGGAAGGGGCGGGAGAGAGCGGCGCGGCGGTCGCCCAGTTCGGCGCGCAGGCGGGCGATCTCGGCGCGGAGCTCGGCCGGGTCGTCGGAGCCCAGGGCCCAGATGCGCTTCGGGTCGTGGAGTTCGTCCAGCGGGATCGGGCCGATGTGACGGGTGTCGGCGACCATGTCCCAGTCGTCGTGCGGCAGCCCGAGGAGGCGGCGGACCCGGTGCCGGCCCGTGAGGAGGGCGGTGGTGGCCGGGGTGAGCGGGTCGTCCTCCGTGATGAGGAGCGTCGCCGCCTGGGTGAAGCACTCCTCCGACGCGGTCAGCTCGTCGTGCGCCTCCAGGGCCTCCGCGATGACCTCCCAGGGCGCCGGGTCGCCGGGGGACGCGGCGCGGATGCCCGAGATGAGGGCGCGGGCCTCGGCCTCGTGGCCGTACTCCCACAGATTGGCCGCCTGGAGGGCCTTGACCAGGTACGGGGCGGCGGGGGAGCCGGTGAGGAGCTGGTCGTACAGCGCGCTGGCGCGGTCCCGGGCGTCGGCCAGTTCGAGGTGGGCCGCGGCCTGGAGGAGCAGCGGCTCCCGGTCCTCGGGGTAACGGGTCGCCGTGCGGATGAGGCGCTCGGCTTCGGCGATGTGCTCAGCAGGCGTGTCAGGGCGCATGGTTCACACCGTACTGCTGCTGATCAACCGGCGGGGCAGGAGCCGGGCAGGAGCCGAGTGACGTCGTGGAGCTGGAGGCCGACGGACTCGGCCGCCGGCGCCAGGAGTACAAGGACGCGTAGAGGCCCCGCAGCGCAACCCGCCGCGACCCGCCGGAGCGTGGGGAGCGCGGAGGGTACGGGGACCCGTGGGCCGGGGTGGGCCGGGGTGGGCCGGGGTGGGCCGTGGGGCGGGTGGAGCTGCCACCCGGACCACGACCCATGGCCCCGGGCCTCAGCCCCCGGCCTCAGCTCCTCAGCCCTCGGCCGACATCCGGCGGCGGCGGTTGGTGAGCACCAGGCCGGCGCCTGCGGCGAGCGCGGCGGCGGCGCCGCCCGCGATCCAGGCGTTCTCGGACCCGGCTCCGGTGTTCGCGAGCGGGCCGGAACCACCCGTCGGGACCACGTTGCCGTTACCGCTGTTACCGGTGGTGCCGCCGTTACTGGTGGTGCTGTCGGTCGCCGTGCCGTTCCCGCCCGTGCTGCCGGAGCCGTCCGTGCCCGTTCCCGGCGTACCGGTCTGGCCGCCGGTCTCCTTGTCCTTGGCGGCCTTCTCCTCGGCCTCCTTGGCTTCCTTGTCCTTGGCGCGCGCCTCGTGCTGCCCGGTCTTGAGGAACTCGGCGCGCTCCGCGGGCGTGCCCTTGATCGCGGCCATGGCGGCCTTCTTCAGCTCCGGACCGGCGTTGCCCAGCATCGACGAGATCAGGATGCTGTTGTCGAGGTCGCGCAGCTCGTGCTGCGTGATCGTGACGAAGGTGCGCAGCTCGGCGGGGGTCGGGTTCGAGTCGAGGAACGTGAGGATGGCTTCCTTCATCTCCGGCCCCGCCTGGTTGAGCAGCGTGAACACCAGGACCCGGTCGTCCGTGGCGCGGGCCGCGTGCTGCCCGGTCGTGAGGAACGCGGTGAGCGCGGCCTGGGTGTCGGCCTTCAGGGCGGCCTTGCCCGCCTCCCGCACACCCGGACCACCGGCGTTGATGATCTGGGAGACCCGCACCTGGTCGTCCACGAACTGCTGCTCCGCCCGCTCGACTTCGAGGAAGTTCCGCATCTACGCGGCCGTCCCCTTGAGGGCCTTCTCGGCCGCCTCGCGCACGCCGGGCCCGCTCGCCGGGTCGGTCAGGATCGCCTGGATCGCGGCCCGGTCCTTCGTGGCCTGGGAGTCCTCGGCGGGCGTCTGCCCCGCGTCACCGGTGGGCTTGTCGCCCTCGGAACCCTGGTCGGGAACGGTCGGCGCCGAGGGCGTGGACGGGGACGCGGCGTCGGCGGCGAAGGCCGGCGAGGAGAGCATGACGGCCGGGGCCATCGCGGCGACGGCGATGGCCGACGCGATGCGGGAGAGCTTCACAGGTTTTCCATTCCTCACAAGGGTGATCGCTTCACGGACGTGATGATCGGCAATCTGTGCAGAATGGATCGTTTCCAGCCGCCGAACCGCCAGTTTTTGGCGCTTCCGTCCGGCGCGGAACCCCGCAGCCGAGGCTCTTCCCCCCCCCTTACGCCAACGCCCCATGAGGGAGAGCGTCCAGAGTGACCGTCACCCCGTCCCGGGACGACCTGCGCGCGGCCTCCAGGACGTCGAGACAGTGCGCGGCCTCCCATGCCGTGACCGGCGCCGGGCCGCCCTCGCGCAGGGCGGCGGCCACCGCCGCGTAGTACGCCGGGTAGTCGCCCGGAACGGTCCGTACGGGGGCTCCGCCACCGGTCAGCGGGGACTCGCCGGAGCCCAGCCGGCCCCACTGGGGCTCGGGTTCCTCGCCCCACGGCGTGTCCACCGTCGGCCGCAGCCCCTCGCGCAGGGCGGCCTCCTGGGGGTCGAGGCCGTACTTGACGTACCCCGCCCGGGAACCCAGGACGCGAAAGCGCGGGCCGAGCTGGGCGGTGGCCGCGCTGACGTGGAGGTGGGAGCGGACCCCGTTCGCGTGGGTGACGGCGATGAAGGTGTCGTCGTCGGCCTCGGCCCCCGGGCGGCGGACGTCGACCTCCGCGTAGACCCGTACGGCCGGGCCGAACAGCACCAGGGCCTGGTCGACGAGGTGGCTGCCGAGGTCGTACAGCAGGCCGCCGATCTCCTCCGGGGCCCCGGACTCGCGCCAGCCGCCCTTCGGCTGCGGGCGCCAGCGCTCGAAGCGGGACTCGAAGCGCAGGATCTCGCCGAGGTCGCCGTCGGCGAGGAGGCGGCGCAGGGTGAGGAAGTCGTTGTCCCAGCGGCGGTTCTGGAAGACGGAGAGGAAGGTCGCGCCCCGGTCGCCCCGGTCCGCACGGGCGGCGAGTGCGCGGGCCTCGGCGGCGGTGGCGGCGAGCGGCTTGTCCACGACCACCGGGATTCCGGCGGCGAGAGCGGCGGTGGCGAGCGGGACGTGGGTCTTGTTGGGGGAGGCGATCACGACGAGGCCGAGGGCGTCCGGCCCGGCCGCGCGGCTCCATAGCTCCTCGGCCCCGGTGGCGATCCGGATGCCCGGGTACGCCTCGCGGGCCCGTGCCTGCCGGCCGGGGTCGGAGGTGACGACGGTGTCGAGGACGAGCCCGTCGGTGGCGGAGACAAGGGGCGCGTGGAAGACGGAACCGGCGAGTCCGTAGCCGATGAGGCCGACGCGGAGCGGGGCGGCGGAGGCGGTGGCGTTCATGGCGACCACTTTGGCAACAGCGTTGCCCAAGTGCCAGCAAGATCACGGCGCGGCTGCGCGGCTGCGCGGCTGCATGGCCGCGCGGAGCGGGCCGGTCACGGAGGCCGCCCGGAGCGCCGCACGCACGTACGGGCGGTCGCCCGTACAGCCGCCCGTACGGTCATACGGGGACGGCCACCCGTACGGCTGCCCGGGGACGGCCGCCCAGGCTGTCGTACGGGTCGCCGCCCCTCCGCCGTCCGGGTGTGAACCGGGGTGCGCCGGGCGTGGCGGTCGGGACGGGGCGCGGGGGCCTGGCAGGGTGCGGGCAGGGCCGGGAGGATTGTCACCTGGTCCGACCATCGTCCCGTCCGGCGAGCACGAAGGTCTTCCATGCGACTGCGCAAAGCCCTTGCCCTCTCCGCCGTCCTGGTCGCCCTCGCCGCACCGGCCGCTCTCGCCGCCCCGGTCGCTCTCGCCGCACCGGTCGCTCTCGCCGCACCGGCCGCCGTCGCCGCACAGGCTGCCGCCCCGGCCGCCGTCGCGGACACCGCGAACGGGGGCGGCGGCCGTCCCGCGCCCGCGCTGCCCTCCCGCGCCCAGGCCACCTGCGGGGACGGGAAGAGCACCGAGTTCCCCATCGGGGCGCGCATCCGGGGCGGTCCGGCCGTGTACCGGACCGGCGACAGCCCGCAGACCTGGTACCTGGACCTGGTCAACACCACGAACTCCCGTTGCACGGCCGTCCACCCGGTCGTCGTCCTCACCGACCGGGCCCGCGCCCTGCGCCCCGCCCACCTCCGGATGGAGTTCGCGGCGCCCGGCGGGCCGTTCCCGGCCGGCCTGGAGCGGACCGACCGCGACGAGATCATCGCCGTCTTCGACGGCGGCGACGCCTTCCCCGGCTTCTCCGTCGGCCCCGGCGGCTCCCTGACCGTCAAGGTCGGGCTCGCCTTCGCCGCCGACGCCCCGCACGGCGAGGTCGTCGCCGACGCCGCCCTCGTCCAGCGCAAGGGGGCGGACGGCGACTGGGTCGGCGAGTCCGGCGGCTACCGGTTCTCCGTCAAGGGCCCGGCGGACTCCGCCGGAGCCGGAGCCAGGGCCGGAGCCGGGGCCCTGGCCCGTACCGGCCCGCGCGAAGTGGCGTACGGGGCCGGTTCCGTGGCCGCCCTCGCCACCGGCGCCGGACTCCTGCTGGGAGCCCGCCGGCTGCGCACCACCACCCGCTGACCCGGCCCCCACCGCGCCCCCGCCCCACCGCGTCGCCGCACCCCCACCCCGCCCCCACCCCGTCCCGGCTCCGTCCCTGGTCCGGGCCGTGGACGCCGAACGCGTCCGTGGTCCGGCCCGGCTAGGGTGGAGGTGGTAGAGACCAGAGGTCACCGAGGTCAGACGCCACCGAGAGCGGAGAACAGTCCAGTGGCAGAGCGCAAGCCGATCGAATCCTGGCTCACCGACATGGACGGGGTCCTCATCCACGAGGGCACCCCGATCCCCGGCGCCGATGCCTTCATCAAGCGGCTGCGCGAATCCGGCAAGCCCTTCCTGCTGCTGACCAACAACTCCATCTACACCCCGCGCGACCTCCAGGCCCGCCTCAGCCGCATGGGCCTCGACGTCCCCGTCGAGAACATCTGGACCTCGGCCCTGGCCACCGCGAAGTTCCTCGACGCCCAGCGCCCGGGGGGCACGGCGTACGTCATCGGCGAGGCGGGCCTGACCACCGCCCTGCACGACATCGGCTATATCCTGACCGACCACGAGCCCGACTACGTGGTCCTGGGCGAGACCCGGACGTACAGCTTCGAGGCGATGACCAAGGCGGTCCGGCTGATCAACGCGGGCGCCCGCTTCATCTGCACCAACCCCGACGAGACCGGCCCCTCCACCGAGGGCCCGCTCCCGGCCACCGGCGCCGTCGCCGCGCTGATCACCAAGGCCACCGGCAAGAAGCCGTATTTCGCGGGCAAGCCCAACCCGCTGATGATGCGGACCGGGCTGAACGCGATCGGCGCGCACTCCGAGACCAGCGCGATGATCGGCGACCGGATGGACACCGACGTACTGGCCGGGCTGGAGGCGGGGATGCGGACCTACCTCGTCCTGACGGGCCTGACCTCGGCGGCGGACACCGAGAAGTTCCCGTACCGCCCGACGCACACGGTCGACTCGATCGCGGACCTCGTCGACCTCGTCTGACCCGCCCGCCCACCCACCCGTAAGCCGGGCCGCAGGGCCCGTACCGC
This sequence comes from Streptomyces sp. NPDC051567, assembly GCF_044454165.1. NCBI lineage: Bacteria > Bacillati > Actinomycetota > Actinomycetes > Kitasatosporales > Streptomycetaceae > Streptomyces > Streptomyces sp. NPDC051567. The sequence continues at coordinate 266,203 of NZ_JBITDK010000003.1, read as the reverse complement.
CTCGCCCCCGTCCGTACGGCCTGGCCCGCACGGGGTGTCCGCCGCGCCACGGCCTACCACGCGGACCGGCCGGGCACGGTGGCGACATACCGGGCCAATGGTGGATCTCCGACACGTACGGGCCAAGGGGGCGCCGCTCCGGATGCGGGGCGGCCCGCCGCGCGTGAGTCTCCTTGTGAGGAGGTTCACCATGCGCAGTGCCCTGATCGCTCTCCGTACCACCGGGGTGGCCGTCGCCCTGACCGCTTTCTCCGTCGTGACCGCCCCCACCGCCCTCGCCAACGAGGACTTCCGCGGCGGGAGCGTCTCGGTCGAGCCCAGTCCGGCCCACCCCGGTGCGCACGTCAAGCTGCGCGTCCACGGCTGCCACGGCAACAGAGGGGTCGCCAGGTCCCCCGTCTTCACGCACGAGGTCGAGCTGTCCGGCCACGACGGCGGCCGGCACGACGGCGGCCGCGGTGACGGTGGCCGCGGTGACGGCGGCCGTGGCGACGGTGGTCGCGGCCCGCTCTTCGGTGAGGCGCGGATCGCCTCGCACGCCCAGCCGGGCTGGCACACCGTACGGGTCGCCTGTGACGGCCGTGACGACAAGATCAGCGGTTCCGTCGAGATCGCCCACCACCGGCCCGGCCACCACCCCTCGCCGTTCTGGCCGGTCCACGCGGGCGGCGGCGGCATGTCCGCCGAGGTCGCCGAGACGACCAGGCTGGCCGCGGCGACGAAGAAGAGCCCCGAGGGCGAGGGTCCGGGGGTGCCGCACACGGTGATCGCCGCCGCCCTCGCCGCGACGGCCGCCCTGGCCGTCGCCGGCCGGGCCCTGGTCCTGCGCCGCCGCCGCAGCGGCCGGTGAACGAGGCGAAGGCGTCCGGCGGCGGTCGGCTGCTGACCTTCGCCGCCTGGTCGGTGCTGGTCCTGGGCCTGTGGCTGTGGGGCCGGGAGATCACCGGGATGCCCGCCCCGCTCGCCGGTCCGGCGGGCGGGGCGGCGGTCCCCGGCCTGCCGGCCGCGCACGCCCCGCTGTCGGGGGCCCTGCCCCAGCGGGTGGAGGTGCCGTCGATAGGAGTACGGGCCCCGGTGGTCCCCCGGGGCCTGGACAAGGACGGTGCGATCGAGCCGCCGCCGTACGAGAGCCCGGGGACGGTGGGCTGGTGGGGCGCGGGCACGGCGCCGGGCGCGGCCGGGACCGCCCTGATGGTGGGGCACGTGGACACCGCGTCCAAGCCCGCCGTGTTCTACGGCCTCAGCACGGCGCAGCCGGGCGACAAGGTGCGGGTGGCGCGGGCCGACGGCTCCGTCGCTGAGTTCACGGTCGAGGACGTACGGATCTTCGAGCGGGCGGCCTTCGACGCGCACAAGGCGTACGGCCAGCGGGTCGCGGGCCGGGCCGAGCTGCGGCTGGTGACCTGCGGGGGCGAGTACGACAAGGCGGCCAAGGAGTACACGGCGAACGTGGTGGTCTCGGCCTACCTGACGGGCGAGGCCGGAGGACCGGGCGCGGCGGTGTAGCGGCCGGACAGCAGCAGATCAGCAGCAGGGCGGCAGTAAATCAGCAGCAGGACGACGCACGAAGAAGGCCCCCACTCGCGTGGGGGCCTTCTTCCGTCTGTGCGCCGCCAGGGACTCGAACCCCGGACCCGCTGATTAAGAGTCAGCTGCTCTAACCAACTGAGCTAGCGGCGCTTGGTGACAGGGAAAACTCTACCCCACCTCTTCCGGTGCTCACGACCAGCCACGCCCACCTTATCCGATTAACCCATGTTTATGGGGTTTGTCGTGCACGATATGTCTGGGTCGTTCCGGATCTGACACCCCGCCAGATGCGGTCCGCCCGACCAGTGGACGAGCAGGGGAGTGGACGGAACCGCATGACGACCCAGCCTCCGGTGCGCGTGCAGATGCCAATGCCGACGCCGATGCAGATGCCGGTCTTCGAGGAGTACGAGCCCGCGGGCGACTGCGCGTGCCGGGGATGCGTCCGCCGCCGCGCCCTCGCCCGCGGGCGGGCCGTACCGCTGCGCGACGGTGGCCATCCCGCCGCGCGCGGCGTCCGCAGGGCGCTGGTCCTGGCCGCCGCGGCGGGCGTGGTCCTCTCCGGCGGCCCGGTCGCGGTGGCGACGCCCACCCCGGTCCCGGGCCCGGTCGCCCTGGACGACCCGGGCTCCCCGCAGGGCGGCCGGGCCCCGCTGCACGGCCCCAAGGGCGGCCGGCCCGGCGCGCCCGCCGCCGTGCCGCGGACCGACCGGGCGACGATCGTCAACCGGGCCAAGCGGTGGCTGGAGGCGAAGGTCCCGTACAGCATGTCCGCGTACTGGCGGGACGGATACCGGCAGGACTGCTCGGGTTACGTCTCGATGGCCTGGAACCTCGGGACGAACGAGTGGACCGGCAGCCTGGACACCTTCGCCACCCGCATCACCAAGGACGAACTGCTGCCGGGGGACATGCTCCTCTTCCACAACCCGGCGGACCCGAACAAGGGCTCGCACGTCACGCTCTTCGGCGGCTGGGTGGACGAGACGCGGACCCACTACCTGGCCTACGAGCAGACGCGGCCGTCGACCCGCAAGCAGACGACGCCCTACGGCTACTGGGAGAACGCCGGGAAGTACGTGCCGTACCGGTTCAACGGGGTCACCGGCGGGATCGGCCCGCAGCACCCGGACGCGGAACCGGGAACAGAACCGGGGGCAGAACCAGGAACAGAACCGGGAACGGAGCCGGGGGCAGGGCCGGGCGGGGAGCCGCCGGAGTCCGGCTCCGGACCCGTGAGCCCGGTGGCGGCCGGTCCCGGGGCGGGGTCCGCCCTGGTGGTGGGCGCCTACCCGGGCGACGTCTTCCGGCCGGGCACCTCGCACCCGGCCGTCACCGCCCTCGGCCGCCGGCTGGTGGAGAAGGGCTTCGGCGCGTACGGCCCGGCCGGTCCCGGGCCCCGCTGGAGCGAGGCCGACCGCCGTTCGGTCGAGGCGTTCCAGCGGGCCCAGGGCTGGAGCGGGGCCTCGGCCGACGGCTATCCGGGGCCGGAAACCTGGCGCCGGCTGTTCGCATGACGGAGGTAACGATGTACCCCACCCGCACCACCTCGACCACGGGCACCTTCCCTGTCCCCCCGGCCCTGACCCTCGCACCTGCATCCGCACCCGCTGCCGCTGTCGCCCCCGCGCCGCGCCCGGTCCGCCCGCCCTGGCCCCTGGCCGTGCCGTACGCGGAACCCGCCCCGGCCGCCCCGCCCGAGGAGGCCGCGGCCCGCGGCGACGTCCCGGCCGCCCGCACCCAGCCCGCGTCCGTGCTCGTCCTCGTACCCGCACCCGTGCCCGTGCCGACGGGGGCTGCCGGGGCCGGGGGCGCAGTCGGGGCCGGGGCGTCCCCCTCGGAGTCCGGCCCGGCGCTCCCCGTACCACCTCCGGAACTCCCGCACCCGCACGACGCGTCGGCCCACCCCGCGCCCGCCGGGGTGCCCGGCCCCGGGGTGGCCGGGACCGTCGCGCGCGCGGTGGCCCGGGGGATGGAGGAGACCCAGCTCCTTCCCCTCCTTCCCCGGGGCGGCCCCCGCACGGCGGACGGTCTCGCCGTCGGTCTGCGCGCCACCGGCCACCTCCTGACGGCCCCGCTCCCCGCCGGGCCGTTCCCCGCGCACCCCTTCCCCGTCCGCCCCCTGCCCGTCGGCCCGGCCCACCCGGGCGGGCCGGGGGCGCGGGGGAGCGCCGTGGACGAGGTCCCGGCGCACCTGCCGTTCCGGGGGCGGCCCGCGCCCCCGGCCGCCCCGGCCCCTGTCCCGGCCCCGGCGCGCGGGGCGGCCCCGCCCGCCCCCCGGCCGGTCCCCGGGCGCCGGGTCCCCCGGGGCGACGGCCGCCTCCGGGAGCGGCGCGGTCCCGTCCTGCCCGGCTGGGCCGCCGTGGCGGCGGGCGCCCTCGCCCTCGCCGGGTGCGCGGCCCTGCTCTGGCGCGCCGGGGCCGTCCCCGCCCCCCTCGCGGCGGCCTTCGGCGTGACCCCGCCCGCCTACCGGGGGCTGCGCGCCACGGACTGGCCCCCGCTCGCCCTCCTCGGCGTCACCGCGCTGCTCGCCCTCGGCGGACTGGGCCGGAGCCGTACCGGTCACGCCTGGGTGCTCACCCTCTTCGGCCGGTACCGGGGGACCGTCCGGCGCACCGGGCTGACCTGGATCAGCCCGCTCCTGCTCCGCCGCCGCGTCGATGTCCGCCTGCGCCACTGGCGCAGCGAGCCCATGCCCGCCGTGGACTGCGAGGGCCTCGCCCTGCGGGTCGTCGTCCAGGTCGTCTGGCAGGTCAAGGACACCGCGCGGGCCACGCTCGCCGTCGCGGACCACACGGAGTACCTCGCCGAACAGGTCGAGTCGGCCATGGCCCGCGTCCTGTCCCAGCTGCCCGCCGACGCCTTCCACGAGGACGCCCCGACCCTGCGCGACGCGGAGGCCGTGGGGGACGCGCTGACCCGGATGCTGGCCGCCGAGACCGAGGCGGTGGGCGTCGAGGTGTTCTCGGCCCAGCCGACCCGGATCGAGTACGCCCCCGAGGTCGCCGAGGCGATGTGCCGCCGCCGGGTCGCGGCCATCGACGCCGGGTACCGGGACGCCGTACTGACCTCGGTGGTCGACGCCGTCGACGACACGGTCCACCGGCTGACCTCGCGCGGGATCGTGGAACTCGATGACCACGAGCGAAAGGCCCTGGTCAGAGACCTGACGATGGCCTTCTGCACCGGCCGCGCCGAGTAGCGGGGAGCGCCGCGCGCCCCGGCGCGCCGGGCCCGGGCACGGCCCGGACGGGTCCGGCACGCGGGGGGCAGGAGGGCGGCAGGAGCCGGGGGCGAGTCCGGGACGAGCCCGGGACGAGGGAGACGGGTGGCCGGAACGGGGCGGACCATTCGTTCTCCCATTGGTCTAGACACGGCCAACTTGCGTCAATAACCTGTTACTTGGTCTAGACCTGAAATCTGAAGGCCGTCCCCACACGTGCGCACGCTCTTGCCGGACTCCCCCCACGTTCAAGGAGCAACATGCGTAACATCCGCATGCCCAAGCGAGCCGGCGCCGCCGCGCTCGGAGTCGGTGTCGTCGCCGGTCTCACCCTGCTCAGCGCCCCTGCGGCGAGCAGCCACGGCTACACCGACAGCCCGATCAGCCGCCAGAAGCTGTGTGCCAACAAGACCGTCTCCAACTGCGGACAGATCCAGTGGGAGCCGCAGAGCGCCGAGGGCACCAAGGGCTTCCCGGCGGCCGGACCCGCCGACGGCAAGATCTGCGCCGGCGGCAACGCCCCGTTCGCCGAGCTCGACGACCCGCGTGGTGGCGCCTGGCCCGCCACGCAGGTCACCGCCGGGCAGAGCTACGGCTTCCGCTGGCAGTTCACCGCCAACCACTCCGCCACCGACTTCAAGTACTACGTCACCAAGGACGGCTGGGACTCCACCAAGCCCCTCACCAGGGCCTCCCTGGACCCGCAGCCCTTCCTGACGGTCAACTACAACGGTGCCCGTCCCGACATGACCACCGTCCACCAGGGCACCATGCCGAGGAACAAGACCGGCCGCCACCTGATCCTGGCCGTCTGGCAGGTCAACGACACCCCGATGGCCTTCTACTCCTGCTCCGACGTCAAGTTCTGACCCCGCCGGAAGACCTGATCCCACCGGTGGAGCCGCACCCGGGGAGCGCCGTCCGGCGACACCCCCGGGTTCCGGCCCGGTGACGGAGACCCCGCCAGGGCCGCCGTCACCGGGACCGGCCCCGTCCGGCGCGGCCCCGGGCAGGCCCGCCGCCTCCCGCGCGCCGGCCGGCGCCCGTGTCCCCGCCTCCCCGCGCCTGCGGGCCGGGCGCTTCGGGGGCCGGTGCGGGGGAGGGTGCGGGGCCGGTTTTGAGCACCCCGGACGAGCGGGTAGTATTTTCTCTGTCAGCAGGCGCCGCTAGCTCAGTTGGTTAGAGCAGCTGACTCTTAATCAGCGGGTCCGGGGTTCGAGTCCCTGGCGGCGCACCTGTCCTTCGGGCGGTTTCCGGTTCACCGGGAGCCGCCCGAAGTGTTTTCCGGACACTTTTCGGCCACGGGGACCGGGCGCTGGCCGCCCCAGGAGCCCCGGCGGGCCCACCGGAGCGCTCAGAGGGTGAGCGACAGGAGCAGCGGAGCGGCCTTCCGGTTCAGCACGTCCGCCGCGGCCCGCAGCCGGTGCGCGTGCTCGACCGGCATCGACAGGGCCAGGCAGCCCACCGAGGCCCCGGCCGTGATCGGGACCGCCGCGCAGACGGTGCCCACCGCGTACTCCTGGAGGTCCAGCACGGGAACCGTGGCGGGCTGGCTGTCCAGCTTGGAGAAGAGGATGCGCTCGTTCACGATCGTCTTCGACGTGAGCCGGGCGATCTTGTGCCGGGCCAGGTGGTCGCGGCGGCCGTTCTGGTCGAGCTGGGTCAGCAGACACTTGCCGACCGCGCTGGCGTGCGCCGCCGAGCGGAAGTCGACCCACTCGTGGACCTTGGGGGTGCGCGGGCTGTCCGCGAACTGCGTGATCCTGACCTCGCCGTCCACGTACCGGCTGATGTAGACCGCCGCGCCGACCGAGTCCCGCAGCCGGTCCAGGGTCTCCTGGAGCTTGTCGGTCAGGGCCTGCTGCCGGTCGGTGCCCGAGCTGAGCAGGACCGTCGAGTCCCCTATGGAATAGGCGCCGTCGGACACCTCCAGGACGTACCCCTCCCGGCGCAGCATGAGCAGCATCGGGGCGAGATGGACGGTGGGCAGGCCGGTCTCACGCGCGATCTGTGCCCCGGTCACACCACCGGTGTGCCGGGCGATCGTTTCGAGTACGCGAAGTGCGTACTGCACCGAGTGGAACGGCGCGGTCGGCTCGGGCTTCAGCGCCACGGTTTCCCCCTACCAGGTTGTTACCGCTTGCCCTGTCACGATAGCCATCAAGCGGGCCGAGTGGAGTGCCTGTTGGGGAGATTGATGGCTCAATCATGTCCCTCTGCCTGGATCTACCCTCTTGGCATATGCCACAGGCACGCAGGCCGTCCCGGTTGCGCCGGGAATGCCCGGGGGCCCCGCGCGGTTCGACTGCTCCGTACCGGTGCCGACGGGCACCGGACCGAGACGGGAGCGACATGAGCGACACCGGGGACGGGAACCTGCCGGAGATCCGCCACGGGGAGCCGGGCGCGGACCCCGGCCCGCACGGCCCCGGCCGGGGCCCGGACCGCGACGCCGGGCCGGTCAGGGGCACCGCCCGGGGCCGGGCGCCCGTACCGCTGTCGGTGCTGGACCTGGTCACCGTGGGCAGCGGCTCCACCGCCCACGACTCCCTGCGCACCAGCGTGGAGATCGCCCGCCTCGCCGAGTCCCGCGGGTACCACCGCCACTGGGTCGCCGAGCACCACTCCATGCCCGGGGTCGCCAGCTCCTCCCCGGCCGTGATCCTGGCCCACCTCGCCGCGCACACCTCCCGCATCCGGCTCGGTTCGGGCGGGGTCATGCTGCCCAACCACGCGCCGCTCGCCGTCGCCGAGCAGTTCGGGACCCTGGAGGCGCTCGCCCCGGGGCGGATCGACCTCGGGCTCGGCCGCGCCCCCGGCACCGACGGCCGCACGGCCGCCGCGCTGCGCGGGCCCGGCCGCCTGGACGAGGCCGCCGAGGAGTTCCCCCGGCAGCTCGCGGAGCTCACCCGCTTCCTCGACGACGACTTCCCGGACGGGCACCCGTACGCCCGCGTGCACGCCGTGCCGGGCCCGGTGCAGGGCCCCGCCGGACGGCCGCCGCTGTGGCTGCTGGGGTCCTCCGGCTTCAGCGCCCGGCTCGCCGGTGAGCTCGGCCTGCCCTTCGCCTACGCCCACCACTTCTCGGCGGCCGGCACCCTGCCCGCGCTCGACCTCTACCGCCGCAGCTTCCGCCCCTCGGCCGTCCTGGACGCCCCGTACGCGGTCATCGGGGTCTCGGCCCTGGCCGCCGACACCGCCGAGGAGGCCCGTGCCCAGGTGCTGGCGGGCGCGCTGGCGATGCTGCGGCTGCGCGCGGGCCGCCCCGGGCTGGTGCCCACGCCGGAGGAGGCGGCGGCGTACGACTACTCCCCGCCGGAGCGGGAGTTCGTGGACGGCTGGCTCGCCACCATCGTCCACGGCACCCCCGACGAGGTCCGCGCCGGACTCGACGGCCTGGCCCGGCGGACGGGCGCCGACGAGCTGATGCTGACCGCCAACGCGCACAGCGGCGCGGCCCGGTTGCGTTCGTACGGACTCGTCGCAGATGCGTACGGGATGCCGGAGGAGCCGTCCGAGAGGGAGAAAATTCAGGTGAACTGAGTTCGGCAGGTTTGTTGCCGAAACCTTGCGGAAGTTTGTCTCAAGGCAGCCTTAAGTCGCTCGTCACCCGGGGTGGCGAGCGACTTCTGATGTTGATTCAGGTCTCTGACAAGGGGATTTGGCGCCGGGGTGGTCTAGTCCTTCTTTGGTCCAAACCATTGACTCGGGGTGTCGGAGATCGCTATTCCTTCTCTCACCCGGCCTTCCCGCTCCCCCCTCCCACCCCCCGGAGGCAGTTCATGCACATCCGTAAACCCCTGGTGGCCGCCGCCACCACTGCCGCGCTCGCCGCCGGAGCGCTGGCGGGCCTCGCGGGCCTCGGCACGGCCCAGGCAGCCGCCCCCGCCGTCGGCGCCGCCCCGGCTCCGGGAGGGGTCCGGATCGCCTATTACGACCAGTGGAGCGTGTACGGGAACGCCTTCTACCCCAAGCATCTCGACACCCGGGGCATAGCGGGCAAGCTGGATGTCATCAACTACTCGTTCGGCAACATCCACCCCACGAACCTCACCTGTTTCGAGGCGAACAAGGCGGCGGGCGACGACAACAACCCCGACGCCGGTGACGGCGCGGGCGACTCGTACGCCGACTACCAGCGGACCTTCAGCGCGGCGGACAGCGTCAGCGGGGTCGCCGACACGTGGGACCAGCCGATCGTGGGCGTCTTCAACCAGTTCAAGCAGCTGAAGGCCAAGTACCCCCACCTGAAGATCAACATCTCGCTCGGCGGCTGGACGTTCTCGAAGTACTTCAGCGACGCGGCGAAGACCGACGCCTCCCGCAAGAAGCTCGTCTCCTCCTGCATCGACCAGTACATCAAGGGCAACCTGCCGGTCGACGGCGGCTACGGCGGCGTCGGCACGGCCGCGGGCGTCTTCGACGGCATCGACGTCGACTGGGAGTACCCCGGCTCCTCCGGCGGCCACCTGGGCAACCACCACGCCCCCGAGGACAAGCAGAACTTCACGCTCCTGCTCAAGGAGTTCCGCGAGCAGCTCGACGCCCACGGCCAGGCCAACGGCGGCAAGAAGTACCTGCTGACCTCGGCGCTCCCGGCCGGTCAGGACAAGATCAAGCACATCGAGACGGACAAGATCGGCGCGTACCTCGACTACGCGAACATCATGACGTACGACATGCACGGCGCCTGGAACGGCAACGGGCCGACGTACCACCAGTCCCCGCTCCTCCCCTCGGCCGCCGACCCGACCGACCCCGTCGCCCCGGGCACCGAGAAGTACAGCGTCAAGAACGCCATCGACTCGTGGATCGACGGCAACCCGGCCTACGGGATCGCCGGCGGCTTCCCCGCGAACAAGCTGACCCTGGGCTACGAGTTCTACTACCGCGGCTGGAAGGGCGTCCCGGCGGGCACCACCAACGGCCTCGCCCAGTCCGCGACCGGCGCCTCCGCCGCCCGGCCCGTCAGCCGGCAGCCCGGCATCGCCCACTACAAGGAGCTGGGCGGGATCGTCGACAACCCGGCGACCACCTTCTGGGACGACCGGGCCAAGGCGTCGTACTTCTACAAGGACGGCGAGTTCTTCACCGGCCTGGACCAGAAGTCGATCCAGGCCCGCGTCGACTACGGCAAGCAGCGCGGCCTGGCCGGGGCGATGATGTACTCCCTCCTCGGCCTGGACACCAACGCCACCCTGCTGAACCAGATCTCGGACGCCCTCGGCGGGACCAGCGTGCCGCCGACCACGCCCCCGCCCACCACACCGCCCCCGACCACCCCGCCCACGGGCTGCGGCACGACCCCCGCGTATGTCGCGGGAGGGGTCTACAACACCGGCAGCGAGGCCGCGCACAACGGCCTGCGGTGGAAGGCCCAGTGGTGGACCCAGAACGAGGCCCCCGGCACCACCGGTGACTGGGGAGTCTGGAAGAACCTCGGCGCTTGCTGATCCCCCCCACCCTGCGCCGAGCCACGGCCCGCCCCGCATCCCCTCCGGTCAGACGAGGGGGTGCGGGGCGGGCCCGTCCGGCCGTCCGGCCGCGGCCTGCCGGCCGATCATGCCGGCGATGGCCTCCGGGGCCACCGCGCGGGAGTAGAGCCAGCCCTGTCCCGTGTCGCACCCCACCCGGCGCAGCCGGGCCGCCTGGCCCGCGGTCTCCACGCACTCCGCCGTCACCGTCAGCCCCAGCCGGTGCGCGAGCTGCACCAGGGCCTCGACGATCGTCTCGTCGGCCGGGTTGGGATGGGCGCCCTCCTCGTAGCGGAAGCCGCGCACGAAGGAACCGTCCAGCTTGAGCACCGAGACCGGCAGCCGGCTCAGGTACGCCAGGTTCGAGTACCCGGTGCCGAAGTCGTCGATCGCGATGCGCACCCCCATGTCGCTCAGCGCCTGCAGGGCCTGGAGCGGCCGGCCCGCCGAGCCCATCACCGCCGACTCCGTCAGCTCAAGCTGGAGCAGTTGCGGCGCCAGACCCGTCTCGGCCAGGATCTCCGCGACGTCGCCCACCAGGTCCGAGTCCCACACCTGCCGCACCGCGACGTTGACCGACACGAAGACCGGGGCGTCGCTGGGCTGCTCGATCTGCCACCGCCGCGCCTGCCGGCAGGCGGTCCGCAGCACCCACTGGCCCAGCTGCACGATGGAACCGTCCTCCTCGGCGATGCCGATGAACCGATTCGGCGCCAGCGTGCCGAACTGCGGATGGCTCCAGCGCACCAGGGCCTCCACCCCGCGCACCGCCCCGCTCTCCAGGTCCACCAGCGGCTGGTACTCCAGCGTGAACTCGCCCCGCTCCACGGCCGGGCGCAGCGTCGAGGAGAGCGCCTGGCGGGTCATGCGGTGCGCGTTGCGCTCCGGGTCGAAGAGGGTCCAGCGGGCCTTGCCGTCCGCCTTGGCCCAGTACAGGGTCGTGTCGGCGGCCTGCATCAGCCCGGTCGCCGAGGTCCCGGCCGTGGCGCGCTCCACCACCCCGATCGACGCGGAGACCGACAGCCGCTGCCCGGCCAGGTCGAACGGCTCCTGCACGGCGGCCAGCACGCTGCGGGCCAGGTCGGCGAGTTGCTCGGTGCCGGTGGAGTCCTCGACCAGCAGGGCGAACTCGTCACCGCCGAGCCGCGCCACCAGGTGGCCTCCGGTGCGCCCGTACCCGTACTGGTCGGCGCACTGGGTCAGCCGGGCCCCCACAGCGGTCAGCAGCCGGTCGCCGACCCGGTGGCCCAGGGTGTCGTTGACGGCCTTGAACCCGTCCAGGTCCAGGTAGCACAGGCCGATCCGGCCGGTGCCGCCGTGCCGGTACGAGGACGCCTCCAGGGCGGCGGAGAGCCGCTCGAAGAAGAGCGCCCGGTTGGGCAGCCGGGTCACCGGGTCGTGCATCTGGAGGTGGCGCAGCCGGGCCTGGAGCTCGCGCCGGTCGGTGATGTCGGCGACGGACAGCAGCACGTTCGCGGTCCCGGGGACGGCGCCGAGCGTCACCTCGGTCCACAGCGAGTGCCCGTCGGGGTGCTTGAGCCGGCGGGTGCAGCGCAGCCGGGCCTGCCGCCCGAGCAGCACCTCCTGGTAGGCCGCCCAGGTACGGGCCTCCGCGGCCAGGTCGACCAGGTCGGAGGCGGACTGCCGGGCGAGCGCGTGCGGCTCGGTGCCGAGCAGCGCGGCGAGGGCCCGGTTGGCGACGACGACGTGTCCTTCGCGGTCGACGACGGCCATGGCGAGGTGGGCCGCGTTGAAGGCGGCGCGGTAGTCGGGGGATTCGGACTCGGCCCGGCGTGGCGGGGGCGACGGCGCGGCCGGTACTCCTGGGTGACGTTCCGTGACGGCCGACCGGACGCTGTGGGCCGCCGAACCGATTTCCTCTGAGGTTCCGCTCACCGTTGGCTCCCGCAGTGCTCGTGAGTGTCCGTGCAGGAAAGTGTGCCGATCATAGAGGCTGACGGGAGGCCCTATCCAGCGGCGTCGCCGTGCGGGGCGGGGGACTTCGGCGTGCTGACGGGGGTGCGGCCCCCGGCCGGACGACCGTTTATGCGCGAGTGTGAGCGACTGGTGTCATCTGTTGATCTCCAGTGACCGTTCGTGACGTTCCGTAGGGCAGTGCGTAAAGCTCCGGGGTCACCGGGTTGCCGTACCGCTCACCCGTGCGGGGCAGTGGAACAGGGCATAAGTAAGATAATCGCCTCAAGGTGGACGAGATGCTACGAATCCACCACCGGAGGTCGATGTGCCGCGACAGCAGACACCCGGGGGAGTGGACCGCTCCCACATGCGAAGTACGGCGGCGGTGCTCACTTCCCTGACGGCGCTCGCCGCCATGTCGCTCGTCGCGGGGCCCGCGGTGGCCGATTCCGGGGCCGGACCCTGCGCGCTGACCCGTACGGCGGCGCACCATTCCCTGGGCCTGGACACCTGGAACACCGCCTACCCCAGGCCCGAGCGCACCCTCGACGCGGTCATGGTCTTCCTCTCCTTCCCCGACCACCGGACCACCCTCACGCCGGCGGAGCTGACCGCCGACTACTTCCCCGCCACCGGCGAGTTCTTCGAGCGCGCCTCCTACGGCCGGTTCCACCTCGTCCCGCACCCGCAGAAGCGGTGGGTCCGGATGCCCAGGCCCTCCACCGACTACCGGATGCAGCGCGACTGGGCCCCCGAGGACCGGGCGGCCTACCTGCGGGACGCGGTCGCCGCCGCCGACCCGGCCGTGGACTTCGGCGCGTACGACGTCGTGTACTTCGTCGCCGACCCGGACGCCCCCGGGGTGGACTCCGACGCCACGAAGGTCGTGAACTTCGACCGGCCGATCGTCGCGGACGGCGCGGAGCTGCGGCGGATCGTCACCGTCTTCGAGCGCCACCCGCCGGACCGCAACGTCCTGGCCCACGAGACGGGCCACGTCTTCGACCTCCCCGACCTCTACCACCGCCCGGCGGACGGCAAGGGCGACTGGGACACGTACGTCGGGGACTGGGACGTCATGGGCAGCCAGTTCGGGATGGCCCCCGACTTCTTCGCCTGGCACAAGTGGAAACTGGGCTGGCTGGACGCCTCCCAGGTGGACTGCGTGCAGTCGGGCTCCTCCCTGCACACGATCCAGCCGCTGGCCCAGGCCCCGCCGCCCGGCGGTACGGGCGGGACCCGGCTCGCGGTGGTCCGTACGGGACCCGGCAGCGCGATCGCCGTCGAGGCGCGCGGCTCCACCGGCAACGACCGCGACACCTGCACGGAAGGGGTCCTCGTCTACCGGGTCCGCAACGAGGCGCCGTCCGGCGGCGGCCCGGTCGAGGTGCTGGACGGGCACCCGGGCACGGAGGCGTGCTGGGGCCGCTCGGTCTACCCGCCGCTGGCGGACGCGCCGCTACAGGTGGGCGAGGCGTACACGGTGCCGGGGGAGCGGATCACGATCGAGGTCGCGGACCGCACCCCCTCGGGCGCGTACACGGTGAAGATCACGAGCTGAGGGCCTTCCGGGCGGCGAAGACGGAGGCCGGGCCGGTCGCGGACCGCGCGAAGAGATCGCGGGCGCACGAAGAAGGCCCCCACTCGCGTGGGGGCCTTCTTCCGTCTGTGCGCCGCCAGGGACTCGAACCCCGGACCCGCTGATTAAGAGTCAGCTGCTCTAACCAACTGAGCTAGCGGCGCCTGCTGACATCGGAGACATTAGCAGGCGAATCCCCGGAAGGAAAAATCGATATCCCCAGGTCCGTGCCGGGCCGGTCGGCGCGCCCGGCCCGGACGAGGGCCCAGAGCAGCGCGTCGGGTCCGGGCAGCCAGGGCTGCCGGGCGCCGGGGGCCACGAGCCAGCGGGAGGGTCCGGCCGTCGCGGCGAGCGGCGGCACGGTGACGGCGTCGCCCCGGCCGTGGCACAGCGGCGCCGGGGCGGTGCGGGAACCTCCCCACTCCTCCCACGCCAGCAGGACGGGAAGCCGCTGGGCGGTGCCGGGGGTGGCGAAGAGCAGCAGCCGGCCCCGGTGGGCGGCGACCGGACCGGAGCCGGGGCCCTCGGCCCACAGCAGGTCCAGGACGCGCCGTCCGGTGACGAGCGGGGCGTTGACCACGTCGAAGACGCTCCCGCACGGCAGGACGGCGGGCACGCCCGGCCGGGCCCCCCAGAGCGCCAGGGCGCGCCGGGGGTCGGCCGAGGCGGAGGCGAGCCAGGCGGCGCCCTGCGGGGTGACGTGGGTGGCGGGCGCGCTGCGTACGTCGAGTCCCGGGCAGCCGGGAGCCGTCATCAGGGTCGTCATGGCCCCAGGTCTACCGGCCGTAGCGGACCGGCTCCCGGCAGTTACCGGAAACCGGGACAGGCCGGCCCGCGCTGAGGTATGTTGCGCCGCGCATATGCCAGGGCGGGGTGCGGCGCCCCGGCAGGGGTCCGCCGGGAGCCGTGGCCCCCGGCGGGTGGCGCGGGGCGGGGTGTGCCGGGCGCCGGGGCACCGGCCGCCGGGTGCGGCGGGGCGCCGGGTCTCCGGGTGCGGCTACGTGGCCTCGGTGCCGCCGCCGCGCAGGAGGGTCTCGCCGAACTCGATCATCTTGCGGGCGTAGTCCTCGGTCCACTCCGCCCGTGCGGCGATCGCCGCGGGCGAGAGGCGGTCGAAGCGCCGGGGGTCCGCCAGCTGGGCCGCCGCCAGGGCCTGGAACTCCACCGCCCGCTCCTGGGCCGCCCGGAAGGCGAGGGTCAGTTCGGTGGCGCGGGCCAGCAGCTCACGTGGGTCGTCTATCGACTCCAGGTCGAAGAAGTGCTCCGGGTCCGTGGCGGCCTCCGAGGGCTCGAAGAGCAGCGGCGCGGGCCGCAGCCTCCGCTCGGTCCGCTCGGGCTCTGCCATGCGTGTCCTCCTGCTGCGCGTACGGAATCCTTCCGGGCCACCGTCCATTGTCCAGCGTCGCGCAAGGGCGCACCCGGAAACACGGGAACACCTGTGCGGTTCATGGTGGCGCCTGGTGCGCTGTGCCTGCTCACTTCAGTGGGCAGGGGAGGTGGGGCTCGTCCCGGTTGGGGGTGCAGGTGGCGAGGGCGAGGGAGTGGAAGACGGTGCCGGTGAGGTAGTGGCCGAGGGATACGTCGCCGCCCCAGGTGAGGCGTTCGACGGCGGCTCTCACGAGGACGACGAGCCGGGTGGTGTCCCGTTCGGCTTCGGCGGCGAACCGGGGCGCGAACCCGGCGAGCTGGAGGCCCAGCCATACGCCCGCCTCCTCCGGTTCCTGCCAGGTCCCCCGGACCAGGGAGGCCGGTTTCAGCAGCCAGTGGGCCGTCTGGACCGGCGGCAGACCGGTGACCTTGAACTCCGCCACGGCCTCCCGGTACCGGTCGGCCACCTCCTGCGGGCTGCCCGCGGTCGGGGGCTCCCCGGGAGGCCGCCGGAACCCCTCCCGGTCGAACGCCTTCTTCTCACCCAGCCACGCGTAACCGTGATGGTGCACCGCCACTCCGTCCTGGAAAGGGCCGACGGCCCCGCCCGCCGGCACGACGGCCGGGACGGGCGGGACCGCCCGCTCAGCAGATTCCCCGCACGGTCAGGCGGAGAGACCGAACCGCGCCGGGTCGATCCCCGCCGCGTCCAGCTCCGCCGTGGTGAACCGCAACGGCTCCGCCCCCGGACGCTTGCTGTCCCCCAGCGCCCACACCCCCACCCCGATCCGCGCGAGCGTCACGCACGCCTCACCGTCCGGATGGGTGTTGCCGCCACACGCCTTCGAGAACTCGGCCCCCATGAGGGAAAGCCCGTACAGATCGAGACCGGTCACCGTCATCTCCTCCCTGCTCCTACGACGACCCACAAGGCCGCCCCCGCCCCTACCGGACGGAAGTCGTGGCGGAGAAAAGGGGCGCGGAGCTGCTCGGCATCCGTCGCCCCGGACTCCGTGAACAGCACGATAGGGAGGGCGAGTTGGGCTCGGTGAGAAAGATTCTCGATTATTCTCCCGACGGGTGTGCCCATGCGTCGACATTCCCGTGCGCGGCCGGACATCCTGGACCCGCAGCGCCCACCGCGCTGTTCTGGACGCCAGGAAAGGACGGACCCGGATGGCACGCAGGCTGCGGTTCAACGGCACGAACAGCGGTGATAGCGGATGCCCGGCGGTGCATGAGGACCTCGACAGTGGAGAGGTCATCGTGCAGGGCGCCCCGCTCACCGATCCCGATGATCTCGGGCAGCTCCAGCACCTGTCCGAGGGGGAGGTGGCCGTCGTGGTGCCGCGTGATGTCCTGGTGGACTTCGCGCCGAAGGACGCGACGCGGCAGGCCAGGATCATCGGGCTGGACGAGTTCGAGAACCTCTTCCGGACGTTCGAGCACACCGCCTGGCGGCTGGAGAGCCGCCGCCGGTACGGGAGCGACGAGGCCACCGAGACGTACCGGCAGTTCACGGAGACCGGCGCGGTGGAGTGGGACCTGACCGGCCCGTACTGCGACATGATCAGGAACCAGACCGCTCAGGGCAAGCGGGTCGAGCGCGTGCGCGTCGTCGACGAACCGCCCACGGTCGGCCAGCTCTACCTCCTCGACAACGCGAAGCGCAACAGCACCTTCGGCGAGGACATCCGCAACCTGTCGCGGAAGGAGGCCGAGCGGCTGCGCCTTCCGGCGGAGGACTACTGGCTGTTTGACTCCCGGATCGTGGCACTGCTCAACTTCGACGATGACGACCAGCTCGTGGACGTCGAACTGATCTCCGAACCGGCCGAGGTCGTGCGGCGGTCCCTCGTCCGGGACGCGGCATGGCACCACGCCGTGCCGTACGAGACGTTCGCGGCCGGTCCGGACACGACCGGGTAGGCAGCGGCGAGGGCGGAGCGGTACTGAGTGAGTACGGACTTTCAGCAGGCGCGGAGCGTTCTCGGGCTCAGGCTCAGGGAGCTCCGTGAGTCCAGCCCCGGAGTCCGGCTCACCGGTAGCGTCCTGGCCGGGCGGCTCGGCTGGGCGCAGAGCAAGGTCTCGAAGCTGGAGACCGGGCGCCAGACCGCCACCGTCGAGGACCTGCGGGCGTGGGCGGAGGCGACGGGGCAGCCGGAGTCCTTCGACGAGCTGCACGCGCAGCTCAAGGGCCTGGAGTCCCGGGTCCGTTCCTGGCGAAGACAGCTCGCCTCCGGCCACCGCCCGGTACAGGAGACCTGGAACGCGCTGGTGGCGGAGGCCCGCGAGATCCATTCGTGGGAGAGCGCGCTGGTGGCCGGGATGCTCCAGACCGCCGACTACGCCCGGCACGTGTTCCTGGCCTACGCGGAGCTCCAGCAGTCGCCACGGGACACCGAGGAGGCGGTGCGCTCACGTATGAGGCGCCAGGAATGGCTCTACCGGCCGGGGCACCGGCTCAGGCTCCTGATGTGGGAAGCGGCCCTGCGGACCTCGGTGTGTCCGCCGGCCGTCCTCGCCGCGCAGCTCGACCGGCTGTCGGGGGTCATCGGCCTGGACACGGTCTCGCTCGGCATAGTCCCGCTGGACGCGCGCGTGAAGATCCCCCCGGCCAACTCCTTCTCCGTCCTGGACGGCCGGCTCGTCGTCGCCGAGGACTGGCACGCGGAACTCTGGCTCGACGACGCCCCCACCGTCGCCACCTACCAGCGGGTGTGGCGGAGCCTGAGCGAGTCCGCCGTGTTCGGGGCCGACGCCCAGCGCCTGATCACCACGGCCCGCCGGCACCTCGACACCTGAGCCCCGGCCCGCCGCACGACCCCGCGCCTACGGCCGCCACGGCACGCGGTGTTCCGACAGGTGGGCCAGGACGGAGTGGTTGGCCTCCCAGCCGTCCGGGAACTTGACCGTCACGCCCAGCTGCACCGGCTCCGTCGAGGGGTGGGCGTCCAGCAGGTCGGCGATGCCCGCGCGGGCCACCACCACGCACGCGTGCCGGTGGCGGGAGGTCAGCACGCACAGACGGCCCGTCTCCAGGTGGAAGGCGGTGGCGTCCGGGCGGCCCGAGAGCGGGTGGAGCACCACCGTGAGGTCGTACTCGCGGCCCTGGAGCCGGTTCGCGGTGTCCACGGTGACCCCGGTGACCCCGAGCGCGGCCAGCGCCGCGCGGACCGCCGCCGCCTGGTCGCGGTGGGCGGTGCCGACGGCGATCCGGGCGGCCGTCAGCGGGGCCGGGGCCCCGGAGCGCTCGTCGGTGGTCACCGCACCCCGGTCCAGGGCGCGGCGGACCACCAGCGCCACCGCCCCGACCGCCTCCGGGTCGGTGCGCGGGGTGTGCCGCGCGGGCAGCTCCAGCAGGCCCCAGCCCGCGTCGGCGGCCTCGTCCAGCACCCGGTCCGGGCCCGACCCGTCCGAGGGGACCCCGTACGCCAGCCGCCGGTCCCCGTGGTCCGTGCCGCTGCGGAACCGCGCGTACGGGTAGAACGCGCGGGAGACCAGCGGCGCGGCCGTCGCCGGGAGCCGCCAGGAGACCGGCAGCCGGTGCTGCGGCAGCCGGGGGTTGTGCGCCAGCAGGGTCGAGACCGCGCTGGCCGAAGGGTCGTAGGACAGCCCGGCCCACTGCTCCGCGCCGACCACGCTGAACGGGTCCAACTGCCCCGGGTCGCCCACGAACAGCGCCCGCTCGAAGAGCCCGGCCACGGCCAGCAGCGCGTCCGACCGCATCTGGTACGCCTCGTCGACGATCGCGTGCTCCCACGGCTCGGCGTCCTTGACGTACGCCCACTTCGCCGCCGTGGAGAGGGTGACCGGCAGCTCCGCGAGATCACCCGGCCTGGCGGAGAGGGTCACCGAGGGCAGCTCGCGCAGCGCCGGGTCGTACGCCTCCCCGTCACTGCTGTGCAGCCGGCCGACGCGCAGCCCCGGGTCCTTCTCCGCGAGCCGCAGCACCAGGTCGTCGACCTGGGCGTTGGTCTGCGCCACCACCATCAGCCGGCGCCCGGCCGCCGCCAGTTCCCGGGCCGCCCGCACGACGAGCGTGGACTTGCCGGCGCCGGGCGGGGAGTCGACGACCACACCGCGCTCGGTGCCGTGCAGCGTGTCGTGCAGGATGGCGGCGGTCGCCCGCGCGGCCGCCGCACCCGGGTCGAAGGGGGTGTTCGTCGCGGTCACGGCATGTCCTCGCAGCTCACGGCATGTCCTCGTACGTCACAGCAGGTCCTCGTCGGTCACGGCGTCGGGCCGGTCGGCGAACTGGTCGGCGGGCCGGGAGCCGGGCGGGCCGCCGTGCGTCCACGGGGTCTGTTCCGGGTCCGGGAGCCGGGGGCCGCCGCGCGCGTCGTGCTCGAAGAGCGTCCAGCAGACCCGCTCGCCCTTCTCCGGCACCGAGCCCGGTTCCGGGTCCTTGCCGCGGCCCATCTTGTCCAGCAGCCGCAGCACGATCTGCCCGTCGGCCTCGCGGCGCACGAACCGCGCCGACTGCGGGCGCCCCTCCAGCGAGCGGTACACCTTCGCGCCGTCCCCGTCCGCGAGCTGCGGCCGGTCCTCCGTCGCCACCGTCACCAGCGGGCGGGGGCTGGGCCGCTTCGTCTCCGTCCACTCCATCACCACCGCGGTGACCTCACCGGCGAACGCCTCGCCCACGAGCCGCCGCCCGGCCATCACCAGGGGGTCGTCCAGGGCCTCCTGGGCGTCGAGCCGCACCTGCTCGGTCTCCCGCGTGGCCAGCTTCTGGGCGGCCGTCACCGCGTCGTCACGGCGCGGCTGCGGGGGCTCGCCCGCCCGGACCCGGTCCCGGTGGCCGGTGTACGACCAGCGGTCGCGGGTCCAGCGCTCCTCGGTCCGCGCCCCGGCCGGCAGCGCGCGCAGCAGTTCCAGGGAGCGCCACACCGCCTCCCAGGTGGGCCACAGCTGCGCGGCCACGAGCACCCGCACCTCGTCCTCCGCGCGGGCCAGGGCCCGCGCGTCCCGGGGCTCCGCCGCGCGCGCCGCGTCGTAGCGGGCCATGGCCGGGGCCAGCAGCCGGTTGTCGAAGGCCGGGTCGGTGGCGGGGCCCGCGGGCGGGACGAGCAACTGCCCCTGCGCGTCCCGGTCCAGCTCGGCCCGGAGCGCGGCCCGCGCGCCCGACTCCCCGGCCGGCGGGGCTATCCAGGCGAGCAGCGCGCCCAGGTGCTGGTCCTCCAGATCGCTCTGGCCGCTGGCCCAGTGCCGGCCGAGCAGTTCCGTCGCCGACAGCAGCAGCGAGGAGCCGGGGACCCGGGAGCGCTCGCCGAGGTGGGTGAACCAGCGGCCCAGCAGCGGCACCCGGGCGGGGGCCGGGTACGGGTTCTCCGGGTCCTCCTCGGCGGTGCGCCGGAACCGCATGGAGCGCCCCAGCAGGCGCAGGTACTCGACGCCCGCCCGGCTCGGCACGACCAGCTGCGGCGCGTCCCGGCACAGCTCGGCCTCGACCGTGGTCCTGGCGCCCGTCCCCGGGTCGGTCCCGCCCCGCTCGACGGGCTCGACCGCGTCGGCGTACCCCTCGATGTAGGGCAGGACCTCGTCGGCCAGCGCGGCCAGGAAGCCCCAGCGCAGGTCCCGGTCGCGCGGCTGCGGCACGACCAGCAGCCGCGGCGCCCCGCGGTCGGTGCCGACCAGCGCCCCGAGCGGGGCCCCGGCCTCACCGGCCGTGGTCAGGGGGACGAGGACCAGCGGGCGCCCGCTCAGATGCCGGTGCCGGACGGTCGCCAGGGGCTGGGCCCGGCCCGCCCGGACGGCCTCCAGCCGCGCGAGGGTGTTCAGCAGGGGCATGCGAGGACCTCCACGGCCGGTTCCAGTGCCTCGGCCCGCAGCCGGGCCGCGCGGTACAGCGCGGCGGCGGTCGGATCGCCCGGACCGGCCGCCGCCGCGGGGACCGGGCCGGCTGTTGGGCCGGCCGCCGCCGCGAGGGCCGCCTCGACGGTGGCCAGTTCGCCCAGTTCGCCCCGGACGGACCGGCCCAGCGCGGTCACCTCGCCCGCTGCGCGGGCCCGGCCGCGGCAGTGGAAGGCCAGCTCGCAGGCGGCCAGGCAGTCGGGCGCGTAGGCGGCGCCCACCGCGGAGACGGCCTCGGCCAGCTCCCCGGCGGGCCGGGCGGGGTCGAAGCTGAGCCCTTCGGGGAGCGCCGCGGCCAGCTCCTCGACCCGGGTCAGCCGCTCCAGCTGGCGCCGGGTCACGGCGTGCTCCCGGCGGACGTCCACGGGCGAGGCGGTGGGCAGGTTGGAGAAGTCCTTGGGGCAGACGAGCAGGGCGGTGCGCCCGACCGAGGCGCCGTCCACCTTCGCGGCGGTCCCCTCCAGGGCCAGGACGTAGACGGCGGCCTGACGGGCGGCGGCGCCCACCTTCGCCGCGTCGGCCGCCCCGTCGATCATCGGGAACGACTTGATCTCCACGACGGTCCAGACGCCGTCGGGACGGACCACGACGGCGTCCGGCTCCAGGTAGGCGGGGGAGCCGGCCACCTCCAGGGCCAGCATCGGATGGTCCAGCAGGGTCCAGAGCCCGTGCTCCCGCCCGGCGGCGGTGGCCTCGCGCAGCGCGAGCGCGGTGCGGGCGGCCCGGCCCTCGGGCCCGGCGGCGGTGAGGTCGGGGAGGCGGGCGTCCGGCCCGGGGGGCCCGGACCCGGCGCCGAGGTGCTCGTGGACCAGCCGCAGCAGCTCGGCCCCGCCGTCGGCCTTGACCTTGGCCTCGAAGGCGTTGCCGCGCACGATGGCGAACTGTGACTGGCCGAAGGCCGCGGGCGAACCGAGGGCGGCGGCGAGCGCGGTCTTGTCCACCCCCGCGCCGTCGAGCAGGGCGCGTCTGCCGCAGCCGGGGTTGGCGGCGAGGGCCGCCAGCGCCCGTGCGTCGAGCGGACGGGGCGGCACGGCGGGGCCGCGCAGGTCGGCGAGGCGCCGCCGCAGGGTCGTCGGCTGCGGAGCGCTCTGCGGGGGGCCGCTGGGCGGGTAGGAGCTCACTCGCCGAAGTGTCCCACCCGCCACTGACAATCGGGGACTTACCGTGGAAACCGGCCGCATACGGCAGCGGTCGGGCCGGGGCCCGGCGGCCGTCCGCCCCGCCCCGTCCGCTGCCCGCGCCCCACCCGGGGCGCCGCCTCGGGCCCACCCCGGGCGCCGCTGCGGCCCGGCGTTCCGTCCGGCGTTCCGTCCTCCGTCGAGCGGGGTGCTGCCGACACCTCGTACGGTCCGAGGTGCGCGTGGGGCGGGTGAGGTTGTCCGGGGTTCCTGTGATGGATGATGGACGGACGAGAGAATCGTCGTAAAAGCGCGCAAAACCTTACGGACCAGGAGAATCACATGGCCCCCCGCATCCTGCTGGCCCGCCACGGCCAGACGGCGTGGTCCCGGCTCGGGAAACACACCGGCCGCACCGACGTGCCCCTGCTGGAGGAAGGCAGGCAGGGCGCGAAGCTGCTGGGGGAGCGGCTGGCCCGTGACCCCTGGGGCGCACTGCCCGGCACGGAGGTCCGCACCAGCCCGCTGGTCCGCGCGAGCGAGAGCTGCGACCTGGCGGGGTTCGGGGTCCGGGCGCAGCCGTGGGACGCGCTGCTGGAGTGGGACTACGGCGACTACGAGGGCATGACCCCGGCCGAGATCCAGGCGGTCCGCCCCGGCTGGCTGATCTGGCGCGACGGGGTCCCGGGCGGCGAGTCCGTCGCCGACGTCGCGGCGCGCGCGGACGAGGTGGTCGCCTGGGCCCGCTCGGCCGAGCGGGACGTCCTGGTCTTCGCCCACGGCCACATCCTGCGCACCCTGGCCGCCCGCTGGCTCGGCTTCGAGGCGTCCTTCGGGGCCCGCATCCGCCTGGAGCCCACCTCCCTCTCGGTCCTCGGCTGGGCCTACGGGGCCCCCGCGCTGGAGCGCTGGAACGACACCGGGCACCTGGACACCTGAGGGCGGGACCGGCCACCCGGCACCCGGCCGGGCCCCGGCACCGGCCGGACCGGGTGGCGCACCCGTCGCGGCGGGACCGGACCGGGTGGCGGAACCCGGGCGGACCAAGCGGCGCGGCCGGTCCGGACCGAGCGGTGTGACCTGCGGGGACGGAGTGGCGGAGCCTCGCTCGACCCCAGCCCAAATCGGCCTGATGTCAGGGGAGTTGGGATGAGTCCGGCTGCGAGGATGGGGGCATGACGATTACTTCGGTAGTCCTGCGGCGGCGCGTCGCCGACCTCGGTCCGGCCCTGGACTTCTACGTCCGCCTCACCGGTCAGCCCGCCACCCGGTTCACCCTCGCCGGCCTGGACCTCGCCAGCGTCGGGCCGTTCCTTCTGTTCAGCGGGCCGGACGGGATCGCCGAGGGGTTCGCCGGGGTGGCGGCCTCGCTGACCGTGGCCGACCTGGACGCGGCGGTCACGGCCTGCGCGGCGGCCGGCGGCGAGGTGATCGACGCCCCCGCCGTCACGCCCAACGGGAAGCGGGCCGTGGTCCGCCACCCGGACGGCGCGGTGTACGAGTACCTGGGCGGCTGACCGGCCCCGGACCGGTGATGCCCCCCGCCGTCCGGGTGCCCGGACGGCGGGGGCGGATGCCCGGTCAGACGGCCGCGTGCCGGTCCAGGAAGGCGGCCACGCGCGGCGAACGCCGGTACGGGGCCAGGGTGTCCGCCGTGGTCGCGAGCATGGACCGGATGCGGGTGGACTGGATCTCCGCCAGCAGGTCCAGCACCCGCCCGCCCGCCCAGGCGGCCTCGTCGGGGGCGCCCGCGTGGGCCAGGTAACCCGCCAGCTCGGCCGTGTACAGGGCCAGGTTCCGGGCGAAGCTCGGGCCCTGGAGGTCCGCCGCGCGCCGGGCGTGCCGGGCCGCGCGCGCGTACTCCCCGAGCGCCGCCCAGCACCGGGCCTCCAGGGACTCCAGCTCGGCCTCGCCGAAGAAGGACATCCACTCGGGGTCCGACCCCGAGCCGCCCCGGGAGAACTCCGTGTGGGCGCGGGCCAGCGACTCCTCGCACGCCTTGCGGTCGTCCAGCCCCGCCCAGGCGCCCGCCTCGCGCAGGTCGAGCAGCGACAGCAGCCGGGGGGAGCCCAGCGAGCGGGCGGCGCGGCGGCCCGCCTGGGCCGCCCGTACCGCCTCGCGGGAGCGTCCGCCGTCCAGGGCCAGGAAGGCCATGTTGCTGAAGGCGTGTGCCTCCAGGCCCGCGTCCCCCGAGACCCGGGCCGTCGCCAGGGCCTCCGCGTAGTGCGAGCGGGCGTCGTCCAGGCGGCCGGAGTCGTGGGCCAGCCAGCCGACGGAGACGGCCAGTTCGCCCGCGCCCGCGTGCAGCCGGTCCTGGGTGGACTGCCGGGCGGCCCCGGCGTCGAGCAGCGCGTACGCGGTGCGCAGCGGTTCGGCGGCCTTGCGGTAGAGGGCGTCGGCCCCGTGCCGGTCGTCCAGCAGCCGGATCTGGCGGACCGCGTCCTCGACGGCGGCGGCCTCGGCCGCGCCGACGCGGGCGGGAATCCGGCGGCTGTCGCCGAGCAGGGTGAGCCCGATCGTCGCGGCGGCCACGGTGACGGAGCCGCCCGCCATGAACGCGCGGCGCAGCACGTCGCTCTCCCGGAAACGGGAGCCGGGGCCGGAGCCGGAGCCGGTGGTGAGGGTGGGAGTGATGTGAACAGGAGTGGTGGGAGTGGTGTGGGGGCGCTGGGTCAGGGCGGAGAAGGGGCCGCTGCGCGCCGCGCGGCCACGGACCGCCTCACGCGGAGAGAAACCCAGGTCGGCGAGGGATCGGCCGGGGAACATGTGGAGGAATACCCGTTCGTACGCGTAGTTGGGGCACCGGATCTCGCCGGATTCGACCCGGCCGATGTAACGGGCGTCGCAGGAGACGGTCTCGCCGATCTCCCTCGCCGACCGACGTACCAGGGCCGCGAATTCGGCCGGTGAG
This sequence comes from Streptomyces sp. NPDC051567, assembly GCF_044454165.1. Taxonomy (NCBI): domain Bacteria; kingdom Bacillati; phylum Actinomycetota; class Actinomycetes; order Kitasatosporales; family Streptomycetaceae; genus Streptomyces; species Streptomyces sp. NPDC051567. The sequence continues at coordinate 241,227 of NZ_JBITDK010000003.1, read as the reverse complement.
TGCTGTCCGCGCAGGTGCCGGAACGTGGAGTTGGGCGAGTGGGGGGACGCCGCCATGGACGTGGCCTCTCTGGCAAGGAACGCACCGCCGGTTCTGGGGGCCCGGCGCGCTGAACGTACCCCCAACGGCGGTGCGTTCACACCCTGTTTGGCTACAAAACGGATATCTCACCCGCGATCCGCCATGAACTGCCATCCTTTGCGGCGTCTTGGCGCCGCACCCGTTGACGTTTCCGTGCGTTGAAGGTGTGCGGAGTGGGAGGAGGCTCCCCGCTCCCGGCTCGTACGCGGATCGAGGAGGGGTTCCCTTGGTGGAGGCCGGCATGGAGAGCACTGCGACGAACACCGCGCCCGAGCCCGGTGCGACCCGGGCCCCCGCCCCGGACCTGGTGACCGTGCCCACCCGGCAGGGGCTGGAGGCGGTGGACATCATCCGCCGCGCCACCAGCCGGGCCGGCGGGGTCGGCCCCGTCCTGCACGACGGCTCCGGCGCCACCCTCGGCTTCATCGTCCCGCCCGGCACCGCCGACGGCTGGGACCTGCCGGGCAGCGCGTGCACGCGGACCGACGGGCGCGGGCTGCGCTTCGGCGACGCGGCCTCGCCCGCCGCCGAACCGGGCTGGCTGCTCCCGCCGGAGGCCGTCGGGCCGGTCACCGACCCGGAGGTGCTGCGGGCCGCGCTGGGCGAGGCGGCCCGGCTGATCGAGGCCGCGGACAACTGCCGCTGACCCCGCCACCGCCCTGGCCGGGCACAATGGGAGGGTGGCGGGCAAGGACAGAGGCAGAGGCAGACAGCGCGGACGCGGCCCCGTCGAGGCGGTGTCCGGGCCGGTCGACGGCGGTCTGGCCGAGCTGGTCCCCGACCGCGAGCGGCCGGGCGGCCGGACCCTGCTGATCGACGGGGCCCCGCAGTCCCACGTGGACCTGGACGACCCGGCCCGCCTGGACTTCGCCTACCAGCGGCGCATCGGCCACCTCATCGACCTCGCCGCCCCCGCCCGGCAGCCCCTGAACGTGGTCCACCTGGGCGGCGGCGCCTTCACCCTGGCCCGCTACACGGCCGCCTCCCGCCCCCGCTCCACCCAGCAGGTCGTGGAGATCGACGCCGCCCTCGTCGCCTTCGTACGGGAACACCTGCCGCTGGACCCGCAGGCGCGGGTCCGGGTCCGGGCGGTGGACGCGCGGGCGGGGCTGGCCAAGCTCGCGGACGGCTGGGCGGACCTGGTGATCGCCGACGTGTTCAGCGGCGCCCGGACCCCGGCCCACCTGACGAGCACCGAGTTCCTGGACGACGTACGCCGGGTCCTGGCGCCCACCGGGTGGTACGTGGCCAACCTCGCGGACGGCCCGCCCCTCACCCACCTGCGGGGCCAGATCGCGACGGCCGCGTCCCGCTTCACCGAGCTGGCGCTGGCCGCCGACCCGGTGGTGTGGCGGGGCAGGCGCTTCGGCAACGCGGTACTGGTGGCCGCCGACCGGGAGCTGCCCGTCGCCGAGTTCACCCGCCGGGTGGCGGGCGACCCGCACCCGGGGCGGGTCGAGCACGGCCGGGCCCTGGCGGACTTCGCGGGCGGCGCGGCCCCGGTCGCCGACGCCTCGGCGGTGGCCTCCCCGCAGCCGCCGCCCTCGGTCTTCCGGTAGGCCGCGCCGCGAAAGTGACGCCTGGTGCCACGAAAGCGGCGCCGTCCCGTCACGAGCCGGCGATCTCCACCCTCGGCGGGTAGCCGTACCAGGTGCAGAAGACCGATACCGCCTGGTCGTCGCGGGTGAAGGTGACCCGTATCCAGAAGTCCTGCTTCCACACCTGCATCCGCCAGCCCGCCGCCGGGGTCGCGGAGACCAGCTCCGCCGAGGAGACGCCGAGCTGGAGGACGACCCGGCCGCCGGAGACCGTGTAGGACGTCACGTCGCCCGGAGCCGCGGCGGTCGTCCGCTGCTCGGGCCGGGGCGTGGAGGGCGACGGCCGGGGCGCCGGCCGGGCCGGGGCGGGGCCGGAGGCCGGGGCCGACAGCGCGGACCGCGAGGGCGAGGGCACCGGGGAGAAGGGCTGCGCCGACGGTGCGGGCGCGGGCGCGGGCGGGGGCGGTGACGGCTGGGGCCGCGTGGCCAGCGGCACCGCGAGCGGCGGATCGTAGGCCGTGCCGGACATGACGCTGTGGACGCCCCACCACGACAGCGTCACCGCCGCCCCCGTCGCCAGCGTCCACGCCAGGGCGTGGACAAGTCCTTTTCGCATCAGGGCACATACTGCACCACCCGCCGCGGGGACGGCCCGACACGGCCACAGTCCCCCGAATGGGCTACGGTGCGGGCCATGGCAAGTGTGCTCGTGGTCGAGGACGACCAGTTCGTGCGTTCCGCCCTCATCCGGCACCTCACCGAGGCCGCGCACACCGTGCGGAGCGTCGGCACGGCCCTGGAGGCCCTGCGCGAAGTCGCCCACCACCGTTTCGACGTGGTCATCCTCGACCTCGGACTGCCCGACCTGGACGGCGCCGAGGCGCTGAAGATGCTGCGCGGCATCACCGACGTCCCCGTGATCATCGCGACCGCCCGCGACGACGAGACCGAGATCGTCCGGCTGCTCAACGACGGCGCCGACGACTACCTGACCAAGCCCTTCTCCGTGGAGCACCTCTCCGCCCGGATGGCCGCCGTCCTGCGCCGCTCCCAGGCCGCCGGGGCCGAACCGCTCTCGCGGGTGCTGCGCGTCGGCGGCCTGGCCATCGACCCGCTGCGGCGCCAGGCCGAACTGGACGGGGCCGTACTGGACCTCACCCGGCGGGAGTTCGACCTGCTGGCCTTCCTCGCCGGACGCCCCGGGGTGGTCGTGGCCCGGCGCGAACTGCTCGCCGAGGTCTGGCAGCAGGCGTACGGGGACGACCAGACGATCGACGTGCACCTGTCCTGGCTGCGCCGCAAACTCGGCGAGACCGCCGCCAGCCCCCGCTACCTGCACACGCTGCGGGGGGTCGGCGTCAAGCTGGAGCCGCCGCGGTGAGCGGCGCCCGTACGGGAGACCGGGGCGGGGCGGGGCGACGGGCATGAGGTGGGAGCTGGTCAAGGTCTGCCTCGCGGTCACGGCCATGGTGGTCGTGGCCTTCGCCGTGCCGTTCGGGCTCGTGATCCAGGAGATGGCCAGCGACCGGGCCTTCTCCAACGCCGAGCGGCAGGCCGCCAGCATCGGCCCGACCCTGTCCATCACCGCCGACCCCGCGCAGCTGCGCCGGGCGGTGGAGTCGACGCAGATGGGCGCGGCCCGGCGGATGGCCGTCCACGTGCCCGCGGTCGGCGACAGCCCGTCCGTGGACATCGGCGACGGCTGGGCGGACGCGCACGCCGTCGCGGAGACCCGGCGGATCGGGCGGGCCACGACGGTCCCGTTGGCGGGCGGCGGCTCGGCCCTGCTCCAGCCGACCGCCCTGGGGTCCGGGGACATCGCGGTGGTGGAGATCTTCGTACCGGAGAGCGAGGTCAGCAACGGCGTCGCGACCGCCTGGATGGTGCTCGCGGGCGTCGGGGCGGCGCTGATCGTGGGTTCGGTGGCGGTCGCCGACCGGCTGGGCGTCCGGCTGGTCCGGCCGGCCGAGCGGCTCGCGGACACCGCGCGCCAGCTCGGCGAGGGCCGGCTCGGGGCGCGGGTGCCGGAGCCGCAGGACGGGCCGAAGGAACTCCGCTGGGCGGCCGTCGCGTTCAACTCGATGGCCGACCAGGTGGTGGAGCTCCTCGCCAACGAACGGGAGCTGGCCGCCGACCTCTCGCACCGGCTGCGGACGCCCCTGACGGTGCTGCGGCTCAACGCGGCCTCGCTCGGGGACGGCCCGGCGGCCGAACAGACCCGGTCGGCGGTGGAGCAGCTGGAACGCGAGGTCGACACGATCATCCGTACGGCCCGTCAGCAGCGCCCGGCCCCGGCCCTGGGCGGCGCGGGCGCGGGCTGTGACGTGTCGGAGGTGATCCGCGACCGGATGGCGTTCTGGTCGGCGCTGGCGGAGGACGAGGGCCGCGAGGTCCGGCTGGCGGGGGTCGGGCGGACGGTACGGATTCCCGTGGCCCGGCCCGAGCTGGCCGCCGCCCTCGACGCCCTGCTCGGCAACGTCTTCCGGCACACCCCCGAGGGCACCCCCTTCGCGGTGGACGTCCACGACGGGCAGGACGCGGTGATCGTGCTCGTCTCGGACGCGGGCCCCGGCATCACCGACCCGGACGCCGCCCTGCGGCGCGGCAACGACGGCGGCCGGGACGGCTCGACCGGCCTCGGCCTGGACATCGCACGCCGGGTCGCGGAATCGACCGGCGGGGACGTCCGGCTGGGCCGCTCGGTGCTCGGCGGGACCGAGGTACGGGTCTGGATCGCGCTGGACGGCCGCGACCGGCCCGCCGCGGAGGGGGCCGGGGCCCGGCGCGGGCGGCGCAAGCGCCGCGGCGACCGATCCGGCCGCAGCAACTGATCTAACCGGGGTGCGGCGGGGGGCGCGCCTCGCGGGCCCGGTGTCCGGACCTCGGTACGGTCCGCCGCATGGACACCCTCATCTTCGGCGGCCTCCTCGCCACGCTCATCGCCATGTACCGGGAGTCGTCCCGGATGGTCGTGCTCGGGGCGTGGTGGGTCATGCTGATCGCCGTGATCCTGCTCATGGCGCACCACATCACCAGCGGTCTCGCCCTCACCCTGAGCTACTGACCGGTGGCCGTGATGCACAGCCTCCTGACCGGGGCGCCGCCGGAGGGCGGTCTGCTGGGGCGGGTCCAGTACTGGTTCGCGTGCTTCTTCGTCATCGGCTGGTCGGGTGTCGTCTGCGGGGGTCTCTTCTACCAGTTCGGGCTCTGGGAGCACCCGTGCCCGCTCTGCGTCGTGCAGCGGATGTTCATGCTGCTGGCGGCGGTCGGCGCGGTCCACATCATCCGCACGGCGCTGGCGGACGGCGTGGTGACGGGCCGCGACTACATGATGGGCTGGGGTCTGTCGCTGGTCGCGGTGACCGGTGGTTCCTTCGCGGCCTGGCGCCAGACGATGCTGCACATCCTGCCGGGCGACCAGGGGTACGGGAGCGAGGCGTTCGGCCTCCACCTGTACGTCTGGGCCTGGATTCTCTTCCAGGCGGCGGTGGTCGCCGTCGGCACCGCGCTGGCCTTCGCCCACACGACGGCGGACCGCGGGGTCCCGGCGACCGGCCCGGGGCCGCACCGCTCGGTGGGGCTCTTCGCCGTGTGGTTCCTGGGCCTGGTCATCGCCGTGAACCTGGTGGCCGTCTTCTTCGAGGCGGGCTTCCACTGGTTCCTGCCGGACAACCCGGTGCGGTACCAGTTCTTCCACGACATCGGGATTCTGGGCTGATCCCCACCCCGGCCGGGATGGGCGGACCGGGAAACGCGGGAGGCCCCGGCCCGCCGAAGCGGACCGGGGCCTCCCGGTTCAGGGTGAGTGACGGGACTTGAACCCGCGGCCACCTGGACCACAACCAGGTGCTCTACCAGCTGAGCTACACCCACCATGTCCGGTCGGAAAACCGACCGGCCGAAGAAAAGCGTACAGGGTCCGGAGGGGTGCTCGCTCCCTCCTTTTCCCGGGCCCGTCCCCGGAAGGTGCCGCCCGGCCCTACTCGCCGGTCACGACGTGCTTGGCGGCGATGGTCCGCGCCGTCTCCGAGTCCGGTCCGGGCTGCGGCACGAAGACCGCCTCCCGGTAGTAGCGCAGCTCGGTGATGGAGTCCTTGATGTCCGCGAGCGCCCGGTGGTTGCCGTTCTTCGGCGGGCTGTTGAAGTACGCCCGCGGGTACCAGCGGCGGGCCAGCTCCTTGACCGAGGACACGTCCACGATCCGGTAGTGCAGGTAGCCCTCCAGCGCGGCCATGTCGCGCAGCAGGAAGCCGCGGTCGGTACCGACCGAGTTCCCGCAGAGCGGAGCCTTGCGCGGCTCCTTGACATGTTCCCGTACGTACGCGAGGACCTGTGCCTCGGCGTCCGCGAGGGTGGTCCCGCCGGCCAGTTCGTCGAGCAGGCCGGAGGCGGTGTGCATCTCGCGCACCACGTCCGGCATGGTCTCCAGGGCCGCGTCCGGCGGGCGGATCACGATGTCCACGCCTTCGCCGAGCACGTTGAGCTCCGAGTCGGTGACCAGTGCGGCCACCTCGATAAGTGCGTCGTCCGTCAACGAGAGCCCGGTCATCTCGCAGTCGATCCACACCATGCGGTCGTTCATGCGTCCCACCTTATGCGGAAGGTCCCCCCTCGGTGGTGACCGGTGGGGGACCTCCGTACCGCTGTGCCCGTGGCGGGGGCCCTAGGCCCTAGGCGTGTTCCCGCAGGACGCGGCCCCCGTACAGGTCGGTGACCGTCTGGCCGGCCGCGGCCAGGGCCGCCGCCGCCCGCTGGGGCTGCGGGGTGCGCGGGTGCGGAACCGGGACCTCGGACGACTGGGAGACGTCGGCCTGCGGCCGGCGGGCCCGGTAGGCGGAGCGGTAGGCGGCCGGGGAGGACCCCAGCTGCCGCCGGAAGTGCCCGCGCAGGGCGACCGGCGAGCGGAACCCGCACCGCCCGGCGACCTCGTCGACCGAGTAGTCGGAGGTCTCCAGCAGCCGCTGTGCCTGGAGCACCCGCTGGGTGATCAGCCACTGGAGCGGCGCGCTGCCGGTCAGGGAGCGGAACCGCCGGTCGAAGGTGCGCCTGCTCATGTAGGCGCGCGCCGCCAGCGTCTCCACGTCGAACTGCTCGTGGAGGTGTTCCAGTGCCCAGGCGACGACCTCGGCCAGCGGGTCGGCGCCGATCTCTTCCGGAAGTGACCGGTCGAGATAGCGTTCCTGGCCACCGGTGCGGCGCGGCGGCACGACGAGCCGGCGGGCCAGTGCCCCGGCCGCCTCGCTGCCGTGGTCCGTGCGCACGATGTGCAGGCACAGGTCGATTCCGGCCGCGGTGCCCGCGGACGTCAGTACGTCGCCGTCGTCGACGAACAGCTCGCGCGGATCGACGTGGACGGACGGGTACCGCTTGGCCAGCGTCGGCGCGTACATCCAGTGCGTCGTCGCGGGCCGCCCGTCCAGCAGACCGGCGGCGGCGAGCACGAAGGCTCCCGTGCACAGTCCGACGATCCGGGCCCCCTCCTCGTGCGCCAGGCGCAGCGCGTCGAGCGCCTCCGGTGGCGGCGGTGAGGTGATGGAGCGCCAGGCCGGGACGACGACGGTGCCCGCTCGGGCGATCGCCTCCAGGCCGTACGGCGCGGTCAGTTCGAGTCCGCCGGTGGTCCGCAGCGGACCGTCCTCCCCGGCGCACACGAGCAGTCGATAGCGTGGAACTCCCGCGTCCTGCCGGTCGATGCCGAACACGGACAGCGGGATGGAACTCTCGAAGATCGGTCCGCCGCTGAAGAGCAGCACCGCGACGATCTCCTTGCGGCGACGCCCCGCGAGCTTCCGCCCCGCGTCCGCGACGACGGCGGTGGAATCCTGGCTCATGGCGCTAAGCCCCCCTTGGGTGTCGCGACTCCTTGGTCTGGTCGCACCTGCACGTTTCCCCTCGGCCTTGCACGTGGCTCCCCCGCCGTAAATACATGATCGAATCTACTGCGTCCCGTGGTGTCGGCGTGACAAGTTCAGCACGCACCGCTATGTCGACTTGGCAACTTGGCGAAAAGCATTCGATCAGGAAGCGTTCCGTTCCGCTACCCGAGTGGGAAGTGCGCCGACCGGCCATGGCCAGTACCCGTGGGGTGGACGGCGCCCGGAGGGGCCGTCGTCGCTGGTGGTGGCGGGGTCGGGGGGACATTCCGGCAAGGGGGGTACCCTGCCGGGAAGTTGGCTGAAAACATGCGGGTGTGGGTGTGCGAACCGGTCAGTCGTGAGAGGGGGCCGGTCCGGAGCGGTGGCAGCCGCGGTGCGTTCCGGCCCCGCAGTCCGTCGCGGGCCCGCGCGGTCCGGGCCCACGATGCCTTCCGGACCCGCCGTGCGTTCCGTCGTGCGTTCCGCCGTGCGCGTGGCGCCCCCGGGGGACGGCCCGCGCCGGCTCCCGCGCGGCGGCCCGCTGCGCCCGCTCCGCGTGGCGCAGCATCGCCCGGCACGCGGCCGTGACGGCGAGGAGGCCCAGGGTCGCGACGGCGGCCCCGCCGAAGGAGGTCCCGTAGACGACGAGGACCACCGGCACGAGCAGGCAGCTGAAGGCCGCCCAGCGCACCACGTCACCCGCGGGGTCGTCGTGGGGGCCGGTGGCGGGGCGCACGGACGGGTGAAGGGCGGAGCGGGGGGAAGGGGCGTGGCGCGGGGGCGTGCGGACGGGCCGCGCCGGTCCGTCGGGCTGGACCGGGTGAACCGGATGACCGGGCACGGCGCACTCCCCACGGGCTCTTCCTGGGCGGTCGGACCCGTGTCCAACGCCGCGCGGCGCACTCGGTCACTGCGCGTACGGGTGGCATCCGCCCGGCTCGTCACTGGCTGTAGGGACCAGCGGACATTGCCAAGGCGGCCCCGCTCCGGCATGCTCCCTGGGACGCTCTCCAGGGGCGGCAAGCCCTGCGCGCCGCGGGAGTGTCGCCGTACCCTGGTGGGTATGGGGTGGGGAAGATGCTTCCCGGACAGAACTCCGTCACACTGCGTCGCCAATATCTCCCGTTGCCTGTTGCCCGTCGTCCGTTGCCCGTCGCTTCCTCCGAGGACCTCTCGCCGAGACACCCATGGCCGGTCACGAATTCTCCGAACCCGCGGACCGCAAGCGCAAGCGCCTCGCCGACCCCGCGTCGGCCGCCGATCTGCGCGCGGTGGAACAGACACGTCACCCCTGCGACCCGGCCTTCCGGCACGGCGTCGTCGTGGGATTCGACGGCTCCACGTCGAGCGAACGCGCACTCGCCTACGCGATCGGGATGGCCCTGCGCTCCGGTTCCGGTCTGATCATCGTGCATGTGGCCAACCGGCTGCCCACCACCGTGTGGGCCGGCTGCGAGCCCCCCGTCTTCGTGGACGTCCCCGACCACCGCACCGAGGTGCTCGGGCTGGAGCTCGCCTGCGCGGACTACCTGGCGGAGGTGCCGTGGATCCTGGTCGAGCGCGGCGGGGACATCTGCCACGAGCTGGAGGAGGTCGGCCGGGAGTACTCGGCCGACGCCATCGTCGTCGGCTCCACGCACGGCATCGTCGGCCGGATCTTCGGCTCGGTCGCGGGGCGGCTGGCCAAACGCGCGCAGCGACCGGTCGTTGTCATCCCGTGACCGTTCCCGCGTCGATTGTGCGGTTGTGAACCTCTGTAAAGGGTAGATAAATGCTGCTGGCAGGCAGCATCACCACTTGCAGATCGAAGGGAGCCCGCCGTGGACAATGGCGTCTCTGCGGGAAGCACGGCCTCGACCTCGACCCTCGGGCACATCGCCCTGGGGCTCACCCTTCTCGCTTTCGGCATCGGCCACACCGGCGTCATCGCCGGCGTGACCCCGGCCGACTCCGTCTCGCTCGCCACCTATGTCGGGGGCCTCGCCCTGTTCGTCCTCGGAATCCTCGAATTCCGCGGCGGCAACGGCTTCAACGGGACCGCGTTCGCGGGCCTCGGCGCCTTCTGGTTCACCTGGGCCGCCGGGCTCACCGCCGCCGACGGAAAGGTCTCGGCGGACGCCGCCGGATCGTTCTTCGTCCTGTTCGCCCTGCTCGGGCTCACGCTCACCCTGGGCGCCTCGGGCGGACTCTTCGGCCAGGCCGTCTACGGCCTGTTCACCCTCTCCCTGGTCCTCCTCGCGGTCGCCGCCTTCAGCGGCACCGGCGGACTGGGCAAGGCCGCCGGCTGGGCGGCGGCCCTCGCCGGGCTCCTGGCCTGGTACGGGGCCACCGCGGCCCTGGCCCACTGGCCGGTGGCCCTCCCGGGCTCCTCCCGCCGCGGCGCGGTCGCCCCGGGCTGACCCGGCGGACCGCCCCGGGATTGTCCGGGTCGGCGTTCGGCACGTACGCGCCAGGGGTGCCACCGGAGGATTCCGGCGGCACCCCTGGCACGTGTGGACCCCGGCGTGTGAACCGCCGCTGTCGGGCCTTCGTCCGCTATGCGGCGGCGCCGAAGGCGGCGGCTCCGGTGTGGGGGAGCGAGGCCCAGGTGCGGGTGCCGCCGCCGGGTTCCCGGGAGGGGCCGAAGCCCCAGTCGCCTCCGCATTCACGTACGACGGCGCCGAGCAGCCGCAGCGTGGCGCGGCGGCGCGCCTCGCAGAGGCCCGCCAGGCGGGGCTGGGTGTGGACGGCGTGGGCGTCGTAGACGATCAGCCGCAGCGATGCGTCCCGGTAGCGGACGGAGAGGTAGTGGTCCTCGCCGGGGGCGACCCGCCAGGCGGCGGCGACGAGCTCACCGGTCACCTGGGCCGCCGCCTGTGCGAGCGGGTCGAGGTGATGGGCGTGCAGCGCCGCCGCGACGGCACTGCGGGCGACCGCCGCCCCGTACGCCTCCCCGGGCAGGGTGAGGCTGTAGCTCAGGGTGTGGGGCGAGGCCGGGGCGGGCCGGTCGGGCGCGAGGGGCGTCTGACAGGTGGTGAAGGTGGACATCGCTGACTCCTTGCGGGCCGGAGAGTCGTGGCCGTGCCGCTCGCGCTGCGGGTGGGCAGGGCAAGCCGGTGCGCTTCAACTCCCTTGGGTGAGCGTTGCGTTACCCACCGTAGGGCATGTTGTGGCACGGGTGCCACAGTCAGGAGGCAATTACCCCCTGTCGAGATGGACCCGTGGCATCCGGCCGGGCAGACTGGCCCGCATGCCGACGAGAGCAACGCCTACGGAGCGCCAGAAGCGGCTCGGAGCGGAACTGCGCAAGATGCGCACCGCTGCCGACGCCACCACCGAGTACGCGGCAGGACTGCTGGGCCTCGACCGCACCAAGGTGTCCAACATGGAGTCGGGGGTTCGGGCCGCGTCGCCCGAGCGGGTACGGATACTGGCCAGCAACTACGAATGCGCGGACACGGCGTACATCGACGCCGTGGTGGGCATGGCGGCCAACCGGGCCCGGGGCTGGTGGGAGCAGTACCGGGGGTCCTTGCCCCAGGGGTTGCTGGACGTCGCCGAACTGGAGTGGAACTCGACCCGCCTGCGCACCATGCAGACCGTGCACCTGCCGGGCCTTCTGCACCTGAGCGACTACGCGCGGGCCGTGTTCGATTCCGCCATCCCGCCGCTGCCGCAGTCCGAGGTCGAGCTGCGGGTGGCGCACCGCCTCATGCGGCAGCAGGTCCTGGAGGGCGAGGGTGCCCGTGAGTACGTCGGCTATGTGCACGAGGCCGCCGTACGGATGCAGTTCGGTGGCCGCCGTGCGACCCGCGCCCAACTGGCGTATCTCTGTGAGGCGACGGAGCGGCCCAACATCACATTGCGCGTGCTGAAGGTGGACGCGGGAGCGTTTCCCGGAGCCGGGCACGCGGTGCTGTACGCCCACGGGGCGGTGCCCCAACTGGACACCGTGCAGCTTGATTCCGCCCACGGCCCGGAATTCACCCATGCCGAGGCACAGTTGTCGAAGTATGACGCGCACCTGCGCTGGATGGATGAGCGCACCCTCGACGAGACGGCCTCGCGCGACTTCATGCACGACATCGCCCGCCAACTCTGAGGAGCCCGCCATGTCAGACATCGACTGGGAAGACGCCTTCTGTGCCGAAGGAAACAACTGCTACCGCTTCGGGACGGACGGGGACGGGAACAGTTACATCGCCGTCGCCGGGCAGGAGGACGTGTACCTGACCGACAACGGTGACGCGTTGCGCTCCCTGATCCGGGACATCAAGGCCGGCAAAGCCGATCACCTGCTCTGACCACATGCGATCTCTGAGGAGAACCATGAACGCCATCGATTGGGAAGACGCCTTCTGCGGCGAGGGGAACAACTGCTACCGCTTCGGGACGGACGGGGACGGGAACAGTTACATCGCCGTCGCCGGGCAGGAGGACGTGTACCTGACCGACAGCGCCGGGGCGCTCCAGGCGCTCATCCGGGAGATCAAGGCAGGGAAGGCCGACCACCTGCTCTGAGGTCCGTGTTCCGAGGTCCGTGTTCTGAGGTTCGCGGACGCGCGGCGGCCCCCGGGAAGTGCATCCCGGGGGCCGCCGTCATGTGGAGGAGTCGGGCTATTCGACCGTGACCGACTTGGCCAGGTTGCGGGGCTTGTCGATGTCGCGGCCCAGGTGAAGGGCCGTGTGGTAGGCGAGGAGCTGGAGGGGGACGCCCATCAGGATCGGGTCGAGCTCGTCCTCGTTCTTGGGGACCAGGATCGTGTGGTCCGCCTTCTCCTGCTCGCGGTGGGCCACCGCGAGGATGCGGCCGCTGCGGGCCTTGATCTCCTCCAGCGCCGCCCGGTTCTTCTCCAGCAGGTCGTCGTCGGGGACGATCGCGACCGTGGGCATCGCCGGCTCGATCAGCGCGAGCGGGCCGTGCTTGAGCTCGGAGGCCGGGTACGCCTCGGCGTGGATGTAGGAGATCTCCTTGAGCTTGAGGGAGGCCTCCAGGGCCACCGGGTAGCCGCGGACCCGGCCGATGAACATCATCGACTTGGCCTCGGCGTACTCGGCCGCCAGCTTTTCGATCTCGTCCTCCCGCGCCAGGATCTCCTGGATCTGCGCGGGCAGCCTGCGCAGGCCCTCGATGATCCGCTTCCCGTCGGTGACGGACAGGTCCCGGATACGGCCCAGGTGCACGGCGAGCAGCGCGAAGGCCACGACCGTGTTGGTGAAGCACTTGGTGGAGACCACGCAGACCTCGGGCCCGGCGTGCACGTACACCCCGCCGTCGGCCTCGCGGGCGATGGCGGAGCCCACCACGTTGACCACGCCCAGGACGCGGGCTCCCTTGCGCTTGAGCTCCTGGACGGCCGCGAGCACGTCGTACGTCTCACCGGACTGCGAGACCGCGATGTAGAGGGTGTCGGGGTCCACGACCGGGTTGCGGTAGCGGAACTCGGAGGCGGGTTCGGCGTCCGCCGGGATGCGGGCCAGGCCCTCGATCAGGCCCGCGCCGATGAGCCCCGCGTGGTACGAGGTGCCGCAGCCCAGGATCTTGACCCGGCGGATGGAACGCGCCTCGCGCGGGTCCAGGTTCAGGCCGCCCAGGTGCACGGTGGAGAAACGGTCGTCGATCCGGCCGCGCAGCGCGCGGTCCACCGCGTCGGGCTGCTCGGAGATCTCCTTGTGCATGTAGGTGTCGTGGCCGCCCATGTCGTACGAGGCCGCCTCCCACTCCACGGTCTCCGGCGTGGCGGTGGTCGTCGTCCCGCTCGTGGTGTACGTGCGGAAGTCGTCGGCCTTCAAGGTGGCCATCTCGCCGTCGTCGAGGGTGACGACCTGGCGGGTGTGGGCGACCAGCGCGGCGACGTCGGAGGCGACGAACATCTCCTTCTCGCCGATGCCCAGCACGACCGGGGAGCCGTTGCGGGCGACGACGATGCGGTCGGCGAAGTCCGCGTGCATGACGGCGATGCCGTAGGTGCCCTCGACGACCTTGAGCGCCTCGCGGACCTTCTCCTCCAGGGAGTCGGCCCCGGAACGGGCGACGAGGTGGACGAGGACCTCGGTGTCGGTCTCGGAGGCGAAGACCACGCCCTCGGACTCCAGCCGGGCGCGCAGCGCGGAGGCGTTGTCGATGATGCCGTTGTGGACGACGGCGACCTTGCCCTCCGCGTCCAGGTGCGGGTGCGCGTTGCGGTCGCTGGGGGCGCCGTGGGTGGCCCAGCGGGTGTGGGCGATGCCGGTGGTGCCCGCGAACCGCTTGGGTACGCGCGCCTCCAGCTCCCGGACCCGGCCCTTGGCCTTGACCATCTTCAGCGCGCCGGACTTCGGGCTGCTGACGACGATGCCCGCCGAGTCGTAGCCCCGGTACTCCAGCCGCTGGAGCCCCTCCAGCAGCAGCGGTGCCACGTCACGCCTGCCGATGTAACCCACGATTCCGCACATACGGTCCTGCCCCTCCTGAGGTTCGGTCGCTCGGCTCAGCCGTAGACGATGCGGCGCAGCTGCCGGAGCGAGAGCTCCGGTGGCGCCACGGCGCGGTGCGGCAGTTCGGCCGCGACGCGCTCGAAGATCTCCGCGTTGACCGCGCCACGGGCCTGGAGCTCGCGGTGGCGGCGGCGCACGAATTCCTCGGTCGTCTCGTCGAAGTAGGCGAGGACGTCGAGCACCACCCGGGCGGCCTCACCGCGCTGGAGCGCGGTGCTGCGCACCAGGTGGTCGACGAGGTCGTCATGCGACGGGCGGCGGTCGAGCACTCGTAGATAGTGACGGGCCAGGGGGTGGAACGCAAAGATCCTGCCCGATATCGGGCAGGATCACGCTGGTCTGGACCAGGGAGCTGTTCTTTTCTCCCCCATGCTTCTCCCCGCCCCGCCGTTCAGAAGCGGCGCAGGGCCGTTCAGAAGCGGCGCAGGGCCGTTCAGGAACGGCACGGGACCGATCAGAATCAGTACGGGACCGTTCAGAAGCGGCGCAGGACCGCCTGCTTGGCCGCCGTGAACTCCTCGGCCGTCAAGATGCCCGCCTGGTGCAGTTCGCCCAGCTCGCGCAGGCGGCGCAGCAGGGCGTCCGGGTCCTCGGGCGGCTCCGCTCCGGCGGCCGGTGCGGCGGGACCGGCCGCCAGCTCCGGGACGGGTGGCGGCGCGGCGGCGGACGAGGCCGCCGGGTGGGGCATCCGTACCGCCACGGCCGCCGCGACCAGCGCCATCAGCGGGTCCTTCTTGAAGCCGAACAGCTCCACCGCGTGCGGGTCGTACTTGGGCGGGGGCGCCGGCGGGGCGCCCGCCAGGGTGAAGCGGAGCCACCCGTTCTCCAGCCCCTTGGACGGGAACCACTCCACCGCCCGCACCTCCCCGACGCGGAAGGCGCGCGGGCCGCCGGAGCGCTTGGCCTCCTCCGTCGTCCAGTTCCACTCCAGGCTCACCCGGTCCCCGTCGAAGGCCGCCGTCCCGTCGCCCGCGCCCACCGTGATCGGCACGGAGGGCCCGGGCAGCAGGTACGCGTCCGAGGGGCCCGGCTCCACTTGCTCCAGCAGCAGGGCGTTGCGGACCGCGTCCACGAAGTACTCGGCCACCCCGGTCCGGTCCGGTTCCACGGTGAGCCGGTACGGGTCCGAGGCCTCGGGCAGCCGCCCGGCGGTCACCTGGAGCAGCGGGTCGGCGCCGTCACGCAGGCGCAGCCGCAGCCGGCCCGCCTTGCGGCCCGGTTCGTGGCTGATCCCGGCCACCGCGCGCAGGGGGACGGCGACCTCGCCGAGGTTCTGGCGCAGCAGGCCCACCCCCTTGTCGCGGCCCGGCACGATGCGCACCGTGTCCCCGTCGAAGGTCCATGTGCCGTCCTTCTGGATGATTTCCGCCATCCGGTGATTCTTGCATCGGCCATGACGGGCCTGTTGGTCTATACCTGGGCCATGAGAGTCCTGCGCCGCACGCTCGGCACCCTCCTCGTCCTCGGCGCGGTCGCCTCCAGCACCGCCTCCTGCACCGCCGCCCGGAGCGACGACGCCCGGCCCGGCGACGAACGCCCCGTCACCCTCGCCCCCTACGAACGGCTGCTGCCCGCCCCGGTCTCCGCCCGCGCCCGGGGCGCCGGTTACGCCTTCGGGCCGGGCACGGTCATCCGTACCGGCCCCGGTTCCGGCCCCGGCTCGCCGGAGGAGGTCCGGCGCGTCGGCGAGCTCCTCGCGGAGCAGTTGCGGGGGCCGAGCGGGCTGCCGCTGCCGGTGGTCGACGGAGCAGAGGGGGACGGCATCCGGCTCCGGCTCGACGGGGAGGCCCGGGACGTGGGGGAGGAGGGGTACCGGCTGGAGACCGGCGCGGACGGGATCACCCTCACCGCGCGGACCCCGGCGGGCCTCTTCCACGGGGGCCAGACGCTGCGGCAGCTGGTGCCGGTGGCCGGTCCGGGGACGGTCCCGGGCGGTACGGTCACCGACGCGCCGAGGTTCGCCTACCGGGGCGCCCTGCTCGACATCGCGCGGCACTTCTTCACCGTCGAGCAGACGAAGCGGTACATCGACCAGCTCGTCCAGTACAAGATCAACACGCTGCACCTGCACCTGACCGACGACCAGGGCTGGCGCCTGGCGATCGACTCGTGGCCGAAGCTGACGGAGTACGGCGGCGCGAGCGAGGCCGGTGGCGGGCCGGGCGGGTACTGGTCCAAGGACGACTACCGGGAGCTGGTGGCCTACGCCTCCGAGCGCTACGTCGACGTGGTCCCCGAGATCGACATGCCGGGCCACACCAACGCGGCCCTCGCCTCGTACCCCGAACTCAACTGCGACGGGAAGGCCCCCGCCCGCTACACCGGGATCGAGGTCGGGTTCAGCTCGCTGTGCGTCGGCAAGGAGCGGACGTACGAGTTCGTCGCGGACGTGCTCGGCGAGCTGGCGGAGCTGACACCGGGCCGCTACCTGCACATCGGCGGCGACGAGGCCCACGCGACCCCGGCGGCCGACTACGCGGCCTTCATGGACCGGGCCCAGCAGGTGGTGGGGCGCCACGGCAAGACGGTGGTCGCCTGGCACCAGCTCACGGCGGCGCGGCCCGTCCCGGGCGCGGTGATCCAGTACTGGGGCCACGACAGGACCCCGGCGGCGGAGAAGGCGGCGGTGACCACGGCCGCGAAGGCGGGCCACCGGCTGATCCTCTCCCCGGCGGACCGGCTCTACCTGGACATGAAGTACGCCAAGGAGACCGCGCCGGGCACGAAGTGGGCCGGGTACGTGCCGGTGCGCCGGGCCTACGACTGGGACCCGGGCGCCTACCTGGCCGGGGTGGAGGAGTCGGCGGTCCTCGGCGTGGAGGCGGCCCTGTGGACGGAGCGGATCGGCACCCGCGCGGAGCTGGAACAGATGGCGTTCCCGAGGATTCTCGGCCTCGCCGAACTGGGCTGGTCCCCGAAGGGCGCGCTGGGCTGGAACACCTACCGCCAACGCCTGTCCGCCCAGGCCCCCCGCCTGGACGCCCAGAACATCTCCTTCCACCGCGCCCCGGACGTCCCCTGGGGGTAGGCCCCCCTCACCCGCGACCCCAACGGCTGACCCGTTGCGAACGCGCAGCCCCGCCCCCACTTGGTGAGTGGTGGGGGCTGAGGCTGCTGATGGTCAGGTGTCCTGGGTGGAGACGGCCGCCCGGTCGGTGTTCTCGGTGTTCTCGGCGTCGAGGTGCGCCGCCACGGCAGACGGTCCGGGGAGGTCTGCGGGCAGGGCGTCCATCAGGAGCTCGTCCACCGGTCGGCCGAGCCAGAACCCGGACTGACGCAGCCTGCCCGACCGTTGGAACCCGGCCTTCTCGTACGCGGCGATCCCGGCCTCGTTCGGTGCGAGGACCTTCAGCCACACCATGCGGAGGGCGCCGAGGTGGAAGGCCCAGTCGAGTGTCAAGCGGGTCGCCTCGATGGCGTAGCCCTTCCCGCGTGCCTCCGGGGCCAGGACGATGACGAACTCGGCAGTCCGGACGAAGGTGTTCACCATGAGTGTGGTGATGCCGATGGGCTTCATGTCATCCAGCCGCACCACCTCGAACTGCGGATAGTTGTGGTTCCCGCGCTGACCGGTCCAACCGGCCTCGCGGGTCTCCCACGCCTGTGGGAACTGGTTGCCGTACCCGAGGACCGTTCCGGGGTCGTTCTCCCAGCGGTGGTATTCGGGCAGCATCTCACGGCGTGGCTGGCCCAGGCCGAGCCGGTTCCCGCGCAGCAGCACCTTCGGTTCGCTCATCCTGTCGTCCTCCTTCCCGGTCCCCGGCGAGCGGGGCCCGGTCCGTCCGGCGTGTACGTCACGGCATACAGGGCGGTGTCCGGGGGTTCGTCCACCGGACACCCGTTCCGGTCAACGATCCATGCGTGCAGTCGCACCGGGTCTCCGGCGACCCCGTGCCGCCACTCGCCCCTCACCCCGGTGACGGCGAGGAGCAAGGCTGCCGCGACGGACTGTTCCAGACAGGCCCACCGGCGGGCATCATCCGGGACGCCCACCGCACAGCGTGCACCGCCGCCTGAGTCCGAGGCCGGCCGGCGGGAGGCAGCGAGCGGCCGATGCAGGCCAGTCGAACGAGCCGGTGGAACTTCCCCGCGCGGTCCCCGGTGGCGGCCACGGCGGCCGTTGCCGCAAGCACGGGCAGAGCTGCCAGCCTCCACGCCCACGGGGCCGAAGGCGGCCGGGTGAGCGCTGCCGTCACCTCGATGGTTCCCCATGAGGGGATCTCCTCCAGATGCTCCACCACCACGGCGCCCACGGGAAGATGCCGACCGGCAGGGAGGGCGGCCCGCAGCTCGGTGCGGCCGGTCCGATAGTTGATCAGCGCACAGGAGGCCGGCAGCATCACCGCCACCACGTCCTCGCTCATCGCGCGACCTTCCCGACCGGCGCCCAGAGCGTCGACTTCGCGGATTCGACCGCCTCCAGCCACATCTCGGCGACCAGCGCGGCCAGCAGGGGCGGCCATACCGACCTGGCTCCCAAGGCCACACCGTGCAGCGCCACCCGCAACGGACCCGGATCGATCAGCCCCATGCCTGCCAGTCGGCCGTCCGCCGAGGTCAGCAGACCGGGCAGGTTCGCCCGTACTCCACGGTGGAAGTCCCCGGCGAACACTCCCTTCGCCGCGCGCCCCCGGTGTGCCTCGGGCAGAACCGGGCCCACCGCGTCGACCAGCAGCGGCTTGTACCGATGTACGGAGAACCGCTCCCAGGACGGTACCGAGACCACCGCGTCCAACAGCGCCCCGTCGAAGTAGGGATGGTGCAGCTCCACCCCCAGGGCGTCCGCCAACTGCACGTCCGCGTAGGCACTGCGCGCCGCGCCGCGGACATCCGCGATCAGCACCGCGTCCGCGTCCTTCGGCGAAGGGGGAGGAGCGCCGGCTGGGCCGAGGAGCCATGGCGGCCTCACCAGCCACGGCCGGTACAGCTGGGACACCGAGCGCGTGAGGGCCGCCCCGACCAACGGCCAGGGGCTGACCCTCCTCAACTGCGACCATGCCAGCGCATCCTGCCCCAGCCGCAGGAGCCGCCACCGCCGCGCCAGATCGACCAGATGTACGGGCGGTGCCATGAACAAGTTGTCGCCCCCGTCTCCCGTCAGGTGGCGGACCGACCCACGTCCGGCGACGTTCAGCAGCTGGGCGGAGAGCATGGCCCACAGCCCGGACGAGGGCGCCGGTTCATCCGTCGCGGGCAGCCGCACTTTCGCCGGGCTGAACGCCAGGTGCTCGGGGTGGAGCGGGAACGGAAGGTGCTCCAGCCCCGGTACCGCCAGTGCCAGCGCCCGCGCGAATCGCAGGTCGCCGCCTTCGGAGATCCCTTCGGGGTGGGCCGTCAGCCCGAGGACCGGTCCGTGCCGTGCGGCGAGCACCGCCACCGAGGTGGAATCGATGCCCGCCACGTCCGAGGACACGGCGACCCCGTCCGCCCGGGACCGTACTCCCTCGCCGAGGGCGGTCGCCACCAGCGGGACGGCCGCGTCGTACGAGCGGCGCGACGGCGTCCACCAGGACGTCACCGCCATGGCTCCTCCCTCACCGAGCAGCAGCCGGTGCCCTGCCGGAACCGGTACCACCCCGGCCCAGGAGCTACGCCCCGCAAGCGGCGTTTGCCGGTCCAGCAGGAACGAGTGCAGCCACTCGGTGTCCACCCGCCCACCGGCCAGGGACGACAGGGCCAGCGACGACGAACCCCAGACCACACCACCCGGTGTCCGCACGGTGAAGAGCGGGAGCGCCGACGCCGCATCACTCAGCACTTCCAACGCCCCGGAGGGGGCAACCCTCGCCACCACGAAGGAACCCGCCCACCCGGTTACCGCACGTGCCAGGTCCGGCGTCGCCGCCGCACGGGCCAGCGCATCCTCGTCGGCCGCGCAGGGACCGAACACGGCGAACCGGAATCCGCAGGGACTCTCCACCACCCTCACCTGCTGCTCCGGTGACGGGCCGACTGCCCACAACGGCGGCTCGCCCCACACCAGCCGCGCCCCGGCGGGCAACACGGCGGGTCCGCCAGGCGCGCACCCTCCAAACCAACGCATCCGACCTTCCTCTCATCTGATCGAGGTGCGGAACGCAGAGCGGCGGCCCCTGACGGAGGCCGCCGCCTGGTGCATCAGCTACGCGGGGACATCAGTTGTACGGCGTCTGCTTGCCCTCCACGCTGCTGCTGGTGGAACCCTGGGTCAGCGTGGCCGCGTCACCCAGGTCGATCACGGCGGGCAGTTCGGCCACGTTCTCCGAACCCTTCGTGTTCTCCGGCTCGTTCATCTCACTCCCTCTTCTCTGCGTTCGTCGGGATGGAACGGCCCATGCGGAATGTGGCACGGGCATCTGGCCGCGCACGCACCTGACAAGGGCTGAGGAGTGCGTGGCGGTCGATGAACTCCACGCTCGCAGACGGCTGTTGGCCGAGGCCACCGCAGTGGCCTATAGGACCGGCCTATATTTCGGGGATGGACTCCCAGCCGGATGTATGGGCCCATCCCGACCTGCGTGCCGCCGCGGCGGGCGGGGACTGGGCAGCGGTGTTGAAGACGTGGCGGACGCTGACCCGCTCCTCCCAGAGCGAGCTGGGCGCGCTCGTCGGCCTGGCGCAGTCGGACGTGTCGGCGATCGAGAACCGGCGCCGGGCGGTCACCTCGGTCGAGGTGCGGCAGCGCATCATCAAGGGCCTGGGCGTACCCGCCGAACTACTGGCGGACAGCATTCCGGCTGTCCTGCCGCTGCCGTCCCTCGTGCTGCCTGGTGTCGTCGCCGACCCGGAGACCGGCCGGCTGGCGGCCATCGGCGCAGGTCTGCGGCTGGACGTGCCGTCGCTGGCCGCCATGGAACGGCTGCTCGCGGAGCACCGCCGGGCCGAGGACACCCTCGGTTCGCGGGTCATGAACGGTGTTGTCCTGGCCCAGTTCGAGGCGGTGGCGGGTCTGTACGGGCAGGCCCGTGGCGCGGTCGCCGACCGTCTGGTCAAGCTGCTGGCCGAGTACGCCCAGTTCCTCGCGTGGATGGCGCAGGACCAGGACCGGGCGCCGGTGGCGCTCGGCTGGTTCGACCGCTCCTACGACTGGGCGCTGGAGTCCGGACACGGCGACATGGCGGCCACGACCATGAGCATGAAGGCACACCTCGCCTGGTCGCAGGGCAACGGGCGGCGATGCGTCCGGCTCGGCGAGGCAGCAGCGGGCACGCCGGGAGCGTCGACAGCCACCCGGGCGATGGCGGTGCAGATGGCCGGACGCGGCTACGCCCTCGACGGCGACCGGACAGCCGCTCACCGCAGGCTCGACGAAGCGCAGCGGATCATCAGCGGCGCGACCGACAACCCGCCCTGGCTGTACTTCTACGGGCCGCACTGGTTCGCCGCGCAGCGGGGCATGGCAGACCTGCACCTCGGCGACTGGCGGGCCGCAGTCGATGACCTCACCGTAGGGCTGGCCGGGTTCGCGCCCGAGTTCCGCCGCGACCGAGCCTGGTACGGGGCCTGCCTCGCCCACGCGTTCGCCGGGGCGGGCGAGGCCGACGCCGCGCTGGACGCCGCGCTCGGCATCCTGGCGGACGCTGCCGAGATCGGCCGCCCCCACGCCTGGGGGGAGCTCCACAAGGTGGCCGCTCTGCTGCTCCGCGGAGGCGCCCCACAAGGGAGGCTGCTGGTCGACGCCCTTACCGCAGCGGACTGATCCAGCCCGTCACTCCGTGGAGGAAGGCGGCCCAGGCGGGTGCGGTGCACCGGAGGCCGGTGCGGGCGGTGTCCTTGCTGTCGCGTACGGCCCGCCCGCCGTCGGCGGTCTCCGCCACCTCGACGCAGTCGCCGCCCACGCCGCTGTAGCTGCTTTTGCGCCAAGTGGTGTTTCGTGGATCGGCGGTGTTCATGTGGGGCGTCGTTTCGGTCTGCATCTACATGTCCTTGCGTACGGAAGTGATCAGTTCCCGGCTGGCGTCCGGGCTCAGCGCGACTTGACGGAGCAGATCGAAGATCGGCGTGTACTCCTCGGTCTCTTCCGGGGACTCCAGAAAGACCGTCCCCGTCCGGTGCTCAAGGCATACGACGTCCGGGAACGCCGGATTGGCGAAGTCGAACAAGACGAAGGGCCCGAACAGTGCCGCGCTGGCACCGGCCTGGTTGGAGACCACACGCAGCTCGATGGCCGGACTCTCCGACATGCGGACCAAGTGGTCGAGCTGCTGCCCCATGACCAGACGGCCGCCCACCTCCATACGGAGCGCGGCCTCGTGCTGGATGACCGAGAAGCGCGGCGGCTCGGGACGGTGAAGGAGTGCCTGTCGTTCCAGTCGTGCCGTCACCAAGGCATCGGCCTGCTCGCGGGAGAGCAGCGGCTGCACGGAGCCAATCGCAGCTCGCGCGTAGTCCGGCGTCTGCAACAGTCCCGCGATCAAGATCGTCTGGAGTGAGCGGATGGAGCGGGCTGTTTCCTCGTAACTGATGAAGTCGGAGTAGGACTCGCGTGTCGCAACTACTCGTTGCACCCAGCCAGGAGGCCGCCCCTTCCCGGCGAGTGCCACCATCTCCTCGATCTGGGTGTCGCTCGTGACGCCGTAGAAGGTGAGCAGATCGCGCAGCTCGCCGAGGGAGATGCCCAATCGGGCGTTCTCGATCCGGTTGATCTTCGTTCGGTGGCAGCCGATCCGTTCGGCCGCGTCGTCGGTCGTCCTGCCGGCTTCCTCGCGGAACTTGATGAGGAGCGCCGAGAGGCGACGACGTCGAACTGGTGGCCTACCAACGGACATTGAACTCTCCCAACTGGGCGTATGCGCCAGAGACTACCTCGCGCAAAAGATCATGGAACCATTTCCAAAGAGCCGCTTGCGGAACGCGTGTGAGCAGAGCAGGCTGGGCCTTGCGTCACTCAAAGTTGCTGCTGGCGACAAAGGGTGATGGCTGTCATGTGCTCAGACGAGAGGACCCCCGCGACCGCGCGAACGGTCCGGGGGCGTGGCCAACGCTTACGAGGAGCGTCAACATGGTGCATTTTATCGGCCCGCACGGGTGGGCGGTGGCCCGGTGAGGGAGCAGGAGCAAGTGGTGCGGCGGTGGCGGCGGGAGGCGCGGTGTGTGGCGCTCGCGCGGGCGGAGCTGCGCAAGGCGCTCGCCGACTGGGGCCTCTCCGAGCTGGAGGGGGACGCCCTGCTGGTCGCGTCCGAACTCGTCACCAACGCCGTACGGCACGCGGTGGGGCCCCGGGACCGGGAGATCGAGACGCGGTACGTGCGGATCGCCGACGGCGTACGGGTCGAGGTGCACGACGCCTGCCCCGGGCTGCCGGAGGTCGCGGTGCCGGACGGCGAAGGCGATGGCGGCCGGGGACTGTTCCTCGTCGCGGCCGTCGCCGACCGGTGGGCCTTCGGGGAGCGCGGCGGACCCGGGAAGCGGGTCTGGGCCGAGCTCTCCGTGAAGACGGCCTGAGGCTGACCTGAGGACGGTGCGAGGTCACCGGCCCGGCATCTGACCGCGCCGGGCCGGTGGTCCGCACCCCCGCGCCCCATGCGGAGTGCGGACCATGCCGGAGTGCACCGGAGTGCGGGAGGACGGAACGGCGAGCGGACCCGTGCTGGGCGGGCGGCGGGTTGCCTTCATGTTCGCCGCCCCAGCACCCCCGTCACTGAGGGCGCTGCCGAATCCCGACTCGGCGGAGCCCCACCCCACCCACGTGGGCGGTGAAGGCGCGTCGCACCCGCAGAGCCGACATCCGAGCTACTGTGGATGTCATGACTTCGGCCTATGAGGACGTGCCCTTCAGCGAGCTGCTCCACCACCCCGCCGCGACCACGCGCAGACTGGACGCCGTCCGCGCGCTACGGCTGCGGCGGCGTGACGCGGGGGACCTGGCCCTGATGCGCGTCGAGCAGATGGAGCGGGACGCCTCGGTCGTGGACTTCACCTCGCGGCTGCTGACGGCTCTGGCGAGGACGGAGAACATCGCCGCCCTGCGCCAGGCGCTGCCCGAGGCGCTGCCGTGGAGCACGTTCCTGCCCGCGGAGGACGTCGACACCCTGCTCCGCGAGCTGGTGGTCACCGCGCGCGGCGCGGTGGCCCTGGACAACCTCGCCCCGATCGCGCTCCTGCTCACCCAGTGGCGCCACAGCGCCGAGGTCCACGCGGACCCCGCGCTGCTCGCCCTCCTCACCCGCGAACCCGAGGGCGATCTCGGGCCGGTACCCGTTCCCGGGGCGGCGGAGTGAGCCCGAAGCGCGGAGACCGGGCCGCGCCGCCCCCGACCGGGGACGAGTACGACCTTCGCTTCGCCAGCTCCGAGGCCGCCGACGGCTGGGAACACCTGGGCCGCCAGGCGGCGGGCAACCTGCGTCGTGCCTTCGAGAAGATCCGTGCCACCCCCCGGGCCGTCGACCATCCCGACCGTCACCACCGCCTCAAGGGCAAGCTCGGTACCGGCACTTTCAAGGGCCAGGAACTGGAACGCTGGCAGTACGAGGTCACAGGCGGCGGACGCGTCTGGTACCTGCTGGACGACACCGGCCGAACCGCGTGGATCACCTACGCGGGCACCGGCCACCCAAAGGCCACGGACTGACCGCACACACCCCGGCGGCGTGCTCGCGGAGGAGGCCAGGCAGGGCTTCGCGGGCACGCCGCCGGGGTGGGGGAGGGGCGGGCGGGTGCCCGAGGGACCGTTTCGGGGAACACCGCCCGCCCCCGGTTCACCGCCGCGCGAAGGGCGCGACGGGGTTCTTGAGGGTGCCGATCAGCTGGAGCGCGGCAGCCGGGTCGGCGATGTCGACCATCTGCTTGTTGTTCCGCAGCTGGAGGCGGTTGAGGCAGGAGAGCTGGAACTCCTCGGCGAAGAGGTCGTACCGCTCGAAGCGCTCCGCGAGCTGCGGCACGGACTCCTGGTAGTCGTGGCCGCAGTCGGCCACCGCCCGCCAGAAGGTCTCCTCCGTGCAGATGCCCTCCGAGGTCAGGATGGAGCCCAGGAAGCGGAAGAAGCAGTCGAAGACGTCCGTGAAGACCGACAGCAGCTTCATGTCTTCCGGGATGTCCGCCCGGACCCGCTCGACCGCGGGCGGCAGGACCGCGTCCGGGTCCATGACCACGATCTCCTCGGCGATGTCCTTGAAGATCGCCCGCTTCACCACGCCGCCTTCGATGACGAGGATGGTGTTCTCGCCGTGCGGCATGTACGCGAGGTCGTACTGGTAGAAGCAGTGCAGCAGCGGCACCAGGTACGCGCGCAGGTAGGAGCGCAGCCACTCGGCCGGGGTGAGGCCCGACTCCGCGATCAGCGCGCCGACGAAGGACTTGCCCTCGGCGTCCACGTGCAGCAGCGAGGCCATCGTGGCCAGGCGCTCGCCCTCCTTGAGGGAGGCCACCGGGGACTCGCGCCAGAGCGCGGCCAGCATCTTGCGGTAGGGCGAGTAGCGGTCGGTGGCGCGCTCGTACTGGCGGTGGTGGTAGCCGATCGCCGCCCGCTCGCGGATGATCGAGAACTCCACCGACCGGAGGACCTCGTCGCCCGCGATCAGCTGGTGCAGCCAGTCGTTGATGGCCGGGGTGGCCTCCATGTACGCGGCCGACAGGCCCCGCATGAAGCCCATGTTCAGGACCGAGATGGCGGTCTTGACGTAGTGCTTCTCCGGCGCGCTGCGGTTGAAGAACGTACGGATCGACTGCTGCGCCAGGTAGGCGTCCTCGCCCTCGCCGAGCAGCACCAGCCTGCGGTTCGCGATCTCGGCGGCGAAGGTGACCGTGGTCTTGTTCCACCACTGCCAGGGGTGGACCGGCAGCAGGTGGTAGTCGGCCAGGTCCAGGCCCAGTTCCGTCATCCGGGCCGCGAAACCGGCGAGGGCGGCCTCGCCCAGCTCGGCGCGGACGAACGAGTCGTGGTCCAGGCCCGCGCCCGCCGTGAAGGTGGAGACGTCCTTGCGGGCGGCGACCCACACCAGGTGGACCGGGTTCGCGGTCTCCGGGGCGTACGCGCGGTAGTCGTGCACGCCGAAGCCGAGCCGGCCGTTGTTGGCCACGAAGCAGGGGTGGCCCTCGGTCATGCCCGTCTCGATGTCCTGGAACGAGGACTTCGCGAGGACGGCGGAGGAGACCTGCGGCTTGGTGTACTTGTAGCCGGTGCCCGCCAGGGTGGAGGAGATCTCCTCCAGGTAGACGGGCAGGACCTCGGCGCTCAGGCCCAGGCTCTCGCGCAGCTCGATGTGGAAGTCGATCGCGTCCAGCGGGAGCTCGGCGCCGTCCCGGTGGCGGGTGAGGGAGGACTCCTCCACCGCCCAGTGGTCCAGGGAGTGCAGGGCGGCGGTGAAGCGGTACTCGACGGTGCCGTCGTCGCTGAGGACCGCGTACCGGGAGTCGCCCAGCGGCTTGGGGGTCAGCAGGCGTTCGTGGGAGAACTCCGCCAGGGCCTTGCGGACCAGGGAGCGGTTGGCGCGCTCCCACAGCTCGGGGGAGAGGTGCGCGATGGCGTCGGAGAGGCTCATATCGCACCCCCGGTGATGCCGGTGGTGCCGGCCGCGCCGGTGGCGGCCTCGAACTGGGCGCGGGTGCAGAAGCTCAGCAGGGCTTCCTTCTCCGGCTTGGTGAGCGGGCCCTCGGGGACGAAGCCGACGGCCGCGTTCAGGGCGTGCACGGCGGTGTTGCGGATGTCCGGCTCCACCACGACGCGCGTCGCGGCCGGGTCCGCGAACACGGCCCCCATGACGGTGGTGATGACGGCCAGGGTGAACCCGTGCAGCGGCCGGTCGCTGGGCGCGACGAGGAAGTGCATGCCGACGTCGCCGTACCGGGCGTCGTAGAGCCCGGCCAGCTCGATCCGGCTCGGGTCGTAGCGCTCCATCAGGAAGGCCGGGCGGCCCTCGTGGAGGCCGATGAAGGCGTCGTGGTGCTCGGCCTCGGTGATCTTCGTGTACTCGCGCTCGACCTCCGCCGGGGTGGCGTCCTGCATCATCCAGAACGCGGCCTTGGGGTGGGTGACCCAGCCGTGCAGGAGTTCCGCGTCGGCCTTCGGGTCCAGGGGGCGGACGGTGAAGGTGCCGAGGGCCGCGTCGGTGCGGCTGTAGAGGGTGGTGGGGGTGGTGGGGGACGTGCTCATGCGAGGGTGCCTTCCGGAGCCGCGAACTGCTGGAACGCGATGGACTTCTCGACCTTGTAGTACTCGCGGCCCAGGAGTTCCCCGATGATGTACGCGTTGCGGTACGCGGCCATGCCCAGGTCGGGCGAGGTGATCGAGTGGTTGTGGACCGTGCCGTTCTGCAGGAACACGCCGCGGCCGGTGGTGTCGATGCTGTAGTTGCGGGCGGCGTCGGGGCGCCCGTGGCTGTCGAAGTTCAGCCGCTCGCGCACCGGGGCCAGGAACTCCGGGACGCTGTACTTGTAGCCGGTGGCCAGCACCAGGCCCTCGGTGGTGATCGAGAAGTCGCGCTCCTGCTCCTCCTGGCGGACCCCCAGGGTGTACGTGCCCGTGGTGGTGTCGTACGCCGCCGAGTTGAGGGAGGTGTTGGTCAGCAGGCTGGTGGTGACCGGGCCCGAGGAGGTGACCTTCTTCTGGTAGAGCAGGTCGAAGATGGCGTTGATCAGCTCGCCGTCGATGCCCTTGAAGAGGTTCTTCTGCTGGGTCTCCAGCCGGTAGCGGGTCTGCTCCGGGAGCGCGTGGAAGTAGTCCACGTACTCCGGGGAGGTCATCTCCAGCGTCAGCTTGGTGTACTCCAGCGGGAAGAACCGCGGGGAGCGGGTGACCCAGTTGAGCTGGTAGCCGTGGACGTCGATCTCCGCGAGGAGGTCGTAGTAGATCTCGGCCGCGCTCTGGCCGGAGCCGACCAGGGTGATCGATTTCTTCCGCTGGAGCTCCGCCTTGTTCTGCATGTAGGCGGAGTTGTGGAGGAAGTCGCCGCCGAGGTCCTCGCAGGCGGCGGGGACGAACGGCGGGGTGCCGGTGCCCAGGACCAGGCGGCGGGCGCGGAAGGTCTCGCCCCGGTCGGTGTGGACCTCGTACAGGCCGGCCTGCTCTTCGTAGGTGACCTCGGTGACGGAGGTCGACCACGCGACGTTCTCCAGGCGGTCCGCGGCCCAGCGGCAGTAGTCGTTGTACTCGGTCCGCAGCGGGTAGAAGTTCTCCCGGATGTAGAAGGAGTACAGCCGGTCCTTCTCCTTCAGGTAGTTCAGGAAGGAGAACGGCGAGGTCGGGTCGGCGAGGGTGACCAGGTCCGACATGAACGGCGTCTGAAGGTGGGCGCCGTCCAGGAACATTCCGGCGTGCCACTCGAAGTGCGGCTTCGACTCGATGAAGAGACCGTCGAGCTCCTCGATCGGCGCGGTCAGGCAGGCGAGCCCCAGGTTGAAGGGGCCGAGGCCGATACCGATGAAGTCGAGAGGCCGGCGGGGCTCACGAGGCGTGGACAAGGGATTCTCCCAGGTACTGCTCGGCGTGGGACGCGAGGAGGTCGAGGACGGCCGTGATGTCGGCGGTCGTGGTCTGCGGGTTGAGGAGGGTGAACTTCAGGTACTGGTTCCCGTCCACCTTGGTGCCCGCGACGACGGCCTCGCCGGAGGCGAACAGGGCCTTGCGGGCGTGCAGGTTGGCCTCGTCGAGGAGGTCGGCGCGGACCTCGCCCGCTTCCGGGCCCGGGACGTAGCGGAAGACCAGGGTGGAGATCTGCGGTTTGACGACGACCTCGAAGCGCGGGTCGGCGTCGATGATGTCCCAGCCGGCCGCGGCCAGGGTGATGACCTCGTCGAAGAGCGAGCCGATGCCGTCGGCGCCCATGACGCGCAGGGTCATCCAGAGCTTGAGCGCGTCGAAGCGGCGCGTGGTCTGGATGGACTTGTCCACCTGGTTGGGGATGCGCTCCTCGGCCATCCGGCGCGGGTTGAGGTAGTCCGCGTGGTAGGTGGCGTGCTTGAGGGTGTCGCGGTCGCGGACCAGCATGGCGCTGGAACTGACGGGCTGGAAGAAGGACTTGTGGTAGTCGACCGTGACCGAGTCGGCCCGCTCGATGCCGTCGAGGAGGTGCCGGCGGGTGGGGGAGACCAGCAGTCCGCAGCCGTACGCGGCGTCCACGTGCATCCACGCGGTGTGCTCGGCGGCCAGGCGGGCGATCTCGGGGAGCGGGTCGATGGACCCGAAGTCGGTGGTGCCGGCGGTGGCGACGACGGCCATCGGGAAGAGGCCGTCGCGGCGGCAGTTCTCCAGCTCCAGGGCGAGTACCGCGGTGTCCATCCGGCGGTTGCGGTCGACCGGGACGGCGATGACGGCCTCGTAGCCGAGTCCGAGCATGGCGGCCGACTTCTTCACGCTGAAGTGGCTGGCCTCGGAGGTGAAGATGCGGAGCTTGGGGAGGACCTCGGACTTCGGGAGTTCGCGCCCGGTGTCCAGGGCCTCCTTCATGACGATCCGGCAGGCCTCGTCACGGGCGAGGAGCAGCGCGTGGAAGTTGGACTGGCTGCCGCCGGAGGTGAAGATGCCGTCCGCGCCGGGGCCGAGGCCGATGCGCTGGGCGGTCCAGTCGATGAGGCGGCGCTCGATGAGCGTGCCGCCGATGGACTGGTCCCAGGTGTCGAGGGAGGAGTTGACGGCGGAGAGGATGGCCTCGCCGAGCACCGCGGGGATGACGACGGGGCAGTTGAGGTGCCCGAGGTAGCGCGGGTGGTGGAAGTACACCGCGTCGCGCAGGTAGACCTCTTCCAGCTCGTCGAGGGCGGCGGCCGGGTCGTCCAGCGGCGTGTCCAGGTCTATCCCGTTGATGACGGGGGCCAGTTCGTCGACGGATATGCCGGTGTGGGGGCGGCGCGTGGACGCGAGTTTGGCGGCGACGCGGTCGACGCCCTCGGTGACGGAACGCCGGTAGAGGTCCGCGGTCGTCTCGTTGAGCAGATGCGAACGCATCAACTTTCCTCCGGGCAGGGGAAGAGGGGGGTGGAAGTGCGGAGTTTAGGTTAGCCTAACCTAAGCCCTGATCCAAATGCGGATGAGCCCCGACTTCCGGCCGGGGCCCATCTGTCCGAAATTCGCACGGTCCACGGGAGTTGACGCCCGGGGTCGCTCAAGGTCGAGCAGGGTCGTTCAGGGTCGCTCAGGTCGTGCGGGGCCGCCCGGAGCCCCGAAGGGCCCCGGGGGTCACGCGGTCCACGACGGTCCACGGCGAGCCATGACGGCCTGTGGCGGCCTGGCTGGTTCACAGCGGTCTGCGGCGCTCTGTGACGGTCTACAGCGCGGAGGCGGGGTCCTCGCTGGCGGCCTTGCCCGCGTACGCCTCGGCGAGCAACTGCTCCTCGCTCGCGCCGAGCCGCCAGTACCCGGTGAAGCGCACGGCGCGCCGGTCGACGCAACGTTCCTGCACGAAGTGGCGGCGCACCGCGCGAATCGTGCCCGACTCGCCCGCCAGCCACACGTACGGAGTCAGGGCGGCCGTCGGCCCGTCCGCGCGGAGCGCCTCCAGCACGGCCCCGGTCCGCTCCCGGCCCGCGCTCTCGCGCACGATCCAGGTGATGTCCGCGTCCGCGGGGGTGGCCAGGTCCAGGCGGTCGTCCGCGTGCGGGACCTCGAACCAGGCCCGCACCCGGGTCCCGGCGGGCAGCCGGTCCAGGATCGCGGCGGCGGCCGGGAGCGCGGTCTCGTCCGCGTACATCCAGATCGCGTCGCTGCCGGCCGGCGGCTGGAACCGCACGGACTTGTTCTCCGCGACGGCCGGGCCGATCGCCAGGACGCGGCTGCCCACGACGGCCCGCGCGGCCCAGTCGGCGGCGGGGGAGCCCGCCGCGTGCGCGGCCCCCTCCTCGGCGCCGTGCAGGACGAAGTCGATGTCGACCTCCTCGGTGCCCCCGTCCGTACGCCGCTGCTCGCGCACGGTGTACGAGCGCATCACCGGACGCTCCTCGTCCGGTATCCCCCGCCAGGCGGCGAACCAGGTGTCCTCGTCCGTGGACGGGAGCACCGTGTGCTCCTGGTGCGCGAGCGGCAGGAAGAGCGACAGGCTCTGGTCGAACCCGCCCGAGCGGAAGCCCGTGAGGGACTCGCCGCCGAAGGTGACGCGCAGGAACGAGTGGCCGACGCGGCGGGTGCGGACCACTTCCATCGCGAAGAAGCGGAAGTGGGCGACGGCCGGGGCGTCGGGCGCGGTGACGGGCGCGGTGACGGGCGCGGTGACGGACATGCGGTGGGTCCCCCCTGGGAATCGATCGGGAATCGATGCGGGTGCGCCGCCGGGGGCCGTGCCCCGGGCATCGAGCCCGGGGCACGGCCCCCGTCACGGCGCTGAGGTCAGCTGACCTTCTTGGCGTTCTGGACGGCCTTCGCGAGGTCCTCCAGGATCTGGGCGCACTTGTCGTACGAGTAGATCGGCTCGGTCACGCGCGGCACGACCTGGCCGGCCTTGACCGCGGGGAGCTGGGCCCAGGTCGGCTTCGCCGTCAGGGCTTCCGGCTGGAGGGCGCTGGTGCGGTTGTCCAGCAGGATGACGTCAGCCGGGTACTTGCCGGCGTTCTCCCAGCTCAGAGACTCGAAGAAGCCACCCTCGTCCAGCTTCTGCGGAGTGATGAACTCGACGCCGAGCTGCTCGAAGTACTTCAGGTCGGCCGAGGTCTTCGGGGTGGAGACGTAGAACAGGTCCGCCGAGCCGGAGCCGACGAGCACCTTGACGCCCGGGTTGGCCTTGGTGGCCTCGCGGACCTTGGCGGAGGCGGCCTCGAAGCGGGCCTTGGCGTCCGTGTTGGCCTGGGAGGCCAGGTCGGCGCCGAGGGACCGGGCCAGGTCGGCGGTGCGCGCCAGCGCCTTGTCGAGGGTGGCGTCGCCGCCCACGGAGATCGCGGCGGCCGGGGCCAGCTTCGTGATCTTGTCCTTGGACGCCTCCGGCACGTACCAGTAGCTGCCGTCCCAGGTGTTGGTGACGAGCAGGTCGGGCTGGAGGGCCGCGTACTTCTCGACGTTGAACTGGTCGTAGACGTTGCCGAGGATCTCGACCTTGGAGATGTCCATCGAACCGGCCTGGACGTCGGCCTTGCCGTCGGCGGTCTTCGTCGGGCCGAAGACGCCCTTGACGGGGATGCCGTAGTCGTACAGCGCGGCGGCGGTGCCGGTGAAGGCGACGATGTTCTTCGGCGTCGACTTGGCGGTGATTTCCTTGCCGAGGTCGTCCTTGAAGGACCAGGGGCCCGAGGCCGCGCCGCCCTGGTCCGCGCCGCCCGTCTTCTCGTCCTTCGCGGGGTCCGCACCGCCGCAGGCGGTGAGCGCCGCGACGAGGCCGAGGGCGCCGCCGGCCGCGATGACACCGCGACGGGAGAGGAGGGAGGTGGGGGGCTTGGGCATGGCGATGTATCCGATTTCGTGCGTATCAGGTCAGGTGACCACGGGCCGTTCGCAGGGAAGGTTAGCCTAACCTTGGCTAGAAATGTGTGGCCTTCCGTGCCCCCTGGGGCTCCTGTGGCGAGGCTCACCCGGCCCCCGCCGCCCGGCCCCGCCCTGCCCTCCGCGCACCGCTCCGCACCGCCCCGCCCGGTCTCCAGGGCCGGGGCCGGTGCGGGACCGCCCCGGCTCAGCCGGGGAAACCCAGCTCGCGGGCGATGAGTATGCGCTGGACCTCGCTGGTCCCCTCGCCGATCTCCAGGATCTTGGAGTCCCGCCACATCCGGGCCACCGGGTACTCGTTCATGAACCCGTAGCCGCCGTGGATCTGGGTGGCCTCGCGCGCGTTGTCGACGGCGACCGTCGAGGAGTACAGCTTGGCGAGGGCCGCCTCCTTCTTGAAGGACTCGCCGTGGACGAGGCGGGAGGCCGCGTCCCGCCAGCCGACCCGGGCCATGTGCGCGCGCATCTCCATGTCCGCGAGCTTGAACTGGATGGCCTGGTTGTCGCCGATCGGGCGGCCGAAGGCCCGGCGCTCCTTCGCGTACTTCACCGACTCGTCCACGCAGCCCTGCGCGAGACCGGTGGCGAGCGCCGAGATCGCGATGCGGCCCTCGTCCAGGATGCGCAGGAACTGGGCGTAGCCGCGCCCCTCCTCGCCGAGGAGGTTGGCGAGGGGGACGCGTACGTCGGTGAAGGACAGCTCGCGGGTGTCCGAGGCGTTCCAGCCGACCTTGGAGTAGGGGGCGGCCACCGTGAAGCCCGGGGTGCCGGACGGGACGATGATCGAGGAGATCTGCGGGCGGCCGTCCGCCGTGCGGCCCGTCACGGCGGTGACGGTGACCAGGGCGGTGATGTCCGTACCGGAGTTGGTGATGAAGCACTTCGAGCCGTTGATCACCCACTCGTCGCCGTCGCGGACGGCCGTGGTGCGGGTGCCCCCGGCGTCGCTGCCGCCGTCCGGTTCGGTCAGGCCGAAGGCGCCGAGGCTCTCGCCCGCGCACATTCCCGGCAGCCACCGCCGCTTCTGCTCCTCGGTGCCGAAGAGGTGGATCGGCATCGCGCCGAGGGAGACCCCGGCCTCCAGGGTGATGGCGACGGAGGAGTCGACGCGGGCCAGCTCCTCCAGGGCGATGCCCAGGGCGAGGTAGTCGCCGCCCATGCCCCCGTACTCCTCGGGGAAGGGCAGGCCGAACAGGCCCATGCGGCCCATCTCGCGGACGATCTCGTACGGGAACTCGTGGCGCTCGTAGAAGTCGCCGATCCTGGGCGCCACCACGTCGTGCGCGAACGCCTCCACGGTGCGGCGGAGTTCCTCGTGCTCGGGGGTGAGCCGGTGGTCGAGGGACATGGTCTTCGTCACTCCTTGGGGGACGGTGCCTGGTTCAAGAGGGCGCGGACGGTACGGGAGGGGCTGGGGCGGCCCAACTGCCCGGCCATCCACCCGCTCGTGGCGGTGAGGGCGGCCAGGTCTACCCCGGTCTCGATGCCGAGGCCGTCGAGCATCCAGACCAGGTCCTCGGTGGCGAGGTTGCCGGTGGCGCTCTTCGCGTACGGGCAGCCGCCGAGGCCGCCGGCGGAGGCGTCGACCGTGCTCACGCCGTGCTGGAGCGCGGCGAGGGTGTTGGAGAGGGCCTGGCCGTAGGTGTCGTGGAAGTGCACGCCGATCCGGTCGGTGCCCACGCCCGCCCCTTTCAGCGCGCGGAGCAGGGCCAGGACATGGCCGGGCGTGGCGACGCCGATGGTGTCGCCGAGGCTCAGCTCGTCGCAGCCGAGGTCGAGCAGGGCGCGGGCGGTGCCGACCACCTGGTGGACCGGGACCGGGCCCTCCCACGGGTCGCCGAAGCACATCGAGAGGTAGCCCCTGACGTGGGCCCCCTCCCGCTTGGCGCGGGCCACGACGGGCTCGAACATGGCGAGGGACCCGGCGACGGTCCGGTTGAGGTTGCGGGCGGCGAAGGTCTCGGTGGCCGAACCGAAGACGGCGATCCGGCGCGCGCCGAGCGCCAGCGCCCGGTCGAGCCCGCGCTCGTTGGGGACGAGGACGGGGAGCGCGGCCCCCACGTCGGCGAGGAGCGGGAAGAGTTCCTCGGCGTCGGCGAGCTGGGGGACCCACTTCGGGTGGACGAAGCTGGTGGCCTCGATGGTGGCCAGGCCCGCCGCCGCCAGCCGGTGGACGAACTCGGCCTTGACGGCGGTGGGTACGGTCGTCTTCTCGTTCTGGAGCCCGTCGCGCGGGCCGACCTCGTGGATGCGGACCCGGGCCGGCAGACCGGGGGCCGGCACGGCCATGGGCAGCCCGGCCGGACCGGTGAACTCTCCCGGCCCGCTCTGGCCGCTCGGCCCGTCCCGCCCGTCCGGTGCCTGCGTCCCGTCCGGCGCCTTCGGCCCGTTCGGCCCGTTCACCGCCGGGCCTCCGCCGCCGGGGCGGGCGCGGGTCCGGGCGCGGGTCCGGAGGCGGCCTCCGCCGGTCCGGGCACGTCCGCCGCCCGCGCCGGGGTGACGACCGCCAGGACCTGGTCCATGGCGACGGTGGTGCCCGGCGAGACGTCCAGGCCGGTGACCGTCCCCGCGTGCGGGGCGGAGATGACGTGCTCCATCTTCATCGCCTCGACGACCAGCAGGCTCTGCCCGGCCACGACCTCGTCCCCGAGCGCCACCTTGACGACGGTGACCGTCCCGGGCATCGGCGCGGCCAGCGCGTCGGCGCCGCCGCCCGGCCCGCCGCGCAGGCTCGCCTCGACGGGGTCGTGGTCCAGGACGTGCCAGCTGTCGCCGTCCCGGCCGAGCCAGAGCCCGTCCGGGGAGGCGGCCCAGGCGAAGCGGTGGGTGAGGCCGTCGAGTTCGACCGTGACGCGGTCGGGGCCACGGGTGACGACCCGGGCCCGGACCGGTACCCCGGCCTCCCCGGCCGGAGCCGCTGGAGCCGCCGGGGCCGTGCCGCCGCCCACCCCGCCGAGCAGCAGCTCGGACTCCGCGCCCCGCGCCCGGGTCCGGATCTCCACCGGCTCCTGGCCCGCCAGGCGCAGGTGACGGACCGTCCAGGCCGGGGTCCCGCCCAGCCGCCAGCCGTCGGGCACCCCGAACGGGTCCACCCAGCCGGGACCCGCCGGAGCCCGGGGCCCGGCCAGCAGCGCGGCCGTGGCGTACACCTCGTCCGGCACCGGACCGGGCAGCAGGGACGGCAGCTCCCGCTCGACCAGGCCTGTGTCCAGCTCGCCCGAGACCACCGCCGGATGGGCCAGCAGCCTGCGCAGGAACCCGGTGTTGACGGGGACGCCCAGGACGACGGTGTCGGCCAGCGCCGCCCGCAGCGTCCGCAGCGCGCTCGCCCGGTCCGGGCCGTACGCGATCACCTTCGACAGCATCGGGTCGTACGCCGAGCCCACCGCGACGCCCACCGCGAGCCCGGAGTCCGTGCGCACCGGCCCGCCGGACGGCTCCGACAGCGCCAGCACCGTCCCCCCGGACGGCAGGAACCCGTGCCCGCCCTCCCGGGAGGCCGTCTCCGCGTAGACCCGGGCCTCGACCGCGTGGCCCGTCAGGGTCACCTCGGACTGGCCGAAGCCCAGCGGCTCGCCGGCCGCCACCCGGAGCTGGAGCTCGACCAGGTCCAGCCCGGTCACCAGCTCCGTCACCGGATGTTCCACCTGGAGGCGGGTGTTCATCTCCATGAAGAAGTAGGAGGACGGGTCGCCGCCGGGCACGATGAACTCCACCGTCCCCGCGCCCACGTACCCGCAGGCGCGCGCCGCCTCCACCGCCGCCGCGCCCATCGACGCCCGCAGTCCGGGGGTGAGCAGGACGCTCGGCGCCTCCTCGATCACCTTCTGGTGGCGCCGCTGGAGCGAGCACTCGCGCTCGCCCAGGTGGACCACGTTCCCGTGCGTGTCCGCCAGGATCTGGATCTCGATGTGCCGGGGCGCGTCGATCCACCGCTCCACCAGCAGGGTGCCGTCACCGAAGGAGGCCCGCGCCTCGCGCCGGGCCGCCGCGATCTCCTCGCCCAGCAGGGCTTCGTCGCGCACCAGCCGCATGCCCTTGCCGCCGCCGCCCGCCGAGGGTTTCAGCAGCACCGGCAGGCCGGTCTCCCGGGCGGCGGCGACGAGTTCGGCGTCCGAGAGGCCGCTGCCCGAGGAGCCGGGGACCACGGGCACGCCCGCCGCCGCGACCGTGGCCTTGGCCCGGATCTTGTCGCCCATCAGGGAGATCGCCGAGGCGGGCGGCCCGATGAAGACCAGCCCGGCCGCCTCGCAGGCCGCCGCGAACCCGGCGTTCTCCGCGAGGAAGCCGTACCCCGGGTGGACGGCCCCGGCCCCGGTGCGGCGGGCCGCCTCCAGCAGCCGGTCCACGGACAGGTAACTCTCGGAGGCCGCCTCGGGGCCGATCCGGACGGCCGTGTCGGCCTCCCGGACATGGCGCGCGTCGGCGTCCGCGTCGCTGAAGACCGCGACCGAGCGCAGGCCCGTCCGCCGCAGGGTGCGGATGACGCGGACGGCGATCTCACCGCGGTTGGCGACCAGAACAGTGGTGAACACGTCCCTCACACTCCTCACAGTGCTCACTGTCCTCACATCCGGAAGATGCCGAAGGCCGAATCGCCCAGCGGGGCGTTGGCGCACGCGGTCAGGGCCAGCCCCAGCACCTGCCGGGTCTCCAGCGGGTCGATGACCCCGTCGTCCCACAGCCGGGCGGTGGCGTAGTAGGCGTTGCCCTGCTCCTCGTACTGCGCGCGGACCGGGGCCTTGAACGCCTCCTCGGCCTCGGCGGGCCACTCCTGGCCCGCCCCCTCGATCTGGTCGCGCTTGACGGTGGCCAGCACGGAGGCGGCCTGTTCCCCGCCCATCACGGAGATCTTGGCGTTGGGCCACATCCACAGGAACCGGGGCGAGTAGGCCCGCCCGCACATCGAGTAGTTGCCCGCCCCGTACGAGCCGCCGACCACCACCGTCAGCTTCGGGACCCGGGCGCAGGCCACGGCCGTCACCATCTTGGCGCCGTGCTTGGCGATGCCGCCGGCCTCGTAGTCGCGGCCGACCATGAAGCCGGAGATGTTCTGGAGGAAGAGCAGCGGGATGCCGCGCCGGTCGCACAACTCGATGAAGTGGGCGCCCTTCTGCGCGGACTCGGAGAAGAGGATGCCGTTGTTGGCGACGATCCCGACCGGGTGGCCGTGGAGGTGGGCGAAGCCGGTGACCAGGGTCTGCCCGAACTCCGCCTTGAACTCCTGGAAGCGGGAGCCGTCCACCACCCGGGCGATGATCTCGCGGGCGTCGTAGGGGGTGCGGGAGTCGACGGGGACGGCGCCGTACAGCCCGTACGGGTCCACCTTCGGCTCCTCGGCCGCCTCGACCGGCCAGGGCAGGGCCCCGCGCTCCGGCAGGGTCGCCACGATGTTCCGGACGATCCGCAGCGCGTGCGCGTCGTCCTCGGCGAGGTGGTCGGTGACCCCGGAGACCCGGGAGTGCAGCTCGCCGCCGCCCAGCTCCTCGGCCGTGACCACCTCGCCGGTGGCCGCCTTCACCAGCGGCGGGCCGCCCAGGAAGATGGTGCCCTGGCCGCGGACGATGACGGCCTCGTCGCTCATGGCCGGGACGTAGGCGCCGCCCGCCGTGCAGGAGCCGAGGACGGCCGCGATCTGCGCGATGCCCGCGCCGGACATGCGGGCCTGGTTGTAGAAGATCCGGCCGAAGTGCTCGCGGTCGGGGAAGACCTCGTCCTGCATCGGGAGGAAGGCGCCGCCCGAGTCGACCAGGTAGAGGCAGGGGAGACGATTCTCCAGGGCCACTTCCTGGGCCCGCAGGTGCTTCTTGACGGTCATCGGGTAGTACGTGCCGCCCTTGACGGTGGCGTCGTTCGCGACGATCACGCACTCCCGGCCGCTGACCCGGCCGATGCCCGCGATGACCCCGGCGGCCGGGGCCGCGCCCCCGTACATGCCCTCGGCGGCCAGCGGGGCCAGCTCCAGGAAGGGGGAGCCGGGGTCCAGGAGGGCGTCGACCCGGTCGCGCGGGAGGAGCTTGCCCCGGGCGGTGTGGCGGGCGCGGGCCTTCTCACCGCCGCCCAGCCGGGCCGCTCCGAGCCGGGCGCGCAGGCCCTCGGCCAGCGCGCGGTGGGCGGCCTCGTTGGTCCGCCAGGCCGCGGACGCCGGGTCCGCGGCGCTCGTCAGCACCGGTGCCTGCTGCATCGGTCGGGCTCCCTTGCTCGGTGCACGCCGTTAGTGGTCGTTAACCCTTGTGCGGTCAAGGTTAACGACCGCTAACGGCCCTGTCTAGAATGGATTCCCATGAGCACCGGAGCGGCCGTCCCCACCCGTCGCGAGCAGATCCTCAGTGAGGCGGCCCGCCTCTTCGCCGCGCGCGGATTCCACGGCGTCGGCGTCGACGAGATAGGCGCGGCCGTGGGCATCAGCGGCCCCGGCCTGTACCGGCACTTCGCGGGCAAGGACGCCATGCTCGCCGAGCTGCTGGTCGGCATCAGCGAACGGCTGCTGACCGGCGGCCGCCACCGGGTGGCCGAGGCGGCCGGGAACCCGGCGGCCGTCCTGTCCTCCCTCATCGACGGCCACATCGACTTCGCCCTCGACGACCGGGCGTTGATCACCCTCCACGACCGCGAACTCGACCGGCTCCGCGACGCCGACCGCAAACTCGTCCGCCAGCTCCAGCGCCAGTACGTGGAGCTGTGGGTGGAGACCGTACGGGAACTGCACCCGCGGGCCGCCGAGGCGGAGGTACGGGTCGCCGTGCACGCCGTCTTCGGCCTGCTGAACTCCACCCCGCACCTGGCCTCCCCGGGCCGGGAGGCGACGGAGTCACTGCTGCGGAGCCTCGCGCACGGCGCCTTCGGCGCACTCTCGGAGCAGCCGCTCCCGTAGGGACGGCCCGCCCGCCGGGCGGCCCGCTCCCGTGGGCCCGTACCCGCCGGAGCCGGGCCCCCACCCGGGCGGGGTCCGCGCCCGTGGACCCGGGCGGGGGCCCCGGCGGGCCGGGTGAGGTGGACGGAACCCCTCCGGGCGGGGCCCGGCGGCGGCAGAATGAGCCGTATGCCGAAGCCGATAGAGACGCCCGTACCCACCCGCGCCGAACTCGTCGACCACCTGGTCCGCACCCGGATCGCGGGGCAGGTCGCGACCCCCCGCGAGAACAACCTGTCCCACTACCGCAAGCTCGCCAACGGCGACCGGCACTACTGGCTCGGCCTGGAGCTGGGCGACCGCTGGACGGACGAGCAGGACGTCCTCGCCGTGATGGCCGAGCGGTGCGGGGTCGTGGACGACGCGGCCCACCGCCGGGGCCAGGACACCATCGACCCGGAACTGACCGTGGCCGGCCTGGACCGGATGGCGGCGCGGCTGCGCAAGGCCGCCCTGGACCGCCAGCGCGTCCTGCTGGCCACCGGCCACCCGGGCGCGCTGCTCGACGTCCACCGGGCCACGGCCGGGGCGCTGCGCGCCGCCGGGTGCGAGATCGTGGTGATCCCGGCGGGGCTCGCGGCGGACGAGGGCTCGGTCTGGCAGTTCGCCGACGTCGCCGTGCTGGAGCAGGGCGCGACCCTGTGGCACACCCACTCCCCGGCGCCGATGGCCGCGATCCTGGAGGGCCTGGCGACGGAGGGCCGCCCCTGGCCGGACCTGGTCGTCGCCGACCACGGCTGGGCGGGCTGCGCGGCCCAGTGGGGCCTGGACGCGGTGGGCTACGCGGACTGCAACGACCCGGCCCTCTTCCTCGGCGAGGCCGAGGGCACCCTCCAGGTCGCGGTCCCGCTGGACGACCACGTCCGCGACCCGCGCCACTACGACGCGATGGTGGCCTACCTGCTGGCCGCCGCGGACCTGCTCTGACGCGTGCGCGGGGGCGCCCCAGGAGCTGTCAGGGGGCGGGCGGGACCGGGACGGGCGCCGGGGGCGCGGGGGTCAGGGGCGTGGGCGTCGGGTCCAGGTAGACCCGGCGGATCGCCGGGAAACGCTCGCGCAACTGCGCCTCCGCCTCCTCGCACGCCGCCTCCACCTGCCGCGCCGACGCCAGGTCGTGGAAGTCGACCTTCGCCGCGACCAGCACCTCCGCCGGGCCCTGCACCAGGGTCGTCAGCTCCAGCACCCCCTCGATGTGCGGCACGGACAGCAGCTCCTCCCGCACCTGCTCCCGCATCGGGGCCGGGAGCGGCCGGCCGATCAGGTACTGCGCGTTCGAACGCCCCAGCTCCCACGCCACCCACACCAGCAACAGCCCGATCAGCAGCGAAGCCACCCCGTCGTACACGCCCGAACCGGTGAGCTGCGCCCCCAGCAGCCCGCCCGCCGCCAGCACCAGGCCGATCAGCGCGGCCACGTTCTCCAGCAGGACCGCCTTCACCGCCGTGTCCGGGGTCTGTTTCACGTACCGCCCCAGCGGGGCCCGCAGCCGCGCCGCCTCGCCCTTCATCTGCCGCCACGCGACCAGCAGCGAGTAGCCCTCCAGCAGGAAGGCGACCGCGAGGACGACGTACGACAGCGCCGGGTCGCCCGGTTCCTCGCCGTGGACCAGCGTGTGGATGCCGTCGTACACGGCGAAGACGGCGCCGCCGACGAAGGTGGCGACCGAGGCCAGCAGCGCCCAGACGTACCGCTCCGGCCCGTACCCCAGCGGATGCGCCTCGTCGGCCGGTTTCGCGCTGCGTTTCAGCGAGGTGAGCAGCAGGATCTCCGTCACCGTGTCGGCCACCGAGTGCGCGGCCTCCGACAGCATCGCGCTGGACCCGCTGACGACCCCGCCGACCGCCTTGGCCGCCGCGATCCCCAGGTTGGTGACCACGGCGACGACGACGGTGGCGACGCTCTCGCTCTGGCTTCCGGCCCCGGACGTCGCCCCGGACCCGTTCTCTTCAGGCATGCGGCGACGGTACGGCCGCTCACCCGCGCGGCACGCGCACGACACCCTCCTGTACGACGGTGGCGGCGAGCCGCCCGTCCCGCGTCCAGACGCGCGCCTGGCCCAGGCCCCGGCCCGCCGCCGCCGAGGGCGACTCCTGGTCGTACAGCAGCCACTCGTCCGCCCGCAACGGCCGGTGGAACCACATGGCGTGGTCCAGCGAGGCGCCCACCACGTCCCCGACCGCCCAGCCGCCCCGCCCGTGCGCCAGCAGCACCGGATCGAGCAGCGTCATGTCCGACACGTAGGTGACCAGGCAGGTGTGGAGCAGGGCGTCGTCCGTCTCGACCTTGCCCGCCGTACGGAACCACACCAGCGAACGCGGCTCCACCGGCGCGCCCACACTGCCCCAGGGCGGGGTGGTGACGTACCGCAGGTCCACCGCGCCGCGCGCCTCCAGCAGCCGTTCCACCGTGTCCGGCGTGCGGAAGGCGGCCCGGTACGCGGGCAGCGACTCGGCCGCGGTCGCCAGCGTCTCCGGGTCCGGCGCGGCGGGCATGACGGCCTGGTGGTCGAGGCCCTCCTCGTACGCCTGGAAGGAGGCGGTGAGGTGGAAGACGGGCCGGCCGTGCTGGACGGCGACGACCTGGCGGGTGGTGAAGGAACGCCCGTCGCGGATGCGGTCCACCGAGTAGACGATGGGCGCACCCGCGTCGCCGGTGCGCAGGAAGTACGCGTGCAGCGAGTGCGCGACGCGGTCCGCGGGCACGGTACGGCCCGCCGCGGCCAGCGCCTGGGCCGCGACCTGGCCCCCGAAGACGCGGGGGACCAGGACGGAGCGGCTGGCGCCGCGGAAGAGGTCCTCCTCGATCCGCTCCAGGTCGAGCAGGCCGAGGAGGTCACTGAGCGCGTCGTTCATGGCCGGTGGAGGGGCTGCCGGTGGAAGGGCCGGTCCCTCAGAGCCCCATCGACTTGGCGATGATGGACTTCATGACCTCGCTGGTGCCGCCGTAGATGCGGTTCACGCGGTTGTCGGCGTAGAGACGGGCGATCGGGTACTCGTTCATGTAGCCGTAACCGCCGTGCAGCTGGAGGCACTTGTCGATGACGCGGTGCGCGACCTCGGTGCAGAAGAGCTTCGCGGAGGCGGCCTCGGCGGCGGTCAGCTCACCGGCGTCGATGGCCTCGACGGCCCGGTCCACGACGGCCTCGGCCGCGTCCACCTCCGCCTTGCAGGCGGCCAGTTCGAACTTGGTGTTCTGGAAGGAGGCGACAGTCTGCCCGAAGACGGTCCGCTCCTGCACGTACGCCTGGGTGAACCGGATCGCGGCCTTGGCCTGCGCGTACGCGCCGACGGCGATGCCGAGCCGCTCCTGCGGCAGGTTCTGGCCCAGGTAGGAGAAGCCCTTGTTCTCCTCGCCCAGGAGGTCCCCGACGGGCACCTTGACGTCGGAGAAGGACAGCTCGGCGGTGTCGGAGGTGCGCAGGCCCAGCTTGTCGAGCTTGCGGCCGACGGCGTACCCCTCGGACGTGGTGTCCACGACGAAGAGGGAGATGCCGTGGCGGCGGTCCCCGGCGGTGGGCGCGGAGGTGCGGGCGCAGACGATGACCTTGTCGGCGTGGACGCCGCCGGTGATGAAGGTCTTGGCGCCGTTGAGGACGTAGTGCGTGCCGTCCTCGGAGAGCTTGGCGGTGGTCTTCATGCCCGCCAGGTCGGAGCCGGTGCCGGGCTCGGTCATGGCGATGGCGTACATGGTCCGGCCCGTCGCGAAGTCGGGCAGCCAGCGCTTCTTCTGCTCCTCGGTGGCGTACGCCTTGAGGTAGGGGAGGCAGAGCAGCACGTGGACGCCGGAGCCGCCGAAGTTGATGCCCGCGCGGGCGGTCTCCTCGGCCATCACGGCCTCGAACTTGAAGGTCTCCAGCCCCGCGCCGCCGAACTCCTCGGGCACCTCGATGCCGAAGACGCCCAGCTCGCCGAGCTTGTAGTAGAACTCGCGCGGCACCTGGCCCGCCGCGTACCACTCGTCGTAGACGGGGACGACCTCGGCCTCGATGAAGGCGCGGATGGTCTCGCGGAACGCCTCGTGGTCCTCGGTGTAAACGGTACGGCGCACTGGGCCGGCTCCCTTCGGTCGCGGCGGTCCGCCGCCCTCGTCTGTGCATGGCTAAGCGCTTGCTCAGACTAAGTTACCGGTGGGTTTCCACCCTGTCCAGGGCCCGGCCACCCGGTCCTGGACAGGGCGGCGGAGCCCCAGGTCAGACCGGCCGCGAGGTCCCCTTGAGCCCGACGACGAAGGCCGCCCAGCTCGCGGCGGCGACGATCAGCGCGGGCCCGTGGGGCGTTTTCGAGTCCCGGACGGGGACACCTGCGGGGTGCCCGTCCAGGATCTCGACGCAACTGCCGCCCTCAGGGCCGCTGTGGGACGACTTGCGCCAGCCGTGAAGTGTGGAGGCGCCCGGGATGGTGCGCTCAGTCATGGTGTCCGGTTCCTTTGGTGAGGTGCAGGTCAGGCCGGAGGTGAGGTGCTCTTGAGGGCTGCGATGAAGGATGACCAGCTTGCTGCCGGGACGATCAGTGCGGGGCCGTGGGGGGTCTTGGAGTCTCGGACGGGGACCCCGGACTCGTACCCGTCCAGGACTTCGACGCAGCTGCCGCCGTCGCTGTTGCTGTAGGACGACTTGCGCCAGCCGCTCAGTGTGGCCGAGTCCTGGATGGTGAGCTCAGTCATGCTGTTCGTGTTCCTTCGCAATCGCCCTCATCAGGGCCAGGGACTGTTTCTGCGGGAGTGCGTCGCTCAAGGCGAGAGCGTATGCACTTTGGAGGCGTTGGACCAGTGCGGGGGAGTCGTGGAGCTTGCCCATGAACGCGCCTTCGGTGTACGCGGCCGGTGGCTGGTCCTCGAACCACATGAGAGACACCATGCCCTGGAGCAGGGAGTGGTAGCCGAGGTTGGAAGGCATTACGTGAACACGCACGCGTTCGCATTCCACCAGGCCGATGAGATGGCTGATCTGTTCAGCCATGACCTCCGGCCCGCCGACTTGCCTCCGTAGAGCCGCCTCGTCCAACAGCGCCCACACTACGGGGGTCACCGGGTCGGCGAGGATCTTCGCGCGCTCCAGCCGCGTGACAACGAGGCTGTCGCACTCCTCCTCACTCCGTGGAGGGAACCCCGCGCGCATGATCGCGTGTGCGTACCTTCTTGTCTGGAAGATTCCAGGCACCAATGCGTAGCTGAACTCCTGGATCATCGTCGCCTGTTGTTCGAGTTGCCGGGCGGGCTCGAAGTAATCGGCGACGGCCACATCGTCCTGCGGCAGGAAACTGCTCAGCACATTGCCCGTGCCCAGGGCCATGTCCAGCCGTCGCGCGTCCTCCCTGGAAGGGACGCGACGGCCCGCTTCGATGTGGGCGATGTGTGAGCGGGTCATGATCGCCGCGTTGGCCAGGTCCTGTTGGGTCAGGCCGGCCGCCTTGCGCTGGGACTTCAGCCAGTCCCCGTAGATGCTGCCCATCGTCA
The DNA here is from genome assembly GCF_044454165.1 of Streptomyces sp. NPDC051567. Classification (NCBI taxonomy): domain Bacteria; kingdom Bacillati; phylum Actinomycetota; class Actinomycetes; order Kitasatosporales; family Streptomycetaceae; genus Streptomyces; species Streptomyces sp. NPDC051567. The sequence continues at coordinate 196,614 of NZ_JBITDK010000003.1, read as the reverse complement.
ACTCCCGTGTGACGTAGGTGGTGTCACCCAATTCCCCCTGGCGAGCCTACTCCCGGTGGTCTCACGCTGTGACTGGATCGCTACACATGCGAAACCTTCCCCGTGGCCGGTCCTGACGGCGGCCCGGGGGTCGGTCACCAGCAAGGGAGCTGACGACGTGCCGCACCACCTCGCCCGATTCTTCGAGCCGCCGCTGCGGCTCCCGGTACCCGGGCCGCCCCCGCCGGGGCCCGCCGCGTTCCGGCGGAGGCGGCGGGCCGAAGCGCGGCGGCAGCGGGCCCGGCGGTGGGCCCTGTGGCTCGCGCTCCACGGGGTCGACGTCGGACCGCGCCTGATCCACGGTCGGGAGGTGGCGGCGTGATCGGGCAGGCGCGGGATCTGGGGCGGCTGCTGCCCTGGGAGGGCCGGGACGGCAGACCCTGTTACCTCTCCAGCGACGGGACGGGATACCTCTCCCGCGTCGCCGACAACATCGAGAGCGTGCAGCTCGGCATGGCCACCGAACTCCTCGGCCACGCGGACGACATGATCACCGATCTCAAGGTCACCGATACCCAGCTCCGGTACCTCTCCGCGCGCCTGGCCGAGTCGCTGCGCGAGGTGCACCGCGTCGCGGTCAGCCGGGGCGCCCGGCTCCCGGCGCCGCTCCTGGAGGCCCCGCCGGAGGAGTGACCGGCCCGCTGACCGGTCGGCCCGCTGACCGGCCGGTCAGCGGGGACCGTTGTGGTGGCCGGTTCCTACAGGGGCGCGCACAGGACGCTGGCCTGGAGGTTCTGGGGGGCGCCGGAGAGGTTCTTGCCCCGGATCACCCAGCCGCTGTCGGTGGGGGAGCTGTACTGGATCTGGATGTCGTTGAAGGAGTTGCCGTAGCCGCCGCCACCGGTCCGCACCTCCCTTGAGCTGCAGTACGCCTGCGCGGTGCCGCTCTGGTAGCCCTGGACGCTGGAGGAAGCGCCCCGCGTGGCGTACTGGTCGAAGCCGCACACGGCATAGGCGCTCACGTCGATGTTGGAACCGGTCGCATTGGTGACGGTGACCTGCTGGGTGACGGAGTTCACCGGGAACGTGGCGTTGGCCCGCAGACGCGAATCCCAGGCCCGGAAGCCGCCGCCGCTGAGCCGTTCGTTCGGCGCGCACCAGCTCGTCATGGTCAAGTAGTCGTAGGGCGAGGCGGTCCGGCGCAGCTCGTGGGCGTACGACTGGGCGTTCGTACAGATGGCGACGGCGTGCACGCGGCCGTACCGGTTGGAAGTCGGGTTGACGAACTGCGCGTACCAGGCGTTGTCGATCAGGGAGGGGACGGAGGCGACCATGTAGACGGAGTCCTCGTCGTTGTACCCGCCTCCCCCCGACGGGCGGGTGCCGGACGGGCAGACGGAGTGCACCCAGATCGTGGAGTTGGGCGAGATGACGTAGTCCAGGCCGATGTACCGCTCGTAGGTGGCGAACGCCCTCGGTGCGGCGGGGGCGGCGTTCGGCATGCCGAACGTCGTGAACAGCAACGCGATCAGGGCGATCAGCCCGGCGCGGTTGCGGGTGGGGGGTCTCATGGGCGCACTCCAGCAGGCGGGGAGGGGCGGGACATGTCTGCCACGTCCCTACCGCAGCCCCGGCCGATGGCCGGCGCGGTTGCCCCTGCCGGACGACCGGCCGCCCAGAAGTTCGCCCGAATGCCCGAGCGTGACGAATGCCCGAGCGTGACGAGTGCCTGAATCCACGGGCTCGTGGCCTCGCGGGCTCGCGGGCTCGTGGGGCTCGCTGTGCCGCACCGGTCCGTTCCTGCGGCCACTCAGTCGAGACAGAACTCGTTGCCCTCGACGTCATGCATCAGGAGGCACGACTCGTCGTAGTTGTCGGCGTGCAGCAGTTGCCCGCGTACCGCGCCGAGCGGGAGCAGGCGCGCGCATTCGGCCTCCAGCGCGGCCAGGCGCTCCTCACCCACGAGCCCGGTGCCGACCCGTACGTCGAGATGGACCCGGTTCTTGACGACCTTGCCTTCGGGAACGCGCTGGAAGAACAGTCGCGGGCCCACGCCCGAGGGATCGACGCACGCGAACGCCGAACCCTGACGCTCGGGCGGCAGCGCGCGATCGAAATCGCCCCAACTGGCGAACCCCTCCGGCGGCGGCGGGACGACGTACCCCAGCACCTCGCACCAGAAGCGGGCGACGCGCTCGGGTTCCGCGCAGTCGAAGGTGACTTGGATCTGCTTGATCAACGCCATCGGGTCATCGTAGGGGCGGGGTCTTCCGCCGTCCACGGTCCGGCGGTTCCCGCACGGTCGGGCCCGTCCTCCGGGAGCTGGCGCAGGGCGAACCACAGCTCCATCCGGGTGTCCGGGTCGTCCAGGTCCAGGCCGAGCAGGTCGGCGCAGCGGGCGACGCGCTGGCGGACGGTGTTGCGGTGGACGCCCAGGGCGGCGGCGGTGCGGTCCCAGCCGCCGTGGTGGGCCAGCCAGGCGCGCAGGGTCCCGGTGTGCGGCGGTTTCAGCGGGGAGAGGAGGGCTTCGGCGTGCGCGCGGGCCTCGGCCGGGTCCAGGAGCGCGGCCAGCCCGCCCGGGGTGTGCCGGACCAGCGGGGTACGGGCCGCCTCGGCCCGGTGCAGCGCCCGTCCGGCCTCGGCTCCGGCGGCGGGCAGCCGCTCGGGCGCGGCCGGGGCGCTCACCCCGAGCCGCCAGCCGGGCTGCGGGCCGGGGTCCCGCCGGGTGAGCAGGCGTACGAGGTCCCCGCGCGGGTCGGCCAGGGCGGTGCCCAGCGCCGCCGCCAGGGCGCGCGGGTCGCCGGGGCCACGGGCGTGGACGGCGTACCAGGGGCCGGGCGCCACGGCCTCGGCGGGGGAACCGCCGAGGAGGAGGCGGGTCAGGGCGGCGGCCTCGGGCCCGGCGGCCGGCCGGTCGGCGGTGAGCAGGGCGAGCAGGACGGCGCCGGCCGAGGCGATGGTGTGGTCGCCGGGGGCGCGGGCGGGGGCGGCCAGTACGAGGACCCGGCCCTCGCCCAGGGCGTACGCGGCCAGGTGGAGCCCGCCCAGGGTCTCGGTGGCGGTCGCCACGGCCCCGGTGGCCACCCGCCGGGCGAGCAGCGGGACGGCGGCCATGGCCTCGGCCCCGGGCGCGACCCCGGCGGCTTCGAGGGGCGGGGCGGTCGGGGCGGTCAGGGCGTCCGGGGCGGCCTCGGTTCCGGGAGCGGCGGCTCCGGTTCCGGCGGCAGGCCCGGCGGGGGCTCCGGCGGCACACCCCGGGCCCGGACCGGCCGTGGGGCCCGGCGGGAGGAGGGCGGCCCAGCCGCCCAGGCTCGCGGCCAGGCGGCGGAGCACCGCCGGGACCGGCTCCGGCCGGGCCGCGGCGGCGGCCAGCGCGCGCTGGGCCTCGGTCACCCGGCGCAGCTCCCGGGTCCGGGCCTCCGCCATCAGCCGCCACACAGACCGGGCGACCGCGCTGAAGGGCGTCCCGGGCGGGACCTCGACGAGCGGGAGCCCGAGCCGGTCGCACGCCTCGGCCAGGGCGACCGGCACCGTCTCGTGGACCGGGGCCACCCCGAAGCCGAGCGCCGCCACACCCGCCCGGACCAGCCGCGCGACGTACTCCCCGGCGTCCGCGCCCGCCCGATCCGGCCCCGCCAGCTCCGCGCCCGCCGTCAGCAGCAGCTCGCCACCGAGCAGGTACGGCGAGGGGTCGGCCATCTCGGAGGCGTGGACCCCGTGCATCTCGGCCCCGGCGGGCCCGGCGCGGTGGAGCAGCCCCAGCTCCCGGTCCGGGAGCAGCGCGCCGAGGGAAACCGGTGGAGTGGGCGGGGCCTGAACCTGGGCCTGCATGGATACTCCGTACACATCAGAGGTGTTCTATGGAAGGAACGTACACTTCGCGTCCCGCCCGCGCCGCCTTACGCTCGAAGCCACCGCACCCGCACGCGTCCCCGTACCGCACCCGGGCCCGGACGCCGGGCGAGCCGGGCCCCGGGACCCGAACCCCGGACCCGGACCCGGACCAGAGAAGGGCACCCCCATGACCACACCGCCGCGCGGCCCCGTCGACTCCTCCCGCGTCCCCCGGTACGCGGGCCCCGCGACCTTCGCCCGCCTCCCGCGCCTGGACGAGGTCGGCTCTGCGGACGTGGCCGTCGTCGGCGTGCCCTTCGACTCCGGCGTCTCCTACCGGCCCGGCGCCCGCTTCGGCGGCAACGCGATCCGTGAGGCGTCCCGCCTGCTGCGCCCGTACAACCCGGCACAGGACGCCTCCCCCTTCGCCCTCGCGCAGGTCGCGGACGCCGGGGACATCGCCGTGAACCCGTTCAACATCAACGAGGCCGTCGAGACGGTCGAGGCCGCCGCCGACGAACTGCTCGGCGCCGGGTCCCGCCTGATGACCCTCGGCGGTGACCACACCATCGCCCTGCCCCTGCTGCGCTCGGTGGCGAAGAAGCACGGCCCGGTGGCCCTGCTCCACTTCGACGCGCACCTGGACACCTGGGACACCTACTTCGGCGCCGAGTACACCCACGGCACCCCGTTCCGCCGCGCCGTCGAGGAGGGCATCCTCGACACCGAGGCGCTCTCGCACGTCGGCACCCGCGGCCCGCTCTACGGCAAGCAGGACCTGGACGACGACGCCAAGATGGGCTTCGGCATCGTCACCTCGGCCGACGTCTACCGGCGCGGCGCCGACGAGGTCGCCGACCAGCTCCGCCAGCGCATCGGGGACCGTCCCCTCTACATCTCCATCGACATCGACGTGCTCGACCCGGCCCACGCGCCCGGCACCGGCACCCCCGAGGCGGGCGGCATGACCTCCCGCGAGCTGCTGGAGATCATCCGGGGCCTGTCGTCCTGCAACCTCGTCTCCGCCGACGTGGTCGAGGTCGCCCCGGCGTACGATCACGCCGAGATCACCTCGATCGCGGCCTCGCACACCGCGTACGAGCTGACCACCATCATGAGCCGGCAGATCTCGGCGGCGCGGGCGAAGTAGACCGACCGCTGACGGCTGACCGCTGACCGCTGACCGCTGACGGCGAACCCGAAGGGCGCGTAAGTAGACGTGACGCACGACCACGACCTGGTACTCCGTCCCACCGAGGCCCAGACGGCCGCCGCCCTGGCGCCGCCGCCGGGCCGGACGGGCGGGGACCTGGTCGTGGAGACGCTGCGCTCGCTCGGCGCGACCACCGTCTTCGGGCTGCCCGGACAGCACGCGCTCGCGGTCTTCGACGCCGTGGGCCGCTCCGACCTGCGGCTGATCGGGCTGCGCACGGAGAACAACGCCGGTTTCGCGGCCGACGGGTACGGCCGGATCACGGGCGAGGCCGTCCCGCTGCTGCTCTCCACCGGGCCGGGCGCCCTGATGGCCCTGCCCGCGCTGGCGGAGGCGGCGGCGGCCTCCGCGCCCGTCCTCGCGATCTCCTCGCAGGTGCCGTCCCCGGGCCTCGGCGGCGGCCGGCGCGGGCACCTGCACGAGCTGCGGGACCAGTCGGCGTCGTTCCGGGAGGTGGTGAAGTCGGTCCACACCGCCCGCACCCCCTCCCAGATCCCGTCGGTGATCGCCGAAGCCTGGGAATCGGCCCTCACGGTGCCCTTCGGCCCGGTCTGGGTGGAGATCCCGGCGGACGTGCTCTCCGCCGGGACGGTGGTCCCGCAGGTCACGGGGGTGGACGCGACCCCGCACGAGCTGGCCCCGCGCCCGGAGCTGACCGCCGTGGCCGCGCACTGGCTGGAGAACGCGAGCCGCCCGGTGATCATCGCGGGCGGCGGGGTGATCCGCTCCGACGCCGCCGGGAAGCTCAGGCAGCTCGCGGAGCGGCTGAACGCGCCCGTGGTCACCACCTTCGGCGGCAAGGGCGCCTTCCCCTGGACGCACCCGCTCTCCCTGCGGTCCTGGCTGGAGGACCGTCACATGACGGACTTCCTGGAGGACGCGGACGTCCTCCTGGTCGTCGGCTCCGGCCTGGGCGAGCTGTCCTCGAACTACCACACCTTCTTCCCCACCGGCCGTGTCGTCCAGATCGAGGCGGACCTCGGCAAGCTGGAGTCCAACCACGCGGGCCTGGGCATCCACGCGGACGCCCGCCTCGCGCTCCAGGCGCTGCTGGAGACGGTCGCCGAGCGCGAGGACGCGGACGCCCCCGAACGGGTCCGGATGGTCCTGGCCGACATCGCGGACCGCCTCGCCACCCAGGACGTGGCCCTGGAACAGGAGCTCCTGGCCTCGGTCCGCGCGGCGCTCCCGGCCCGCTCCCCGTCCTTCTGGGACATGACGGTCCTGTCCTACTGGGCCTGGTCCGCCTTCGACCCGAAGCACCCGAACACCATGCACTCGGCCCAGGGCGCGGGCGGCCTCGGCTACGCCTTCCCGGCGGCGCTGGGCGCCTGCGTCGCCGAGCCGGGCACCCCGGTACTGGCCGTCTCGGGCGACGGCGGCGCGATGTACTCGATCGCGGAGCTGGCCACGGCCCGCCAGCACGACCTGGACGTCACCTGGCTGATCGTGGACGACGGCGGCTACGGCGTCCTGCGCGAGTTCGGCGCCACGACCGGCACCGACCTCCCCGGCCCGGACTTCGTGGCCCTGGCCGCCGCCTTCGGCGTCCCGGCGGCCACCACCACCCCGCAGACCCTGACGGCCGACCTCGCCCAGGCCCTGAAAACCCCCGGCCCCTCCGTCCTCCTCCTCCCGGCCACCCTCAGCCTGTTCGCCCCGACCCACCTCTGAGGCTGAGGCCGGGGGTCTCCCGGCTTCCCGGCCACTGGCCTCCGGCCGGGTTCAGGCGGTGGTGAAGACGACCTGCGAGGTCTCTCCGACGAGCCGCAGGCTCAGCTCGGACTCCATGGCCCGCGCCAGCCGTGCCAGCAGGGGCACGGTCGGCACGGTCCCGCCGAGCTCCAGCTCCGACACCTGCGGCCGCGTCATCCCGGCCCGCCGCGCGAGCTCGGTCTGCGAGATCCCGAGCGCGGTCCGCCGATCGTGCACGGCCTGCCCGAGCGTGAACGCGAGCCGAATCTCCTCCCGCCGCCTGCCCACCTCGGGCCCCTCGGCGTCCTCCTGCCCGCCCTCCCCACCCCGCCCGACCCTCCACCGCGCATGGCCGACCATCCGTTTCCCCTCCCTGCGAACCTGCGAACCCCCCTGCCTCCAACGCCCCACCCCCACCTCAGGACGCGGCGGAGGGCCCGGGTGCGTGTGAAGGCAGTGCGCGGCGGGGTGCGGCCGTCAGTATGGGCAGGGAGACGAGCAGGGAGGACCGCATGCCGAGTGAGGGTGCCGGACGGCAGCAGCCCAAGTACCAGCGGATCGCCGCAGCGCTCAAGGCCGCCGTCGCGTCGGGCGAGTACGGTCCCGGGGACCGGCTGCCCGGGGAGAACGACCTGATGGCCACCTATGGCGTCGCCCGGATGACCGCACGGCAGGCGCTCGGGGTGCTCCAGTCCGAGGGGCTGGCCGAGGCACGCAAGGGGGCGGGGGTCTTCGTACGCGAATTCCGGGTCGGTATCCGGCGGCGCGGTATCCAGCGGCTGTCCGCACAGGTCTGGGGCGGGGGGCGGTCCATCTGGGCCGCTGACATCGAGGACCATGACCCCGTCGTCGAGTTCCTCGGCGTCACGGAAGAACCGGTACCTCAGGCCGTCGCCGGCGTGCTCGGGCTCGGGGACGGCGCGGCCACCTGCGTGCGTCGGCGTCGGTTCCTGCCCGTCGAGGTCAACGAGACGCTCCTCGACGCCTCGGCGTACGTCCTGGAATACGAGTTCGACACGCTGTAATGCTGCGCGACCCTCACCGCGAGGATATGCTTCATATGTAACCGAGATAGGAGACATATGTGATGTCCAACCTCTACGTGGAAGTCGATGACGACGCGTTGGCCGAGGCCGCCGCGATACTGGGCACGAGGTCGAAGAAGGACACGGTCAACGCGGCCCTGCACGAGGTTGCGCGTCGTCGTCGGAGGCTGCAGGCGCTTGAGGAGCTCATGGAAATGGGCGGGCGCGGCGACTTCGACATCCTCATGGACAAGGCCAACTACCGCCGATGAGCTCGCTGACCTACCTGATCGATACCTCCGCTGTAGCGCGCATCATGACGAACGCGGATGTCAGTAAAGCGTGGAGCGACCACTTGGTCGAAGGCGTCGTCGGCTTCTGCGAGGTGACGGAACTGGAGATCCTTTTCTCCGCCCGTTCCCTCGCGGACCGACTGAAGAAGGAAGAACTCCTGGAGAGGCTGTTCAACTGGACTCCGATGCCGGACAGCGTCTACGCCCGGGCCCGCTCTGTACAGCGGCAGCTCACCAGCCGGGGTGAGCATCGTAGTGCCGGGCCGGTCGATCTCCTCGTCGCGGCGACCGCCGAGCTCTCAGGTCTGACCCTGCTCCACTATGACGCCGACTTCGAGACGGTTGCCCGAGTGACCGGCCAGCCGACGAAGTGGGTGGCACCGCCCGGCACCGCGTAAAGCCGTTCGATTGTTGCGGGGGGATGAAATCCGCCGGTCGGGGCGTTGGGGGAGGCGGCAGGGCAGGAGCGACGGGGAGGCATCACGTGACGGCGGCAGAGACGGCGGCGGGGGAGAAACAGGGCTGGGGCCGCAGGCTGGCCGCCTACACGTGGCGGTACAAACTCAACGTGCTGCTCGCCCTCGGGTCGTCACTGGCCGGGATGGCCGTCATGGCGCTCGTCCCGCTGGTCACCAAGGTCATCATCGATGACGTCATCGGGAACCACACCCGGTCCATGACCCCCTGGGCCGGCATGCTCATAGCCGCCGCCCTGGCCGTCTACGTCCTGACCTACATACGCCGGTACTACGGCGGACGGCTCGCCCTCGACGTCCAGCACGACCTGCGCACCGACATCTACGACACCCTCGCCCGCCTCGACGGGCGGCGGCAGGACGAGCTGTCCACCGGGCAGGTCGTCGGCCGGGCCACCAGCGACCTCCAGCTGATCCAAGGGCTGCTCTTCATGCTGCCCATGACCATCGGCAACTTCCTCCTCTTCGGGATATCCCTCGGGATCATGCTGTGGCTGTCGCCGCCGCTGACCCTCGTCGCGCTCCTGATGGCCCCCGCCCTCTGGTTCATCGCCAAGCGCAGCCGCAAGAAGCTCTTCCCCGCCACCTGGTACGCGCAGAGCCAGGCCGCCGCCGTCGCGGGCGTCGTCGACGGGGCCGTGACCGGCGTCCGCGTCGTCAAGGGGTTCGGCCAGGAGGAGCAGGAGACCGACAAGCTGCGCACCGCCGGACGCCGCCTCTTCGCCGGGCGGATGCGCGCCATCCGCCTCAACTCGCGCTACACCCCCGCCCTCCAGGCCGTCCCCGCGCTCGGCCAGGTCGCCATGCTGGCCCTCGGCGGCTGGATGGCCACCCGGGGGCAGGTCACCCTCGGCACCTTCGTCGCCTTCTCGACCTACCTCGCCCAGCTCGTCGGCCCCGTCCGCATGCTCGCCATGGTCCTCACCCTCGGGCAGCAGGCCCGCGCGGGCGCCGAGCGCGTCTTCGAGCTGATCGACACCGAACCCGTCATCCGCGACGGCGACCGCGAACTGCCCGCCGACGCCCCCGCCACCGTGGAGTTCGAGGACGTCGGCTTCGGCTACCACCCCGGGCGGGCCGTGCTCGACGGGTTCTCGCTCTCGATCGCGCAGGGCGAGACCGTCGCCCTCGTGGGCGCCTCCGGCAGCGGGAAGTCCACCGTCTCCCTGCTCCTGCCGCGCTTCTACGACGCCGACCGGGGCACCGTCCGCGTCGGCGGCCACGACGTCCGCGAGCTGACCTACGCCTCGCTGCGCTCCGCCATCGGGATCGTCCCCGAGGACTCCTTCCTCTTCTCCGACACCATCCGCGCCAACATCGCCTACGGGCACCCCGGCGCCACCGACGGGCAGATCGAGGCCGCCGCCCGCGCCGCCCAGGCCGACGGGTTCGTACGGGCCCTGCCCGACGGGTACGACACCAAGGTCGGCGAGCAGGGACTCACCCTCTCCGGCGGCCAGCGCCAGCGCGTCGCCCTCGCCCGCGCCATCCTCACCGACCCCCGGCTCCTCCTCCTCGACGACGCCACCTCCGCCGTGGACGCCCGCGTCGAGCACGAGATCCACGAGGCGCTGCGGGCCGTCATGGCCGGCCGCACCACCCTGCTGATCGCCCACCGCCGCTCCACGCTCGCGCTGGCCGACCGGATCGCCGTGCTCGACCGGGGACGCCTCGCCGACCTCGGGACGCACGAGGAGCTGCAACGCCGCTCCGCCCTGTACCGCAGGCTCCTCACCGACCCGGACGTGCTGGGCGCGGGCTCACCGAAGACCTCCGGGGCCCCGGCGATGGAGGAGTTCGAACGCGAGCTGGAGCGGGACGCCGAACTCGACCTCGACCTGGAACGCGAGATCGAGCTCGAAGCCGAGATCGACTCCGAGCCCGTCAACGCCAAGCGCAGGGTCTCCGGCGGGATCACCCCCGAACTGTGGCGCCGCCAGGAGGAACCGGCCGCCACCGCTGCCGTCGCCGCCCCGGTGCTCCCCGTACCCACCACCGTCCCCGTACCCACCACCGTCCCCGTCCCCGCCGCCGTCCGGGCCGTCCCCGCCGCAGGGGGTCCCGTACCGGCCGCCGTACCCGTCATCGGGGGCCCCGCCGGCGGGGTGCCCGGGGCCGGGCCGGGCGGGGCGGGGCCGGGCGGGGCCGCCGCGGGCGGGATGCCCGCCACCCCCGAACTGCTCGCGCAGGTGGCCGCGCTGCCGCCCGCCGACGACCGCCCCGAGGTGGACGAGGACCGGGCCGCGTCGGCCGAGGAGAGCTACGGCCTGCGCCGCCTGCTCCGCGGCTTCTGGGTGCCGCTCTCCGTCAGCCTGGGCCTCGTCGCCGTCGACGCGGGCGCCGGGCTGCTGCTCCCCGTCCTGATCCGGCACGGGATCGACCAGGGCGTCGAACAGGCCGCCCTCGGCGCGGTCTGGGCCGCCGCCGCCCTCGCGCTCCTCGTCGTCCTCAGCCAGTGGACCGCGCAGTTCGCCGAGACCCGGATGACGGGCCGCACCGGCGAGCGGGTGCTGTACGCGCTGCGCGTGAAGATCTTCGCCCAGCTCCAGCGGCTCGGCCTCGACTTCTACGAGCGCGAGCTGACCGGCAAGATCATGACCCGGATGACGACCGACGTCGACGCCCTCTCCAGCTTCCTCCAGACCGGACTGGTCACCGCCGTCGTCTCCGTCTTCACCTTCTTCGGCATCCTGATCGCCCTGGTCGTCCTCGACGCCGAACTCGCCCTGATCGTCTTCGCGACCCTGCCCGTCCTGGTCGTCGGCACGGTCTTCTTCCGCCGCAAGTCCGTCGCCGCCTACGAACTGGCCCGCGACCGGGTCGGCCTCGTCAACGCCGACCTCCAGGAGTCCGTGGCCGGGCTGCGCATCGTCCAGGCGTTCCGCCGCGAGAACGTGGGCGCCGTCCGGTTCGCGGAGCGCAGCGACTCCTACCGCCGGGCCCGGGTCCGCGGACAGTGGCTGATATCCGTCTACTTCCCCTTCGTCCAGCTGCTCTCCTCCGGAGCCGCCGCCGCCGTGCTGATCGTCGGCGCGGGCCGGGTGGAGGCCGGGACCCTCACCACCGGCGCGCTGGTGGCGTACCTGCTCTACATCGACCTCTTCTTCGCCCCCGTCCAGCAGCTCTCCCAGGTCTTCGACGGATACCAGCAGGCCACGGTCTCGCTCGGCCGTATCCAGGGGCTGCTGCGGGAGACCACCACCACCCCGCGCCCCGCCGATCCCCGCGAGGTGAAGGAGCTGCGCGGCGAGATCGCGTTCGAGGACGTACGGTTCCGGTACGGCGCCGCCGAGGAGCGGGGCACCAAGGGCGAGGCACTGGCCGGAATAAGCCTGCGCATACCCGCCGGGCAGACGGTCGCCTTCGTCGGCGAGACCGGAGCCGGAAAGTCCACCCTGGTCAAGATGGTGGCCCGGTTCTACGACCCGACCTCCGGCAAGGTCACCGCCGACGGCACCGACCTGCGGGAACTCGACCTGACGGCCTACCGCCACCGGCTGGGGGTCGTCCCCCAGGAGCCCTACCTCTTCCCGGGCACCGTCCGGGACGCCATCGCCTACGGGCGGCCCGCCGCGAGCGACGCGGAGGTGGAGGCCGCCGCCCGCGCGGTCGGCGCCCACTCGATGATCGCCACGCTCGACGGCGGCTACCTGCACACCGTCACCGAACGCGGACGCAACCTCTCCGCCGGCCAGCGCCAGTTGATCGCCCTGGCCCGCGCCGAGCTGGTCGACCCCGACGTGCTCCTCCTCGACGAGGCCACCGCCGCCCTGGACCTGGCCACCGAGGCCCAGGTCAACCAGGCCACCGAACGGCTCGCGGGCCGCCGCACCACCCTCGTCGTGGCGCACCGGCTGACCACCGCCGCCCGCGCCGACCGCGTCGTGGTCATGGACCGCGGCCGGGTCGTGGAGGACGGCACCCACACCGAACTCCTGGCCCGCGGCGGCCGGTACGCCGAACTGTGGCGCACCTTCGCCGGCGAGGACGAGCGCGCCGCCGCGTAACGGCGGGGGCGCGCTGGGCAAGTAGCGCCGTCGGGCAGGCGCCACTTCTTCGGAGTTCCGTCGGGTGACAGGGCAGACCGTTACGGGTCCGGGCGGGTTGCCGTGGGGCGGAGCGGGGCGCCGGAGTCTGTCCGGCGCCCCACCCGCCCCACCCCGGTGTCCGGTTGTGGTTACTGCCAGGTGCCGGACTGCCAGAGGGCGTCATTCCACTGGCCGGTGCTGTCCTTCTTGTAGACGACGAGGTTGCCGTCGTCCTGGAAGTGGAGGTAGGCGCCGGCGCTGTAGGTGTTGGTGTTCCAGAGGGCGCCGCCCTTGCCTTCGCCGCCGTCCTTCTTGTAGATGACGAGGTTGCCGTCGGTCTGCATCCGGGCGAACGCGCCGGGGCTCCAGGTGCCGGAGGTCCACAGTTCCTTGCCCGCGACCATGTCCCAGACGACGAGATGGCCGGAGCCGGCCATCAGCAGGAGCTTCGTCGCGCCCTGGCTCCAGGAACCCGGCAGGAGCTGCTCCCCGCCCTGCACCTTGTTGGGGCGCTGCCAGGTGTCGGTGCTCCAGAGGGCGTCATTCCACTGGCCGGTGCTGTCCTTCTTGTACATGACGAGGTTGCCGTCGTCCTGCAGGTGGAGGTAGGCGCCGGCGCTGTAGGTGTTGGTGTTCCAGAGTGCGCCGGAGGGATCGGTGCCGGTAGCGCCCTTCTTGTAGATGACGAGGTTGCCGTCGGCCTGCATGACGGCGAACGCGCCCGCGTTGCCGTAGGTGCCGGAGGCCCACAGGGACGCGCCCTTACCCTCGCCACCGCTGTTGTGGTACATGACCATGTTGCCGTCGGCCTGCATGGTGAGCTTCAGGTGGTCACCGACGAGGGTGCTGCCCGAGGTGATGACCTGGCCGGACTTGATCAAGGTCCGCTCGACCGTGGTACGCACCCAGCTGCCGAGGCCGTCGGCGCGGGTGGCGATGGCGTTGGTGCGGGTCTCGGCCGGGTCGGTGCCGAGGCAGCCGCCCTGCCAGGACCTGCTGGAGACGGCGGTGACCTCGCCCTTGCCGTTGAGGACCGGGCCGCCCGTGTCGCCCTGGCAGACGGTGTCGGTGGTACCGGCCTTGCTGCTCATCGGCTGAGCGACGGCGCTGACGGACTCGGACGTGAAGGAACCGGTGTGGAGCTTGCCGGGCACCCACTCGGTCTTCGTACGCCCGAAGCCGAGGACCGTCAGATCGGCCCCCTTGGCGGATGCCGCCGTGGCCAGTTTCGCCGCGGGGACGTCGGTGACCGGGCGGGCGAGCTTGGCCATCACCAGGTCACGGTCACCACGCGGCACCAGGTCGATGACATCCACGACCGTCTTGCCGAACGTGGCCGTGCCCTTCAGCGCGGGCTTGCCGGCCGGAACCGCCCCGCCGGGCGTCTGCGCGAAGCAACTCGCGGCGGTCAGCACCCAGCTGGCATCGACCAGCACACCGGAACAGGCCCGACTGCTGGCCTCGTCACCGATGTTCAACTGCCCGACGTAGGAGTGCGTTCCCTCCTTGGCGGCGGACCCGCCTACGGCATGTGCGGTACCGGCGGCGGACACCAGCGAGACGGCCGTGGCCGCCGCGGTGACGAGAACGGCGGACATCCGCGCGGTGCGCGGACGGGGGTGAGACATGAAGCTTCCTTACGAAACGAACGGAGATTCAGCGCGCGGATGCGCGAGGGACGGTGCGCGTACGCGCGATCAGCCGGTGACGCGGAGCTCGACGAGGATGGAGCGCTGGCCGATGTCGCCGGTTTCACCGATGGGCTGGTAGTCGTTGGCGGGGGCTTCGACGACGGTCTTCGTGCCGTTGCTGTCGATGGTGGCCTTGACAGGGTGCTCGCCGGTCCACATTCCGAAGGAGTCCTTCAGCTCAAGTGTCACGAAGCCCTTGGGGCCACGGACGTCGAAGCAGAACGACTTCTGCCCGATGCGTGACTTGACCAGGATGTCGTTGCTGCCGGTGCAGGGGACGAGGGTGATGTTGCCGTCGCCTCGCTTGAGGAGAATCTGCTGCTCCTGCTGGATCTGCGCGGCGCCGGGGTAGGAGAAGTTCTCCACGGCGAACGGCATCTCAGTGGCGGCCGCGTTGGTGGGTTGGGGGTCGGCGTGGGCGACACCAAGGCCGATGACGGTGGCAGCTGCGACTGAGCCGACCAGACCGGTGAACAGTGCTTTACGAGTACGGGAGATGGCCACGAAAGTCCTTCAGGGATAGGGCAGGGCAAGGCACACTGAGATGATCTTGCAAATTATGAAGAGTGAATTACAGGTAAGATCATAGTCGTCTCGTACTGATGTGCGATGGCCCCGGGGGGGAGCCAGGCTGGCTGTTGAGCTCAACCGATGTCAACTCACAGGCGCGGTAAGGGGGTAGCGGCCAGGGCCTGTGCTTACCACCCGGTGAACGTGCATGTGCGAAGAGCCGCATTGGGTGAGTGAGGGGAAACGCCGCATGAAACGGCGAAGGCTATTGGGCGGAGCGTCAGGCTCCGCAACACGATCGAAGACCATCGGGAGGGGACTCCGCAGAGCTACTGGAGTCCTCGTTCCCATCGCCCTGACCGTCGGTCTGCTGGGCAGTTCCCCGGCCATGGCCGGGGAGAACATCGACGATACCGACGCAGTCCTTTTCGAGGACCGGGCACTGACCGTCTACGCCCTGCAGACCGGCGGCGCCGGTCTCAGAGAGGCTGCCGAGCAGGCACTCCGGGGCTCGGACGAGGACATCAAGAAGTTCCTCGATGAGTCCGAAGCGATCCAGTACGACGATGACTACGTCGACGCGAGCCGGGTGTTCAACGTCGGCGGTGTCGCTGTCCGGGAGGCGACGAAGAAGGCGCTGCAGGGTACTCCGGAGCAGTTGCAGGAGTACTTGCGTAGCGGGTGGCAGAAGCCGTTGGAGGAGGACCGCGAGGTCGAGGCTTCACGGGTCATCAACTTCGGTGGAAACGGGGTCAAGGACGCGGGCAAGGCGGCTCTCCTGGCCGGGCCCGCGGCGGTGACGAAGTTCCTGGAAGAGGGCCAGTACGCGGAGCGGGAGACCGACAACGAAGTCGAGGTCTCGAAGCTGATCAACTTCGGTGGCCCGAACATGAAGGCCGCGGGGAAGGTCGCCCTGCGGGGCACGCCGGACGACATCGCCGAGTTCCTGGACGTCGGGCAGTTCATCGCCCGCAACCGTGACCAGGAACATTCGACGGTCGCGCAGCTGACGGAGCAGGCCAAGCAGGCGGGTCTGCAGGCGGAGGAGGCGACGAAGAAGTCGGAGGATGCCTCCGCGCGGGCGGTCGCCGCGTCGAACCTTGCCAAGGATGCCGCGAAGAAGGCCGCCCGGGAGACTGAGCTGGCCCGCAATGATGCCAAGCGCGCCGCGGTGAAGGCCCAGCAGGCCGCTGATGCTGCCCGTGCTGCGGCTGCCGCAGCGCAGCAGGCAATCAGTTCGGCGAATGCCGCGAGCCGGGCGGCGCGTACGGCATCGCTGGCCGCCGCGCAGACGGCGAACGCCGCGGCAGCTGCGGCGAACGCGGCGAACGACGCCTACAACGCGGCGATCGCCGCGGCGGGTGACGCGCGGAACGCGGAGGCCGCGAAGCAGGCCGCACTCATCGCCCGCAACATGACGTTCCTGACACGGGCGTCAGCGCTCGCCGCCGAGCAGGCCGGGCGGGCTTCGCTGGCCGCTGGCGCCGCAGCGGACGCCTCGCGCAGCGCGAGCGCGAACGCGAACGAGGCCGCGGACGCAGCCGAGGCGGCCAACGGATACGCGAACGCGGCCGGTGTGCACTCCGCTGAGGCCAGTAACGCCGCGGCCGAGGCTCGCCGGCACGCCAACGCCGCCAACCGCGCCGCGAACAACGCGGGCGCGCTCGCCCGCCGTTCCGCGCAGGCCGCCTTTGCGGCCCGTGACGCAGCGAACTCCGCGGCCAATCATGCGGAGAAGGCTGCCGACGCGGCCGAGCTGGCGGCGAAGTACGCCGGACAGTCCGCAACCGCGGCAGCCGATGCCAAAAAGTACGCAGAAGGTGCCAGGCAGGCCGCCGACGCGGCGACCTTGGCGGTCACCACAGCGAAGACGGTCCACCAGGTCGCCCTCGATGTGGAGAAGGAGGAGCTGACAGCCCGGTCCGAGGCCGCTCTGGAACGCGCCCGGTCCGACAAGGCCCAGTCCGAGCGACTGGCTTCCGCGACCGCGACGATCGCGCTGCAGACCCGTGCCCTGGATACCACCGCGGCGACACTGGCTGCCGAGGCGGCCAAGCCGGGCGCGGATGCGAAGAACATCGCGGCCAAGGGCCGTAAGCTGGCGCTGGAAGCCCTCAAGCTCCGTGGCCCCTGGCAGCAGCACGCCGCTGTCAACGCTCTGTCCGGTACGGACGAGGCGGTCCTGGACTACCTGCGGACCGGCTGGAACAAGGCCGGGTTGGAAGAGACCCGTGACGCGGTCCTGCAGCTCAGTGTCTCCAGTCCGTATGACTCGGTCCGGCAGGGTGCGGCCGAGGCGCTGAAGGGCACTCCGCAGCAGATTTCCGACTTCTACGCCACCGGCCAGTACATCGTCGGTGAGACGGACCTGGCTGTCGCTGTCTCCAAGGTGAACAACACTGGCGGGATCAGCGTCAAGGACGCGTCCAAGGCAGCCCTCGCCAGTAACAGTGGCAAGACCATGGCAGCGTTCCTGGCCTCTGGCCAGTACGCCGCCCGCCTGACGGACGAAGAGGTCGTCGCCTCCAAGCTTGTCACCACCGGAGGGGACGAGACCAAGGCAGCCGCCAAGACCGCCCTGACCGGAACACCCGGACAACTCCACGAGTTCGTCACCGTCGGTCAGTACATGACTGCGCGCAAGGACGCCCTCGCCGAGCACCATCGCATCCAGATCGAACGGCTCCTCGCCGAAGGCGAGATCATCTCAGCCAGGGCACAGGCCAACCGATGGCGCGCCGCCGAAGCCGCAGCCCTCGCCAACCAGGCCGCGAACGAGGCATTCTTGGCCGCCGGTGAGGCCAAGAAGTCTGCCGAGGCAGCCGACGGCTACGCCCTCAGCGCCAAGAAGTCCGCTGAAGCCGCCACCCAGAGCGAAGCCAAGGCCAGGAAGTCCGCCGCCACAGCACGCAACGCCGCGGCTGCGGCTGGCCGTGACGCCGACAACGCCGAGGCGTCCGCCGCGCAGGCCGAGTTCTCCGCCAGCTACGCTCGCCAGTCCGCACAGGCCGCCGACAGGTCAGCGGCCCAGGCCTATGCCTCGGCCGTTGTCGCGGGCAAGAGCAAGGACGAAGCAGCGGCCTATGCCTCCCAGGCTTGGACCGACGTCAAGCAGAAGCGCGAGGCGGAGCTCGCCGAAGCGAAGCGCCAGGCAGAGGAAGCTCACCGCAAGCAGGCCGAGGCCGAGAAGAAAAAGAAGCCCAAGTGCATCGTCCCCTACAACCGGGACAGCGTGCCCCCGTGCCTGCTGGGCACTGACCCCGACCAGGTCGTCTTTGCCCGGCCCGACGCCGAATTGGCAAAGCTCCTCGGCACGGCCGCCTGGGAACTCTCGGGCGCCGCAGACATCGAGCGGTGCATCAAGGAACCCACTTTCGGTGGCTGCGCCATGGCCGCCGCAGGTGTCCTCCCCATCGGAAAACTCGCACTCCTCAAAAAGGGAGCTGACGCTGTAGAGGATATCGCCAAGGGCACGAAATACGGGAAGGCTTCTATCTGTCCCATCCCGAAAAAGCACAGCTTCCCGGCGGGCACCCCAGTCCTGATGGGAGACAGCACCACCCGGCCGATCGAACAGATCAACACCGGCGACCAGGTCCTCGCCACCGATCCTGAAACCGGAGTCACCGGCCCACGCCGAGTCGACGCCACCATCTACACCCCCGATGACCGCGACTTCACCGATATCACCCTTGACGAAACTGACAAAAGCGGTTCGATAACTGCGACCGACCACCACCCCTTCTGGTCCGAGAACGACAAGAAGTGGAAGAACGCGGCCGACCTCACCCCCCGGGACACCCTCCGAACCTCCGATGGCAGCATGGCGCAGATCGCCAGCGTCCGCCATTGGGCCGGCCTCCAGCCCGCCTATAACCTCACGGTCAACGACCTCCACACGTACTATGTGCTCGCGGGTGCGACGCCGGTCCTGGTTCACAACAGCAACGGATTGTGTGGCGTATGGCAGTCCGAGTTCGACAATCTACCGAAGGGGAAGCAGGGGCACGTTCGGGAGATGCCCGATGAGGAGACGATGCGCGGCGCCTTCGAGCGCTGGACTGCTGGTGCTGAGCAACTCCCAGCGCGGGGTCCAAAGATTCCCGATGTGTATCGACTCCAAGATGGCACCGTGATCCAGTGGAGAACGGCGTCTGCTTCCGGTGGAGCGACAGTAGATATCCAGCCTGGTGCTGGTGGAAAGCCATTGAAGGTTCACTTGCCATGATCGACAAACGTATTTTCGCGGACGTATTGATCGAAGGGCTGGACGATTGGGTCCCAATCGATCAGCTCATCTGGGCAGCGCGGGAGGCAGCGAAGGGCGGCCCGTGGAAGGAGTTCTTCGCCGAGCTGCTGCACTTCTTGCTCGAAAATGGCCTGATCCAGATCGGTGAACTTGCCGCAGAGGGATTCTCGCCTTGGAAGGGGGAGGCTGGCGGAGTCGTCCAGTTGGTACTCGATGACCTTGAGCGCCTTTCATGGGAACCCAAGCTGGGGAGTCGCGCCTGGATCGCCAATACGGAAGCAGGCAATGAAGCCGCACGGTCGCTGATCGACGGCTAGCACCGGCCTCGGGCTGAGGGTGTGTGTTCTCGGCCCATGCGCGATGAGTTCGGCGTCCGTGACGTCCGAGCACAGGGATCGCCGCCAGCGGTTTGCCATGTTGAATCTGAAGCCCCATCAGCTGCGACTGGTGGGGCTTCAGTCGCGTCTGACGGCAGTAGTTGACGGCAACGGCGGCGGACACCGGGGGCGTCCGCCGTCGTACCGTCTGACGTCAGGGGCGTCCGTCGAGGGCTTGGCGTTGGAGACGGAGGAGGACATAGGCGTAAACGGTGGCGGTGGCGCCGATGTGGGCGTGGCCGAGGATTTCCTTGATCACACGCCCGAAGAAAACGCTGCCACAGCCCAATGCCTGCACAACCGGCTGCCTGAAGGGAGGCGCGGACGCTGAACCCCGCCAACCAGAACGCAGCGCACGAGGCAACTCGCGCCGAGCTGTTCAGAGTTTCTTTACTTGATCAAGGCGGCCCGCTGGCGCGGCCCGCGCGCGCTCCGGCCCCTCGGGGCCGCCGCCCGCTCCTGTCTCCGCCCCGCTTGCCGGCGGCCCCGCTGGTCCGGGCGCGCAACAGCCACCAGCCGGGGGTTGTTCTGGGGCTCTGCCCCAGGCCCCGGCCCTCTCTCCGAGGGGGAGGAGGCCGAATGAGGGTGCGGGTCCGTCGTGGTGATGGGTGGTCGGGTCGCGGCAGGGGTCCCTCGCCGCCCGGTCACCGGAGGCGTACCAGGAACCCCCGGGGGCCGCCAAGGCCGAGCGCAAGCGTCACCTGGTGAGCCTTGGCGGCCCCCGGAGAACCCTGGTACGGCGAAGCTGCCCGACCGACGAGGGACCCCTCCCACTCAGGCCCCGATTCCGCTGGCGCCTCGGCCCTGCCTGGTGCTGGCCACCTGCTCGACACCAAGCGCGGTGATGGGTCACCGCGCCGGGTGGGTATCTCCCGGATAGCCCTCGGTCGACTCGTCGGACCGGCGTACCGTGGCGCTGGAGGTGGTCAGCATGACTACGGAACTGGCGGACAACGTCCATAAGTACCGGCGTCGGGCCGGGATGAGCCAGGAAGAACTGGCCCACGCCGCGGCCGTCTCGCCGGGCACGGTGCGCAAGGTCGAGCAGGGCGGTACGGTCCGCATGGAAACCCTTCATACCCTGGCCCGCGCGCTGGGCGTGACCACCGGCGCGCTGATGGCGTCCGATGCCCCCGAACCCGTGGGCCGTGCAGAGGAGCCGAACAGGGTCAACCTGATCCAGCTTCGCGCCGTACTCACCCCGGCTGTCGGGCTCGTGGACCAGGACGCCGAAGCGTTGGGCGAGGAACCCAACCTGCGTGCCTTCAGCCGGACGGTGGGAGACGCGCGGGTCCTGTACTTCTCCGACAGCTACAAGAGCGTCGCGTCCCAACTGCCGGACCTGCTGCGTGATGCCGCGAGGGCCGTTGTCTACTACGACAGTGGAGACGAGCACCGGCAGGCCCTGCTGGCCCGCGCCGAGGCGCTGCGTCTGGCCGGCACTTACCTCACCCAGGTCCGGCAGTACGACATTGCCTACACCGCCCTGGCCGGTGCGATCACGGATGCCAGGCAGGCCGGGGACATGCTCGCGGCAGGTTCTGGCGTCGGCGGTATGTGCTGGCTGCTGGTGCGGCAGGGCCGGCTGGACGAGGCGGAGCGGATCGCCGCCCAGAGCATGGACGCGGTGGAACCGAAGATCACCGGGGCTGAGCCGGACCATTACGCGGTGTGGGGCGGTCTGGCGATGGAGGCCGCAGCCGCGGCCGCCCGCAACAACCGCCCGGATGCTGCGAAGGAATACCGGAAGGCAGCTCGCGTGGCGGCAGCCGCCGTTGGTACCTCGCACCGCAACGTCTCCCGGCACTGGTCCGTCTTCGGCCCGGTCACGGCGGCGATGAAGGCCCTCGAAGACTCCATGGTCGTAGGAGACGCGCGCGCCGTGGTGCGCAAGGCAGTTGAGCAAGAGGAGTTGTCGCCCAAGGCGTGGAAACGCTTGGGCAGGCCCAGCACGAACGACGGGAACCGCTTCACCCTCGACGTGGCGCGCGCCCACACACGGACCGGGGACCTGTCGGCCGCGATGGATGAGCTGACCCGTGCCCGGTCGGCGGCCCCGGAGTGGATGCGGCACCAGAACATGGCCGCCGAGACCATGCAGGAGATCCTGGGCAAGCGCAAGCGCACCCTCACGACGGAGATGCGAGAGATGGCCGACTACCTGGGCGTCGTCGGTTAGCTACCACGCAACGCGATACTTCCGGCACCCTCCGTCGCCAACTGGCATGTCTCATCGATGGAGTGACGGACAGTGGGCCCCTACGGTCGCCGTATTCCATTCGGCTACCCAGGTGGGGGTGCACGATGAGCACATCCAGGACCGACGCGGACCGCATGCGCCGCAGAGACCTCCACGATGCGGCAGCAGGAGTGACCGGTCCCCGCTTACTGCCATGGACCACTCAAGACGGAAACCCCTGCTACCTCAGCACCGACGGCAGGGGCTACCTCTCCTCACTCGCCGACAGCATCGAAGAAGTACAACTCGA
Organism: Streptomyces sp. NPDC051567; assembly: GCF_044454165.1. Classification (NCBI taxonomy): domain Bacteria; kingdom Bacillati; phylum Actinomycetota; class Actinomycetes; order Kitasatosporales; family Streptomycetaceae; genus Streptomyces; species Streptomyces sp. NPDC051567. The sequence continues at coordinate 174,755 of NZ_JBITDK010000003.1, read as the reverse complement.
CATGGGCGAGGAACTCCTGAAGTACGCCCGAGGAGTCGTGGTTCCCGGAGCCAAAATGCTCTCGGCCGTCGAGTACCGGTGGCTCGCCTGCCGGCTGACCGAAGCCCTGGCGGACGCGCTCCGGGTCGCCGAATCACGCGGCGACCTCATCCCCGCCCCGCCTGAGGACCCCGGCTCCTGACGGCAGTAGCGACGGCAACAGCCACGGATTCCAGGGCACAACCACGGACTTCGGCGGACCACAAAACCCCTCCCCACCTGCATAAAAGCAGCTAGGGAAGGGGCTGCCAGCACACGTACTATGTGCTGGCAGGTAAGACGCCGGTCCTGGTGCACAACAGCAGTCCTTCACCGCAGGGGCAATCGCCGTGCGGTGTTCCTACGTCTGCTACGGACACGCTGAACCACGTCGATCAACATGGTGTTGCCCCGTCAACTCATGGCCTGCCTCGATGGCAAGGAAGAAATCGCCCCTTTGCGAACGATGGTCGCGGCGGCGGTCAGGTGTTGCCGAGGACAGACGGCCAAGGCGGCGCCGTCACCTACACAGAATACGATGTTAACCCCCACATGCCAGGGGTGAATCGGGGAGGTGAAAGACTCGTTACAGGAACAGATGGGTCGGCATGGTATACGAATGACCACTATCAGAATTTCACGAAGATTCGGTGATTAGGGAAATGGAATCGTGGTGGAACCTTACCTCTCCTTGGGTGCATCATGTGATCGCGCAGGAAGCTTCTGCTGCTCTGCGTGAAATCCCCAAAGGTGCGCTGGTCTTTGAACTGTGCGGGTCCTCGATGGCGGATCATGAAGGCCTTTTTGACGAGTTCTCGCGTCAAATGTCGTTTCCGCCATATTTCGGAAGGAATTGGCCTGCACTGCAAGACTGTCTTGATGATCTGACGTGGATGTCGGCAGCCAGTTCCTACCTCCTCGTCATTCATGAGTGGCCGCGAGTTCTTTCCGGGTGCGAGGTTGATAGATCCGTGCTTGAGAGAATCCTTCATGATGTGGGATCAATGTGGGCGCAGGGGCCAGCGTCCATGATCGTTCCTTTTAATGCCCTGCTGGTATCCGAATAGTCGCATCAGTCGGCGATCTATGCGGCTCGCAGAGGTGTGGACTCTGTCTGCTTGGCGAATCAGGCGAACGTTCGTCCGTCCCGCAGGGAGGGTTCTGCCTGCCGGAGTGGCAGTTCTGATCCACAAGCTCAACGTGAGGCTGCCACCTTCGGTCGATTCCCTGGCACATGGGGGCTTCGCGTAGGGAGATAGACTCTGTGGTGCCGCCAGGGCCCCCGTCGGATTCTCGACGGGGGCCCTGAGGCGTTTGGCGGCAACGTCAGCGGACGGGCGTCACGTAGGGCGGCGGGTCGTCAGGGGCGACGCCATCGCAAGGGTGGTGCCGAGGGTGCCGATGGCCTGGCGTTGAAGGCGGAGGCGTACGTAGGCGTAGACGCCAGCGGTGACGCCGATGTGGGCATGCCGAGGAGTTCCTTGATGACGACGAGGTCGACGCCCTGTTCCAGGAGCAGAGTTGCAGTCGAGTGGCGGAGGCCGAACCCCAGAGGCGCCCCAGCCCCTCGCGGTGTGCAACCTTCCGGGGGCTCCCGGCGTCGTACGGGCATGCGCGTGTCGTGCCACACGCTGCGCGCGGAGTGCGACGACTGATCGGGGGACAGTGTGGGGTACCGCAGGAAGGGGCGCGGCCGGGCGGCCGTGTCGGTCGGGGTGTTCACGGCGGCCTTGTGGCTCGGGGTCGGCGGGCTGTTCGCGTCCCCGCCCGCCCATGCCGCGACCGGCGGCTGTTCGGGCCGGCTGGTGCGGACGCTGCCGTTCTCGACGGGTGAGGTGCGCGTCTACAAGAGCCGCGCCCAGGTCTGCGCGGTGACCCTCGCGCGCGCGGGGGGCGAGCGGCGCCACATGTCGGTCAGCGTCCAGCCCCGGGGCGGGGTCCCGGTCCGTGACGCGGGGTGGTTCACCCGCTACGCCGGACCGGTCACCGTGGGCGCGATCAGCCGCTGTGTGTACGTCAAGGGGAGCGTGGCATCCGGATCAGTTGATTCCGGTTGGATTCTCTGCTGAGGCCGGTGACGCCGGGTCCCACCAGGGTCTGGTCAGCAGCGCGTTGACCCCGCTAGGTTCACGGCGACCGAAGTGAACGCAAGGGGTTGCCCCGTCGTCCGCGGCTGACGCCGCGCGCCCGCTCCCACGGATGACGGACGGGACAGCCCTCATGGGAGGGTGCATGCGCAAGACGCTCGGATGGCTGCTGTCACTCGTGGTGCTGATCGGCACCATGGGTGCGGCCGGCTCCACGGCACAGGCGGCCACCGCCGCAGAGCCGGCAGCCGCCACAGACATCAAGGACCAGGTCCTCGGGATACCCGGGATGACCCTGATCGAGGAGAAGCCGTACACCGGCTACCGCTTCTTCGTGCTCAACTACGAGCAGCCGGTCGACCACCGGCAGCCGTGGAAGGGCACCTTCAAGCAGCGGCTGACCCTGCTGCACAAGGACGTCTCCCGCCCGACGGTGTTCTTCACCTCCGGCTACAACGTCAACCCCAACCCGCGCCGCAGTGAGCCGACGACCATCATCGACGGCAACCAGGTGTCCCTGGAGTACCGTTTCTTCACCCCGTCCCGCCCCGAACCGGCCAACTGGGCGAACCTGGACATCTGGCAGGCCGCCAGCGACCAGCACCGCCTCTTCGCCGAGCTGAAGAAGCTCTACAAGAAGAACTGGCTGGCCACCGGCGGCAGCAAGGGCGGCATGACGGCGACGTACTACGAGCGCTTCTACCCCCGTGACATGGACGGCATCGTCGCGTACGTCGCGCCCAACGACGTCGACAACGACAAGGACGCGGCCTACGACCGCTTCTTCACCAAGGTCGGCACCAAGGAGTGCCGCGACAAGCTGAACGCGGTCCAGCGCGAGGCCCTCGTACGCCGTGACGCGTTGCAGGTCAAGTACACCGAAGCAGCCGCCCAGGGCGGCTGGACCTTCACCACCGTCGGTGACCTCGACAGGGCCTACGAGGCCGTCGTGCTCGACTACACCTGGGCCTTCTGGCAGTACAGCCTCGTCGCCGACTGCGCCTCCGTGCCGGTCGCCGCGACCGCCACGGACCAGCAGATCTGGGACACGGTCGACAGCATCTCCGGCTTCTCGGCCTACACCGACCAGGGCCTGCGCACGTACACGCCGTACTACTACCAGGCGGGTACCCAGCTCGGCTCCCCGGACATCAAGCAGCCGCACCTGAAGGGGCTGAGCCGCTACGGCTACCAGCCGCCGCGCAACTTCGTGCCCCGCGACATCCCGATGACCTTCCAGCCGGGCGCCATGGCGGACATCGACAGCTGGGTGCGCGACAACGCCCGTCAGATGCTCTTCGTCAACGGGCAGAACGACCCGTGGAGCGCCGAGCCGTTCCGCCTCGGCTACGGGGCCCGCGACAGCTACGTGATGACCGCGCCGGGCGCCAACCACGGGGCCAACGTCGCCGCTCTCCAGGAGGGCGAGAGGGTCCTCGCCACCGCGAAGATCCTCAAGTGGGCCGGGGTGGCCCCGGCCGCCACGCTCGCCGACGAGTCGAAGGCGGCGCCGCTGGCGAAGCCGGACGCCAACCTGGACCAGCGTGACGTGGAGCGCGCCGCCCAGCTGCGCCGGTAACCGGTAACCGGTAACCGGTAACCGGTTAACGTTTCCGTATGTACGTATGTACGTATCGGGGCCCCGCCCCCGGAGTTCCGCCCCCACCGGGGCGCTCCGGGGGCCGGGCCCCGGCCCGTTCACCCGCCGGTGGCGGCTGCCTCAGTACGTCAGACCGTGGCCCAGCGGGTAGCGGCCCGGCACCGGGACCGGGAGGCGGCCACGCGGCCGGGCCGCCCCGGTGAGCACCCGGGCCGCCGCCCGCATCTCCACGTCCGTCCAGCAGTAGGTGGCCAGCTCCGCCGCGCACACCGGCAGCCGGGCCGGGTCGTACGGGTTGCGGACCGCCACCACGACCACCGGGACCCCGGTGGCCAGCAGCTCCGTCACCAGGGCGCGCTGCGGGCTTGTCCCCTCCGGGACGTTGTACGTGCACACCAGCACCGCCGCGTGACCGGGCGCGGCGGCCACCGCCCGGCCGGGCGCCACGGCCTCGGCCCGGCAGCCCAGGGCGGTCAGCTCCCGGGCCAGTACCACCGTGGGGGGACCCGTGGTCCCCGTGGGGGAGGGCGGGTCCGTCCCGGTGACCAGCAGCCGGGGCCGCTCCGCCGGGTCCAGCGGCAGCAGCCCGCCCGGATCGGCCAGCAGGGTCGTCGTCCCGGCCGCGATCTCGTCGGCGGCGGCCAGGTGCGCGGGGACGCCGACCACCCGGTCCACCTCCCCGTCCGGCGGCGACGCCTCCTCGAACAGGCCCCGGCGGGCCTTCAGTTCCAGAACGCGCAGCACCGACTCCTCGATCCGCTCGCGCGCGATCTCGCCCGACTCGACGGCGGCCACCACGGCGCGCTGCGCCAGGGCCAGGTCCGGCGGGTTCAGCAGCTGGTCGCAGCCGGCCAGCAGCGCCAGCACCGGGACCCGGTCGTCCCCGTACTTCTGGCGGACCCCGGCCATGTCCAGGGCGTCGGTGACCACCACCCCCTGGAAGCCCAGGCGTTCGCGCAGGATGCCGGTGACGATCGGCCGTGAGAGGGTCGCCGGGTCCCCCGAGGGATCGAGCGCGGGGAAGACGATGTGCGCCGTCATGACGGCGTCCACGCCCGCCTCCACGGCGGCCCGGAACGGCGGCTCGTCCAGCTCCTCCCACACGGCCCGGCTGTGCCGCATCACCGGCAGCCCGACGTGACTGTCGGTCTCCGTGTCCCCGTGCCCGGGGAAGTGCTTGGCGGTGGCGGCCACACCCGCGCTGCGGTAGCCCCGGACCTGGGCCGCGACCAGGGCCGACACCGCGCGCGGGTCGGAGCCGAAGGACCGTACGCCGATCACCGGATTGGCCGGATTCACGTTCACGTCGGCCACCGGGGCGTAGTCCTGCCGGATGCCCATGGCGGCCAGCTCGGTGCCCGCGATCCGGGCGGCCCGGCGGGCGTCGGCGGTGGAGCCGCCCGCGCCCAGTGCCATCGCCCCGGGCAGCAGCGTCGCGGGCTTCCCGATCCGGGCGACGGCGCCGTGCTCCTGGTCGGTGGAGAGCAGCAGCGGAATCCGGGCGCCCCCGGCCAGGGCGGCCCGCTGGAGGCCTCGCGAGAGGGCGGCGATCTGGTGCGGGGTCCGGGTGTTGTGGGCCCAGGCGAAGTAGATGACCCCGCCGAGGTGGTGGCGGGTGACGACCTCGGCGGCGGTGCGGACCCCGAACCGGGCCAGGTTCTGTGCGGCGTCCGCCTCCTCGGGCTCGGTCGCCGAGTGCCCGTACACGCGGGAGACGAAGAGCTGCCCGACCTGCTCGGCCAGGGTCATCCGGGCCACCAGGCGGCGCAGCCGGGCCCGGTCGGGATGGCTGCCCGCCACCCCGTCCGGGCTCCACCCGGGGGAGCGGGGATCGTCGGGGGCGGCGGGGCCCAGGGCGGTGGAGGCCGTCCCGGAGGCGGCGACTGCGGCCAGGGCAGCGGCGGCGGTCAACAGGCTGCGGCGGGACGCGTGGTTCGGCACCCGCGCACGGTACTGCCGGGCCGCCACCGCCACCAGGGCGCACACCCGGCGGGTCACCCGTACGGGCCACCGTGTGGCGCGAAAGCGCCGCCGCCCGCCGCACCCCGCCGGGACCCGCCGACGCGGCTCCGGCGGGGCGGCCTACCCCGCGACGGCCTGCCCCGCGACGGTCTGCCCCGGGACGGCCGGGTATCCGGCGGGGGGCCAGTGGTGCTGGAGGGTGCGCACGGCCTCGGTGATCGCGGGGCGGCGGGCCGCGCCGGTCCGCCACAGGGCGTGCAGCCGCCGGGTGGGGGCCGGTTCCAGGGCCACCGCGACCGCCCCGGGCGGCAGCGGGCCGGCGCCCAGCCTCGGGACCACCGCCACCCCGAGCCCGGCCGCGACCAGGGCGACCAGGGTGTGGTTCTCCGCGGCGACGTGCACGATGTCCGGCTTGAGGCCGACCCCGCGCAGGGTCCGCACCAGCCACTCGTGGCAGACCCGGCCGGGCGGCTGGGTCACCCAGCGCTGCCCGCCGAGATCGGCCCGCCGCACGGACGCGCGGCGGGTGAAGGGATGCCCCTCGGGGACCAGCAGATCGCACCGGTCGTCGCCGATGACCGCCTGTTCGATGCCCTCGGGGACGGGCAGCGGGGCGATGTCCCAGTCATGGGTGACGGCGAGGTCGGTGACCCCGCGGGCGACGAGGTCCACCGACAGGTGCGGGTCCACCTCGGTGAGCCGGGCCTCCAGCGCCGGGTGGCGGTGGGCCAGGTCGGCGAGGACCCCGGGCAGCAGGCCGCGGGCGGCGGAGGCGAACGCGGCGAGCCGCAGCAGGCCGATGGGCTGCCCGCGGGACTCCTCCAGGGTGGTCTCGGCCCGCTCCGCGATGGCCAGCAACTCCTGGGCGGCGGCGGCCAGCAGCTTGGCCTCCTCGGTCAGCGCGACCCCGCGGCCGTGGCGTTCGAGCAAGGTGGTGCGGGTCTCCCGCTCCAGCTTCCCGATCTGCTGGGAGACGGCCGAGGGGGTGTAGCCGAGGGCGGCCGCCGCCGCGCCGACCGAGCCGTGGACGGAGACGGCGTGCAGGGCGCGCAGCCGGGAGAGGTCGAGCATGGGGCAAGCATAGGCACCCATGACCCGTGGATGAAGCGTTGCTACATCCGACCCGGTAGACATCGGTGCTGGTGCTACACGGTCGGTGGCCCGATGCTCGGACCATGCGTCCCGTACACATCGCCCTCGCCGTGCTCGTCACCGCCGTGTGGGGCGTCAACTTCGTCGTCATCTCGATCGGGCTCGGCGATTTCCCGCCCCTGCTGCTGTCGGCCCTGCGCTTCCTCGCCGCCGCCGTGCCCGCGGTCTTCTTCGTCGGCCGGCCCAAGGTGGCCTGGAAGTGGGTGGTGGCGGTCGGCGTGGTGCTCGGCGTCATGAAGTTCGGGCTGCTGTTCAGCGGGATGGACGCCGGGATGCCGGCCGGGCTCTCCTCGCTCGTGCTCCAGGTGCAGGCGGTCTTCACCGCCGTGTTCGCGGCCGTGGTGCTGAAGGAACGGCCGGGCCGGGTGAGGGTGCTGGGCATGGCCGTGGCCCTCGCGGGCATCGGGGTAGCGGCCGTGGACGAGGGTGCCTCCGGGCCGGTCCTGGGCTTCGCGATGGTGGTCGCCGCCGCGGTCTGCTGGGGCGTGTCGAACGTGCTGACCCGCAAGGCGTCCCCGCCCGACGCGCTGAACTTCATGGTGTGGGTGAGCGTCGTGCCGGTGCTGCCCCTGCTGGCGCTCTCGCTGCTGCTGGAAGGGCCGGACCAGGGGATGGCCGCGCTGCGCGGGCTGGACTGGGGCGGGGCCGGGGTCATCGCCTACCTCGCCTGGATCACGACGGTGTTCGGCTTCGGCGCGTGGGGGTACCTGCTGCACCGCTACCCCGCCTCCTCGGTGGCGCCGTTCTCCCTCCTGGTGCCGGTCTTCGGGATGACCTCGGCCGCGCTGGTGCTGGGGGAGCAGGTGAGCGGGTTGCGCTGGGTGGCGGCGGCGCTGCTGGTGGGCGGTGTGGCGCTGACCTCGCTGGTCCCCTCACGGCCCCGGCCCGCCGCCGCCGGTACGCCGGAGGGGCCGACCGGAGGGGTCCCCGCTGCGGGGGCCCCCGTCGCCGCCGGGGCGCCGGAAGGGTCTGCGGGGCCCGCGGGGTCTGCGGGGCCCGGGGCGGTCGGCGTCGCCCCGGACGCGCTTCCGGTCAGACCTGCTTGAAGGGCTCCTTGCTCAGCAGGTATCCGGCGTGCAGGCGATTGCGGGCACCGATGCTCTTCATGATGTGGGAGATGTGCCGCTGGCAATTGCGCAGGGAGATGCCGACGACCTGCGCTATCCGGGTGTCCGATTCGCCCTGAACCAGCAGGGTGACGATGGTTCGCTGGATATCCGACGTGATGGTCGTGCGTCCCGCCCGGTCGTCCTCGGGAATGAATTTCGCCGCCGCGCTCCAGGCCCTCTCGAAGGCTTCCGTAATGAATGAGACAAGATGTCGATTTCGAGCCACCGTTGCCCCGGTGGAACCGTCCGGAAGCCCCAGAATGGCGATTTCAGCGTCTAAAATGATGCATCGGGGAAAACCCCCCGCAAGTGTGCCTACCTCGGCCCCGAGCGGAGCGACCCGCCCCACATAGGCCGCGGTGGCCGGGCTGAACCGGGCGGTGTGCTGGTACAGCGTCCGCATCCGGACACCGCGCTCCAGCAGCCGCACGGTGCGCTCCAGGCTCTCGCCGAGGACCTCCTCGTCGCGCGCCCCGCCGGGCTGCGAGGTGAGCACCTCGCCGCGGCAGGCCTCCGCGAGTCCGGTGATGAGCCGGCGCACGTCGGCCAGGTCGGGCACCACCTCCACCGCGGTGTCCTCGTGGAGGTGGGCCGACTGGAGACTGAGCTGGTCCAGGTCACTGCGCAGGTGGTCGATGAAGGACTGGAACTGGTTGAGGCTGTGCTGTGCGGGGTTGAGCACCTTGACGCGCGCGTGGTCCACCGGGTAGGCGACGAACTCCCCCGACGCGGGGTGCCCGGAACTCAGCAGCCCCAGGCGTCGCAGGGTGGACACGGCCTCCTCCAGGTCGTCCGTGGGCATGTCGAGGTTCCGTGCCGCCGTGTCGGCGGTCGTTCCCGGTGTCCGGGCGACGAACCGGTAGAGACGATCGGCGGTGTCGGTCAGCTGAGGGAGGGGCAAATCATTGTTTTGTCCGGGAACTCTCATTTTGATCCCCCGTCATGTTTCCGCCAGGAGCAACATGATCTCAGAGAAGCCTGGCCTGTTTATCTGTCACACCGCAGGATGGGAGTCAGTGTTGAGACCTCAGCACTCCCCGAAAGGCAGGTAGTCATGTCACGCGTTGCGAGAGCATTTTTCGCCATAGTGGCATCTGTCGCGGTGTCCTCTTTTGTCGCCCAGGGAGCGGGTGAGCCGGCCTCCCTGGCGGCCGTCACCGGTTCGGGTCAGATAGTCAACGATCTCGGGTGGGGATGAGATGCCTCGTAGCAAGTCGTACAACACGTACTCCAATCTGCAGCGTCCTGAGTTCCGCAAGCGCGTGGACGACCTCCTGCTGAAGTTCGAGCGGGACTTCTACGAGCGTAGCCAGGGCGCCGACGGCATGCTGGACAAGGAGAAGTTCGACCTCGACCTGTACAAGCGGCACAACGTCGAGACCATGATCCGCATCGGCCTGAAACGCGCGGTCGACCCGCTCATCGCCAACTACTGGGCGACCCGGGACCCGCAGCTGTGCAAGGAGTGGGGTCTCTACGGGGCGGAGGAGGGCCGCCACGACCGCATGTTCGCCGGCGACCTGCACAAGGTGGGCATGACGGACGAGGAGATCTACGCGATCCGTCCCACCTTCGCCACCGAACTGCTCAACGGCTACTTCTACTACACGATGGCGACCGAGGGCCCGCTGGCGGCGATGATCAGCGGCTTCTACCTGGAGTACATCGCGGGCAAGACCCAGCCCGACTGGCTGAACATCATGGAGCAGCACGTCGGCGCCGCCAACACCAAGGGCGCCCGCGCCCACCTGGCCCTCGACGAGGACGACGACCACGTCGACATGGTCTGGAACCTGATCATGCGGGTCGTCAAGGACGAGGCCGACGAGGAGCGTTTCGTCGAGCACCTCATCAAGATCAACTCGCTCTTCGTCTCCTACTTCGTCGAGGTCTACGCCTCCACGGTGCTCGGCGCCGGAGCCGACCTCTCGACGCTGACCCAGGCCGCCCCGGCCGCCGCCGTCCAGACCAACCTCCAGACGAAGGCCACCGCCTCGGTCTGACCCGGCCCCGCACCTGAGGTCCGGCATCCCGCACACCGGTGATTCCGGGCATCGCGTCCCCCGACCCGCCGCGCCGCCTCGCACGGGCCGGCGCGCGATGCCCGGTGCCGGGCCGTGCCGTGCCCGACCACGCCCGAAACCAAGGAAGACCATGCGCTATTCATGGCCCCGCGAGCTGTCCGAACAGGACATGCGCGAAATGATCGAGCTGATGGACGCCGTCGCGGTCAAGGAGATGACCCTCGGCTTCTACGAACCGGTCGGACTGGAGAAGGGCCTGCCGCTGATGCGGGCCTTCGACGCCGACCTCCGCAAGGGCGCCGTCGAACTCCTCGCCGTACGCAACGACGAGGACCGCATCGTCGGCATGGTGACCCTGGCCCGGGCGCCGCTGCCCGCCCGCAGGCACATCGTCGAGATGCGGCGCTGCGTCGTCGCCCCCGACCACCGCGGCCAGTTCCTCCTCGAAGGATGGGCCGAGGCCCTGCGCAAGGTCGGCGAGATGGGCTGCGAGGTCATCACCCTCGAAGTCCGCGACGACGGCCCCTCCGCGCTCTGGCTGCGCCTGGGCTTCCGCGAGTACGGCCGCCTGCCCGACTACGCCCGCGCCGACGGCCGGCCCGTCACCGGCTTCTACATGCACGCCCGGCTCGCCGACATCGTCGGCCACTTCGAGACCCACGGCACCTGGCTGCACGAGATCGGCTCCGACCGCGTCGCGGTCGCGGGCTGAGCCCCGTACCCGCCCGACCCCCGCACCTCTTCCCGCGCACCCGGACCACCCGCCCCGCACCGGGGCGGTCCCGGACCTGAACCCGGGCGCCTTCCGGACACGGCCGCCCCGCACCCGCCGGGCGCCCACGGGCCCGGCCAGCCCCGCACGTCCGCCCCGTCCGGCCCCGCCCGGGACCTCGCCGTCCTGCGGCCCGCCGGGCCCCCGTACGCCCTCCGCACACCTTCCGGCACGCGCCGGACCAGGGGTCACCCCTGTCCGCGACCCGCCGGCCGAGGCACCGCGCCACCCCACTCCCGCCGCGCCGCGTCACGTCGGCCGGAGCCGCCCGGCAGGGCTGTTCCCGTACGCCGCCGGCCGGGACCCGTCGTATCCCACGGACCTACCGAAGGGCACCACCATGTCCAAGATCGCCGTCCTGACCAACGACCTCCAGTACGAACTGGTCGAGAAGAACCCCGAGCGCGTCGCCGCCGTGGAGGCCGCGACCCCGCACTTCACCGCCTTCCTCGAAGGGATGCGCCAGCGCGGGCACCACATCTTCCACCTCCAGCTCGTCAACGACCCCGAAGACCCCAACGCCGAGCGCTACGACGGCCACCTCCCCGTCCAGCGCGGCACCCGCGGCGCGGAGATCCTCGAGGAGTACCTCGCCCCCGAGGACGTCGTCATGGAGAAGAACAAGGACAGCGGCTTCTACGAGACCGACCTGCACGAGCGCCTCCAGGCACTCGGCGTCGACACCGTGCTGATCACCGGCATGCAGACGCAGATCTGCGTCCAGACCACCGCAGCCGACGCCTTCTTCCGCGGCTACAACATCTGGGTCCCCTCCGACTGCGTCGTCTCCGCCCGCACCGACGACAAGGACCGCGCCCTGGAATGGCTGGCCGGCTACTGCGCCACCGTCTCCGACTCCGACGAGGTGCTCCGCGTCCTGGACGCCGAGGGCGGCCTGCCCCGCAAGAACATCAAAACGCCGTGACCACGCCCACGACGCTCCCCCTGACGAAGGACAAGGCATGACCACGAGTGCGGTCCCCACCGAACACATCGTCCTGGACCACGGCACCGGGGCGAAGCTGAGCCAGGACCTGGTCCAGCTGATCGCCGCGACCCTCGGCGACGTCTACGTGGGCATCATGGAGGACAGCGCGGTCCTCACGATCGAGTCGGACCGGATCGCGATGACCACCGACTCCTTCGTGATCGACCCGCCGTTCTTCGGCAACGGGGACATCGGCAAGATCGCCGTCTGCGGCACCGTCAACGACCTGGCCGTGGCCGGCTCCCGGCCCAAGTACCTCACCCTCGGGATGATCCTGGAGACCGGGCTGCCGATCGCCCGCCTGGTCCAGGTCCTGGAGTCGGTCCGCGACACCGCCCGCGAGGCCGGCGTGCAGATCGTCGGCGGCGACACCAAGGTCGTCCGCAAGGGCGAGGCCGACCAGATCTACCTCAACACCGCGGGCGTCGGCGTCTTCGAACGCGAGCCGCTCTCCATGGCGGACGTCCAGGTCGGCGACAAGGTCCTCCTCAGCGGGCCGATCGGCAACCACACCGTGCACCTGCTCTCCATCCGCGAAGGCCTCGGCTTCGAGAACCGGGTGCTGAGCGACTGCGCGCCGCTGAACAACCTCGTCGAGGGCGTCCTCGGCCGGGTCCCCGAGCGGGCCGTGCGCTCCATGCGCGACGTCACCCGCGGCGGGCTGACCGCCGTGCTCCACGAGTACGCCGGAAAGCTCGGCCGGACCGTCGTCGTCGAGACGGCCAGCCTCCCCATCCAGCACGAGACGGCCATGGCCGCCGACATGCTGGGCATCAACCCGCTGCACTGCGCCAACGAGGGCTGCCTGGCCCTGTTCGTGGACCCCGCGGCAGAGGCGGACGTCCTCGCCGCGCTGCGCGCCCTGCCCTACGGGGAGCACGCCGTCACCATCGGCGAGATCTCCGGGAGCACCGAGGGCGGCGTGCTCCTGCGCGACGCCGACGGCCGCGAGACCCAGCTCGAAGAGCTGCTCGGCGCCGAACTCCCCCGGCTGTGCTGAGGAAGCTGAGGAGCTGAGGAAGCTGAGGAGACGGCCATGACTACCGTGAACACCCCGCCGCCCGCCACCGAACAGTGGCGGGTGCGGGTCACCGGAGTGGTCCAGGGCGTCGGCTACCGGCCGTTCGTCTACAAGCTGGCCCACGAGTGCGGCCTGTCCGGATGGGTCCGCAACGACCCCGAGGGCGTGCTGGTGGAGGCGGCCGGACCGGCCGCCGTCCTGGCGGAGTTCGCCGCGGCCCTCCGGGGCCGCGCCCCCGGACTCGCCCAGGTCGACGAGGTCCGGATCACCCGGGACCTTCCCCCCGGCACCGTGCCCGGGGGGCCCTTCACCATCGTGCACAGCGAGCACACCGGCGCCCGCTCCGCGCTGATCCCCGCCGACACCCACGTCTGCGCCGACTGCCAGGCGGAACTGCGCGACCCGCAGGACCGCCGCCACCGCTACCCGTTCATCAACTGCACCAACTGCGGCCCCCGTTTCTCCATCATCCAGGACCTGCCGTACGACCGCCCGATGACCACCATGTCGGCCTTCACCATGTGCGCGGACTGCAAGAACGAGTACGAGAACCCCCTGGACCGGCGCTACCACGCCCAGCCCAACGCCTGTCCCGACTGCGGCCCCCGGCTGCGGCTCACCGACCGCGGGGGCGCCACCCTCGAAGGTGACGAGGCCCTGCGCCGCTGCGCCGAGGTGCTGGCCGACGGCGGGGTCGCGGCCGTCAAGAGCATCGGCGGCTTCCACCTCGCCGTGGACGCCACCCAGGAGAAGGCGGTCGCGCTGCTGCGCGCCCGCAAGCGCCGCGACTCCAAACCGTTCGCCGTCATGGTCCGCGACCTGGCCACCGCCCAGCGGCTGGCGGACCTGTCCGAGGACGAGATCGACGTCCTGCGCACCCCCGCCCGGCCCATCCTGCTGGCCCGCAAGCGGCCCGGCTCCCTGCCGGAGTCCGTCGCCCCGCGCAACCCCAACCTGGGGATCATGCTGCCCTCGGCACCCCACCACCACCTGCTGCTGGACGAACCCGGACTCGAAGCCCTGGTCATGACCAGCGGGAACATCTCCGGCTACCCGATCGCGTACCGCAACGAGGAGGCGCTGGAGCAGCTCTTCGAGATCGCCGACGTGATCCTCCACCACGACCGCGACATCGAGATCAGGGTCGACGACTCCGTGGTGCGGCTCTCCACCCACGAAGAACTGGAGCGGCCGCTGCTCCAGTTCTTCCGCCGCGCCAGGGGCTACGCCCCCTACCCCGTCGACGTCGGCCGCCAGGTCGCCCCGGTCGTCGCCTACGGCGCGGAGCTGAAGACGACCGTCGCCCTGACCAACGGGTCGCAGGTCTTCCTCAGCCAGCACATCGGCGACCTGAAGAACGACGAGACCTTCGCCGCGCACCGCCGCACCGCCGCCCACCTGGCCCGGCTGTACGCGCTGGAGCCGAAGATCACCGCGCACGACATGCACCCGCAGTTCCGCTCCACCCGCGCCGCCCTCGGCGAGGACGCCACCGGCACGGCCGGCGGCCCCACCGTCGAAGTCCAGCACCACCACGCCCACATGGCCTCCTGCATGGCGGAGAACCACGTGAGCGGCACCACCCTGGGCGTCGTCTTCGACGGCTTCGGCTACGGCGAGGACGGCACCGTCTGGGGCGGCGAGTTCCTGCTCGGCGACTTCGCCTCCTACCGGCGGGTCGGGCGGCTGCGCCGGCTCCCGCTGATCGGCGGCGACCAGGCCGTGCGCGAACCCGTCCGCACGGGGTACGCGCTCGCCCTGGACGCCTGGGACGGCGACGCCGACGCCGCGCTGGCGGGCTTCCCCGCCCTGGCCGTCCTCGACGAGCAGCGCCGGCACGTCTACGCGACGATGGCCGCGCGCGGCGTCAACTCGCCGCCGACCTCCAGCATGGGCCGGCTCTTCGACGGCGTCGCCGCCCTGGCCGGGGTGTGCGCGAAGGCCGAGTACGAGGCCCAGGGGCCGATCGAGCTGGAAGGGCTCCTCGGCCGCGACGCGTCGCGGGAGTCCGCGTACCGCTTCGGCGCGTACGAGGCGGACGGGCTGACCGAGGTGGACCCGCGGCCCGTGGTCCGGGCCATGGCCGCCGACCTCGCCGCGGGCCTGCCCGTGGAGCGGATCAGCCGCCGGTTCCACACCGCCGTCACCGACATGGTCCGGGAGCGCTGCCGGGAGCTGCGCGAGCGGACCGGCGTCAACCAGGTCGCCCTCTCCGGCGGCGTGTTCCTCAACGAGTTCCTGCTGCTCAACTGTCTGACCGGGCTGACCGCCGACGGTTTCGACACCTACGTCCACCGGCTCGTCCCGACCAATGACGGAGGCATCGCCCTCGGCCAGGTCATGGTCGCCGACGCCCGCTCATCCTTGCTCACCCCCGAGGAAGTGACGCCGTGACCACCCTCACGCCGGACGAGATCTACGAGTTCGTCGAGGCACGCGAATCGGGCGCCCGGACCTACGCCAACGCGTTCGGCCGGCTGCTCACCGAAGGCCACGGCGCGCGCATCCGCGACGGCCACGGCCGCGAGTACCTGGACTGCCTCGCCGCGGCGGGCACCCTCGCCCTGGGGCACAACCATCCCGAGGTGCTCCGCCGGGTGGGGGAGTACCTGGCCTCCGGTCAGGTCCAGCAGGCGCTGGACCTGACGACCCCGGCGAAGTACGCGTACCTGGCGGCGCTCTACGAGCGGCTGCCGGGGGAGATGCCGCAGCAGTTCAAGACCCAGTTCTGCGGGCCGGCGGGCACCGACGCCACCGAGGCCGCCGTCAAGCTGTTCAAGACGGCCACCGGACGCCGGACCGTGCTCTCCTTCCACGGCGCCTACCACGGGATGACGGCGGGCGCGCTCGCGCTCACCGGCAACCTCGGCGCCAAGGAGCCGGTGCCCGGCCTGATGCCGGACGTGCACCACCTGCCCTACCCGTACGACTACCGCTGCCCCTTCGGGCTCGGCGGGGAGCAGGGCGTCCAGGTCGGCCTGACCTACCTGGACCGGCTGCTGACCGACCCGGAGAGCGGCATCACCAAGCCCGCCGCGATCTTCGTGGAGGCGGTCCAGGGCGAGGGCGGGGTCATCGCCGCGCCGCCGGCCTGGCTGCGCGGGCTCCGCGAGATCACCGCGCGGCTCGACATCCCGCTGGTCCTGGACGAGATCCAGGCCGGGTTCGGGCGCACGGGCACCATGTGGGCCTTCGAGGAGTCGGGGATCGAGCCCGATGCCGTGCTGGTCTCCAAGGCGGCCGGCGGCGGGTTCCCGCTGTCGCTGCTGCTCTACCACCGCAAGTACGACGCGTGGGCGCCCGGCGCCCACGCCGGGACCTTCCGCGGCAACCAGATCGCCCTGGTGGCGGGGTTGGCGGGCATGGAGGTCACGGAGTCCGAGGGGCTGATCGGGAAGGCCGCCGCCAAGGGCGAGCTGATCGCCCGGCTGCTGGGACGGCTGGCCGCGGCCCACCCCGAGATCGGGCAGGTCCGCGGCCGGGGCCTGATGTGGGGCATCGAGATCGTGGACCCGCAGGGACCGGCGGACGTCCTCGGGGCCCGGCCCGCGGACGGCGCGCGCGCCAAGCGCGTCAAACGCGCCTGCCTGGACCACGGCCTGCTGCTGGAGAGCGGCGGACGGCACGGGGCCGTACTGCGGCTGCTGCCGCCGCTGATCATCAGCGAGGAGGAGATCCACGAGATGGCGGCGGCACTGGAGAAGGCTCTGATCGACTGTGCCTGACCATCCGGCCGGCACGTGGAGCCGGGGTCCACGGGTCGGCTGACCCGCGCACCCCGGCACACGGGACGAAGACAGAAGACGAGGACGAGGAACATGAGCACGGGAACCGGCGGCGGGCAGTGGCGGGTCGACTTCGACGCGGAGGTCGTCTTCAGCAACGGCGGCGCCTTGCAGACCCAGGGGTTCCGCCTGGACATCCCCGGTGACGACATCACGGACGGGGCCCTGGGCGAGCTGCTGGTCCGTCACCTCGGGCTGCTGATGGTCGGCAGTACGAGGATCACCCGCAAGGAGCTGCTCCAGGAGCCCCACAAGGGGTCCCGGAACACCGCCGCCGCCGCGGCGGGCCGCCGTACCGCGGAGCTGACCGGCCCGGCCACCCGGGCCGGCTGGCCGACGGGCCCGGCCGGTACGGGAGATGCGGGAGATGCGGCCGGTACGGGCGGTGCGGGAGATGCGGGTGGGGTGGTGCCGGAGCTGGCCGCCCTCGTGGACCTGCCCGTGGTCCTCGTCCGCCTCCTCGGCTCCGCGCACCCGGTCGCGGACCGGCTCGCGCTGGCGCCCTTCACGCTCACCGGGCACGCCGTCCTCGTCCAGACCGGCCGCGCCGGGGGCCCGTACCTCACCGAGGACGCCGTGGCCCTGCTCGCCGAGCAGGGCGCGGCCCTCGTCGCGACCGACAGCCTGGAGCACACCGGACCGGCCGCCGAGGCGCTCGCCGCCGCCGGCCTGCCCGCCGTCACCGGCCTCACCGGGCTGGAGGCGCTCCCCGCGACCGGGGTCCGGCTGCACGCCGTGCCGTTCCCCGGCCGGGACACGCCCTCGATCAGGGTCTACGGAGTCACCGATGACCAGCACTGACCACGACACCGCCCCGGCGGACCGGACGGCGGCCGGGACGGCGCCCGCCCCGGCCGCCCCCGCCCGGCGGCCCCGCAGGGAACTCGCCGCGGCCACGGTCGGCTCGGTCGTGGAAGCCTACGACTGGACCATCTACGGCATCCTCGCCCCGTACTTCGCCGAACAGCTCTTCCCCGGCTCCTCACCCACCGCCAAGCTCCTCGCCGCCTACCTCGGCTTCGCCCTGGGCTTCCTGGTCCGGCCGCTGGGCAGCGTACTGATCGGCCGGCTCACCGACACCCGCGGCCGGCGCTACGGACTCACCCTCACCGTGAGCCTGATCGCCGTCGGCTCGCTGCTCCTGGCCGTCGTGCCCGGCTACGCCTCCATCGGGCTCGCCGCACCCCTGCTGGTGGTCGCCGCCCGGCTGGTGCAGGGCCTGTCGGTGGGGGCGGAGAACCCGAGCGTGGCCGCCTACGTCACCGAGACCGCCCCGGGCCGCCACCGCTACTTCTACAGCGCCGTCTCCTACGGCGGAGTGGTCCTCGGCAGCGCCCTGTCCTTCATCGTCCTGAGCGTCCTGCTCGGCGTGTTCGGCGAGAGCGGCATCGAGAACGGCGCCTGGCGCTACGGCTTCCTCTTCGGCGCGCTGCTCGGGCTCACCGCCCTGTGGATACGGCGCGGCGCCCAGGAGAGCGCCGTCTTCACCGCCGCCGCCCCGGGAGCCGACCCCGCGCCCGGCCCCGACGGCGCGCCCGGGAAGCCGGGAGGGACGGGAGGGACGGGACCGGCGGGCGCGAAACGGGCGAAGGCCCCGAGCCCCTGGCCGGTGCTGCGGGCCCATCTCAGGCGGCTGACCGTGGTGTTCGCCATCACCTCCGGCGCCACCACCGCCTTCTACTTCGTGACCGTCGACTTCCCCTCGTACGCCGAGGGCACCGGCGCCGCCACCAAGGAGGAGAGTTCCGCCGCCCTGCTGCTGGGCATGGTGGCGCTGCTCCTCGCGATGCTGGGCGGCGGCCGGGTCGCGGACCGGTTCGGTGCGCTGCCCGTCCTGCGCGTCGGATTCGCGGGCCTGGCCCTCGGCACGGTGCCGCTGGTCCTGGCCATGTCCTCGGGCCGCGTTCCGGTCCAACTGGTGCCCGCAGTACTGCTGTTCCTGCTCGGACTGCCCCTGGCGGTGAGTAACGTCTTTGCGGGACAGTTGTTCCCGCCCGCGGTGCGCGCGGTCGCCGTGGGTCTGCCCACGGCCGTCGCGATCAGCCTGTTCGGGGGCACCTTCCCGATGCTCGCGGAACTGCTGCGGTCGGCGGGACACAACGACTGGGTGCCGTGGTGGCCCGCGATCACCGCCGCCGCGGCACTGGCCGCCTCATGGGGCGTACGCGAACACCCCCTGCCCGGAGAACCCCATGCCTGAGAAGGACGCCATGACCGCACTGCTCGAAGGACTCGAATCGCTGCTGCCCGCCCTGGAGGCGGACTACCGCGACCTGCACGCCCATCCCGAACTCGCCTTCCAGGAGAAGCGGACCGCCGCGCTCGTCGCCGACCGCCTCGCCGGGCAGGGCGGCTGGGAGATCACCACCGGGGTCGGCCGCACCGGAGTGGTCGGGGTGCTGCGCAACGGCGACGGGCCGGTGGTGATGGTGCGCGCCGACATGGACGCGCTGCCCGTCAAGGAGGCCACCGGACTGCCGTACGCCAGCACGGAGACCGCCACCGACGACTCGGGCACCGAGGTCCCGGTGATGCATGCCTGCGGACACGACCTGCACGTGGCCGCCCTGATCGGCGCCTGCGCGCTGTTCGCCAGGAACACGCGGTCCTGGCGGGGCACCGTCGTCGCCGTGTTCCAGCCGGGCGAGGAGAGCGGGTACGGCGCCCGCGAGATGGTCGAGGACGGTCTCTTCGAGCGGTTCCCGCGCCCCGGAGTGATCCTGGGCTCCCACGTCGGCCCGGGACCGGTCGGGCTCATCGCCACCCTCCCGGGGACGGTGATGGGCGCCACCGACTCCCTCACCGTCCGGCTCTTCGGCCGCGGCGGCCACGGCTCGAAGCCCGAGGCCGCGGTCGACCCCGTGGTGATGGCCGCCTCCCTGGTGCTGCGGCTCCAGACGGTGGTCTCCCGGGAGATCTCCGCGCAGGAGCCGGTGGTGGTCACCGTCGGCACGCTGCACGCCGGAACCACCGCCGCGGTCATACCGGACACCGCCGAGCTGGGCATCAACGTCCGCACCAGCTCCGCGCCGGTCCGCGAGAAGGTCATCGCCGCGATCGAGCGGCTGGCCCGCGCCGAGTCGGCGGCGGCGGGCGCGACCGCCGACCCCGAGATCACCTCCGTCTACCACCTGCCGATGACCGTCAACGACCGGGAGAGCGCCGAGAAGGTGGCCCGGGCGCACCGCGGCCACTTCGGGGACGGCGCCGTCATGACCATGGGCCCCACCACCGCCAGTGAGGACTTCGGCATCCTCGCCACCGCCGCCCAGGTGCCCTCGGTGTACTGGTTCTACGGCGGCCTCGACCCGCAGGCGTTCGGCGAGGCGTTCGCGGCCGGACGCCTGGACGACCTGCCGCAGAACCATTCGTCCACCTTCGCCCCCGTCGCGGGCCCCGCGCTCTCCGTCGGGGTCCGGACCATGGCCACGGCCGCGCTGGCCTGGCTCGCGGACGAGACGGACGAGGCGGGCGTGGCGGCGGGCGACGTGGCGGACGGGGTTGTGGACGGAGCGGCGGAAGGCGGTGACCCCGCATGAGCGGTGACGGCCGCCCCCACCTGATCGTCCTGCACCGCTGGCGGGACACCCACGCCCGCTACGCCGACTACCTGGACCACGAGGCCCACCGCGTCACCTACGTGAGCACCGAACTCGGCCGGGCCTCACTGCCGCGGGCCGCCGCCGAGGTCGTCACCGTCGGCCTCACCGACGACCTGCCCGCCGTCCGCGGGGCCGTCGCCGCCCTCGTCGCCCGGTTCGGCGCCCCGCGGCGGCTGGTCGCCCTCAACGAGGGCGACCTGGACACCGCCGCGCTGATCCGCGAGGAGTTCGCGATCCCGGGCCAGACCTCCGCCGGGCTCGCCGTCTTCCGCGACAAGCTGCTGATGTGCCGCACCGCGCGGGCCGCCGGGCTCCCGGTGCCCGCCTTCGCGCCCGCGCCCGACCCGGACGCCGTACGGGAGTTCGCCGCCGCCCACGGCTGGCCCCTGGTCGTCAAGCCGCACCGGGGCACCGCCAGCCGTGGCGTGGTCCTGGTGCGCTCCGCCGCCGAACTGGACACCCTCACCGGCCTGGGCGCCGCCCTCGCCGCCGAACCGCACCTCGTCCAGGCGTTCGTGGAGGGGGAGATCCTGCACATCGACGGCCTGTGGGAGGGCGGCTCGCTCGGCAACTGGACCGTCTCCCGCTACGTGGGCGGCACCTGCGCCGACTTCACCCGGGGCAACTGGCTCGGCTCGGTCGAGGAGGACGACCCCGCCCTCCTCGACGCGACGGGCGCGTTCGCCGCGGCCGTCGGCGCGGCCCTCGGCGGCGACCAGCCGTGGGTCTTCCACCTGGAGGCGTTCGTCACCCCGGCGCCCGGCGGCGGCCCCGCCCTGGTCTTCCTGGAGTGCGGGGCCCGGGTGGGCGGCGGGGAGATCCCCTTCACCTGGCGCGATGTCCACGGCGTCGACCTGATGGCCGCCGCCGTGGACATCCAGCTCGGCCGCACCCCCGTCCTGCCCGCCCTCAAGACCGGCGAGGTCGGCGGCTACCTGCTGCTCCCGCTGCCGGTGCCCGCCCCCTGCCTGGTGGAGGCCGCCGGCTGGGTCCGGGAACCCGCCCCCGGGCGGCAGCCGTACGCCGTCCTGCACACCCCGGTCGGCAGCGTCGCCCCCGCGATCAGCGGCTACGAGCACGTGGGCACCCGCTTCCGCTTCCGCGGCCCCTCCACCCGGGAGGTCGAGGCCGCCATAGCCGGGGCGGCGGACGCCTTCCGGCTCACCTGCGTCCCGGCCGGGGACCGGCCCGTACCGCGGGGCCCGGCCGGCCCGCGGCCCTGAACCACGACGCGCCGCGGACCAGCCCGCGGCGCGCCCCCTCCGCTTCACCTGTCTTACCGGGGCCAGGCTCCGCGCCCCGCATCGGAAAGGATTCCACCGTGGTCGTCATGACCTCTGAACGCCAGCGACTCATCCTCGTCGGCAGCCGGATACGCCAGTACCGGGAGTACGCGCTCGCCTCGCTCGCCCAGCACTACGAGGTGACGCTGGTCGCGCCGGAGGCGCCCTCCTGGCAGGCCCGCTACGTGGAGACCCACCGGATCGCCGACACCACCGACGCGGCCAAGCTGCACGCCCCGGTCGCCGACCTGCTGGGCGAGGTCGCCCACGCGGCGATCGTCACCTGGGACGAATGGTCCCTCGCGGCCGTCTCCTCCGTCGCCCACCGCCTCGGCATGCGGGCCATGGACCCGGCCGCCGCCCGGATCTGCCGCGACAAGTACGCCACCCGCCAGGCCCTGGAGGCCGCCGGCATGGCCGCCGTCCGGCACGTGCGTGCCGCCACCGAGGACGAGGCCGTCGCCGCGGCCGAGTCCATCGGCTTCCCCGTCGTCGTCAAGCCCCGCACCCTCGGCGGCAGCTTCGGCGTGATGATGGCCCGCGACGTGGACGGCCTGCGCCGGGCCTTCCGGCTCGCCTCCGGCAGCCGCCTGCGGGGCGCCGGGACCACGGACACCGTACTGATCGAGGAGTTCATCGAGGGCCCCGAGCTCAGCGTGGACAGCACCGTCGTGGACGGCGTGGCCACCCCCGTCTGCGTGGCCCGCAAGCGCCTGGGCGCCCACCCGTACTTCGAGGAGGTCGGCCACCTCGTCACCCAGTGGCGCCACGAGCCCTGGGCGGACGCGGTCACCGAGCTGGTCCGGGACGCGCACCGCGCGGTCGGCGTCGACTACGGCGTCACCCACACCGAGCTGCGGATCTCGGCCGACGGCCCCCGGCTGATCGAGCTGAACGGCCGCCTCGGCGGCGACCTCATCCCGCACCTGAACCACCTGGCCACCGGTGTGGACCTGGCCCTGGCCGCCGCCCGGATCGCCTTCGGGGAGACCCCCGACATCACCCCCACCCACGACCGGAACGCCGAAATCCGCTTCCTGTACCCGGCCTACGACGGAGCCGTCGACCGGGTCGTGCTGCCCGGACCCGGGCAGGTCGAGGGACTGGCCGAGGCCGTCGCCCTGGTCGAGCCCGGCGAGGAACTGCTGCTCCCGCCCCGCGGCCTCACCCCGCGCTCCGCCGCGCTCATCGCGGTCGGCGACACCCCCGCCGACACCCGCCGCACCCTGGACCGCGCCGAGGGACTCTCGCGCACCGAGGTGTCCGGCGTGGCCGCGCACCGGCTGGGCGCCCGCGTGGAGAACGCCGTCACCCGCCGCTTCTTCGACCACGAGCGCACCTCCCGGCGGATGACGGTCTCCGGAGTCCGCGACGTGGAGTGGTTCCGCTACGGCGCGGGCGGCGGCCAGGGCCTCAACCGCCCCGTCTTCCTCAGCGCCGACGACATCGCCGGCCTGGAACACGACCTGGGCGGCCTGTTCGAGCTGCTGAAGTCGGTGCCCGCCCGGCTCTTCGGCGGCGACCTGCGCGCCTTCGCCCGCGCCGTCGGCATGACCCCCACCCAGACCGACCTGGTGCTGCGCGGCTCCGCGGACGAGCTCGCCCCGCTCTCCCGCGCCGACCTCTACCGCGAGACCGGCGGCTTCCGCGTCATGGAGCTCAACACCGGCTCCTCGCTGGGCGGCTGGCAGATGGGCGAGTTCGCCCGCGCGCTGGTCCAGGACGAGGAGTTCGCGGCGTTCGCCGCGGCCGAGGACCTCGTCTATCCCGACCCCCTCGCCCGCATCACCGAGGTCCTGCGCCGCCAGGCCCCGTCCCTGGCGGGCGTCGAGCGGCCCCTGCTGGCCATCACCGACTGGCCCGAGGGCTTCGAGAAGTCCAAGTGCTGGATGGAGTTCGTCGTCCCGGCCTTCGAACAGCTCGGCTTCGAGCCCGTCGTCTGCCACCTGGGCGACTTCACCTACGAGGACGGCCGGGTCCACCACGAGGGCCGCGAGGTCGACGTGGTCTACCGGATGTTCCTGCCCGGCGAGATGCCGGACGAGCCCCGCACCTACGACCTGGTCAACCCGCTGCTCGACGCCGTCGAGGCGGGCACCGTCGAGCTGTTCGCGCCGCTGGACTGCGAGCTGTACGGCAACAAGGGCAGCCTCGCCATGCTCAGCGACGAGCGCAACCGCGCGGTGTTCACCCCCGAGGAGCGCGAGCTGATCGACCGCATCCTGCCGTGGACCCGCTTCGTCCGCGACGAGAAGGTCACCTTCGGCGGCGAGAAGATCGACCTGATGCCGTACGCCATCGCCAACAAGGACCACCTGGTCCTCAAGCCCACGCTCCTGTACGGCGGGGTCGGGGTGACCCCCGGCTGGACCACCGACCAGAAGGAGTGGGTGCAGAAGCTGAACGAGGCCCTCGGCGGCCCGTACGTCCTCCAGCACCGCCTGCTGCCGACCACCGAGCGGTTCCTCTCCGAGGACGGCGAGACCTGTGAGGACATGGCCGTCGCCTACGGGACGCTGATGGTCGACGGACGCTACGCGGGCACCCTCGCCCGCGGGGTCACCGACCCGGCCGTCGGCATCGTCAGCATGCTGCGCGGCGCCCAGATCGGCTGTGCCTTCCACGTCGCGGAGCCCGCCGACGAGGCCGTGGACGCCACGTGACCGAGACCGGGAACGGGGCGGGGGGCGCCGTCGACGAGGCGCCCCCCGGCCCCGTGGCCGGGGGCGGGGCCGCCACGCTCTGGCGTGACGCCGAGTTCCTCAAGTTCTGGTCCGGGGAGGCGATCTCCCAGGTCGGCGCCCAGGTCACGACCCTGGCCCTGCCGCTCACCGCGGTGCTGGCCCTCGACGCCAGCTCCTCCCAGGTGGGTTTCGTCAACGCGGCTTCCTACGCCCCGTTCCTGGTGGTCACGCTCCTGGTCGGGGTCTGGGTCGACCGGGTGCGGCGCAGGCCCCTGATGATCATGGCCAACGTGGGGCGCGCGCTGCTGGTCGGCGCCGTGCCCCTGCTGGCCGTGCTCGACCTGCTGCGCATCGAGTACGTGTACGTCGCCGCCCTGCTCATCGGCGTCCTCACCGTGGTCTTCGACGTCTCCTACCAGTCCTACCTGCCGACCCTGGTCGGCAAGCAGCACCTGGTGGAGGGCAACAGCAAGCTCCAGGGCACCAGTTCGCTGGCCCAGATCGGCGGCCCCGGCCTGGCCGGCCTGCTGATCGGCTGGGTCACCGCCCCCTACGCCCTGCTGATCAACGCCGTCTCGTACCTGGTGTCGGTGGTCACGCTGCTCGCGGTCCGGCGCCCCGAACCCGCGCCGGCGCCCCAGCGGGAGCGGGCCGGGATCAAGGAGAGCGTCGTCCAGGGCATCCGGATCATCTGGGACAGCCCCCACCTGCGGGCCTGCGCCCTGCAGTCCGGGCTGTACAACCTGTGCTGGATGTCGTTGCAGACCGTCTTCGTGCTGTACGCGGCCCGGACGCTGGGCTTCTCGCCGGGCACCATCGGCCTGCTGCTGGGCACCGGCGCGGTCGGTTCGCTGGCCGGCTCGTTCGCCGCGCAGTGGCTCAAGCGGTCGATCGGGCTCGGCCCGGCCATCCTGACGGCGCTGCTGCTGTGCTGCCTGGCCCCCGCGGTCATCCCGGCGGCCCCGGCGAACGACGGCATGCTGTCGCTCGTCCTGTTCGTGGCGACGTTCGCGCTGATCGGCGCGGGTGGCACGATCGCCAACATCCACATCATCAGCCTGCGCCAGTCGATGACCCCGGACCAGCTGCTGGGCCGGATGAACGCCGGGTACCGCTTCGTCTCCTGGGGCACCCTGCCGCTCGGCGCCCTGCTGGGCGGCTGGCTCGGCGACCTCATCGGGCTCCGGGAGACGCTCGCCGTCACGGCCGTGGCCTTCCTCTCCGCGGTCCTGGTGGTCCTGAAGTCGCCGGTGTGGCGGCTGAGGGAGTTCCCGGCCCAGATCGGCACCCCGTCCCCCCAGGAGGCGAAGTGACCCCCGCGCCGGACGCGCACGCCCCCGCCACCACCGCCACCCCCGGTGGTGGCGGCGTCCGCGTCGAGGACCTGCTCGCCCGCCGGACCGGCTGGGACCGCTCCGACGCGGTCAGCCGGATTCTGGCCGCCGCCACGGCCCCCGGCGTGCTGTCGATGGCGGGCGGCATCCCGGCGCCCGACAGCTTCCCGGTGGCCCGGCTCGCCGAGGCCACCGGGCGGCTGTTCGCCGGCTCCGCCGTCTCCGCCCTCCAGTACGCCCCGACCCCCGGCACCGCCGCGATGCGCGAGGTGGTCGCGGCGCGGGCCACGGAGACCGGGGCCCCGGCCTCACCCGGCCGGGTGATGGTCACCGCGGGCAGCCAGCAGGGCCTGGACCTGGTCGCCCGGACACTGATCGACGAGGGCGACGAGGTGGCCCTGGACGACCCGAGCTACCTCGGCGCCGTCCAGGTGTTCCGGCGCGCGGGCGCCCGGCTGCTGCCGGTGCCCGGTGACCGGGACGGCATGCGCACCGACGTCCTGGAACAGCGCCTGGCCGCCGGGGCCCGGCCCAAGCTCGTCTACGTCGTCCCCCACTTCCACAACCCCACCGCGGCCGTGCTCCCCGTGGAGCGCCGCCGCCACCTGGCCGCGCTCGCCGAGCGGTACGGCTTCCTGGTGGTCGAGGACGACCCGTACGGCGACCTGGCGTTCGAGGGCGGCCGGCTGCCCTCCACCGATGTGCACAGCGGCCGGGTGGTCCGGCTGATGAGCCTGTCCAAGACGGTCTGCCCGGGGCTGCGGGTGGCCGGTCTGGTCGCCCCGGCCGCGCTGATCGGCGAACTGGTCGCCGCCAAGCAGTGCGCCGACCTCCAGACCAACACCTTCGGCCAGTACCTCCTCGCCGACCTGCTGGGGGACCCGGAGTTCCTCCCCGCCCACCTGGCGGGGCTGCGCGCGCTGTACGGGGAGCGGGCCCGGTCCATGGAGGCGCTGCTGCGGGAACGGCTGCCGTGGCTGGACTTCGAGAGGCCGCGCGGCGGGCTGTTCTTCTGGTGCCGCCTGACCGACCCCCGGGTGGGCTCCGACGCGCTGTACGCGCACGCGCTGGCGGAGGGGGTGGCCATCGTGCCGGGCACGCCCTTCTGCATCGAGGAGGACGGCTCGCGGGTGCTGCGGCTCTCCTTCGCCTCCCTGGACGAGGAGCAGCGGCGCGAGGGCGTGGCCCGGCTGGCCACGGCCTGGGAGAAGGCCCTCACCGACGGCCCCTGACCCACCCGGCCCCCGCGGCCCCGTACCCGTACCCGTCAAGTCCCCTACCCATGAACATGAAGGAGCACGGCCGTGACCACTTCGCCGCTCGTCCCGGTGACCGAGGCCGCCGCACTGGTCGCCCGACTGTTCCAGGTGATCGACTCCCGCAGGTGGGACCTCCTCGGAGAGGTCTTCGCCCCGGACGCCGTGTACGAGCGTCCGGGCTACCCCGCGCTGGAGGGCCTGGACCGCATCCGCCACTTCTACGAGCACGAGCGCGTCATCACCTCCGGCGCCCACGAGGTCGGCCACGTCACCAGCGGGCCGGGCGCGGTCGCCTGCTGGGGGCGGTTCCGGGGAGCCGACCGCGCCGGCACGCCCCTGGACGAGGGCTTCGCCGACACCTACCTCGTCCACGACGGCAGGATCGGGCACCGCAAGACCTTCTTCTACCGCGCGGCGATCTGAACGGCCCGGCCGCCCCGGGCACGCCCGTCGGGGGCTACTTCTTCCCGCCGCCCAGGATCTGGCCCAGCAGGTCGCCGAGGCCGCCGCCCGGCGCCGGGGCCGCGCCGGGGGCCGGGGCCGCGCCGGGGGCCGGGGCGGCGCCCTTGCCCGTGGCGGCGCGCTTGGCGAAGACGGCCAGCACCACCGGGATCAGCATCTCGACGACCCGGCCGACGGCGGGCGCGGGGAGGCCGGTCCTCTTCGCGACGGCCCGCGCCACGGGCCCGCTCGCCTTGGCGAGCAC
The DNA here is from genome assembly GCF_044454165.1 of Streptomyces sp. NPDC051567. Taxonomy (NCBI): domain Bacteria; kingdom Bacillati; phylum Actinomycetota; class Actinomycetes; order Kitasatosporales; family Streptomycetaceae; genus Streptomyces; species Streptomyces sp. NPDC051567. The sequence goes on along the minus strand of NZ_JBITDK010000003.1, from coordinate 147,369 downwards.
CCCGGCCATCAGCCCGCCGCCGAGCATCCCGCCGAGGCCGCCGAACGAGGACACCCCGCGCAGCGGCGGTTCGGCCGCCTCCGCGACGGCCCGGCGGACCTCCGCCCCGTCCTCGCCCCCGGCGGCGGCCCGCTCCCGGAGGCCACCGGCCATGGCCCCGACCGTCTCGGTGACGGTGGAACGCGCGCCCGCGGTGTCGGTGCCGAGCAGCCCGGCGATCTCGGTCAGCTTCTCGTCGCCGAGTTCCTGGATCACCTCGTCCTGGAACGATGATTCGCTCATGCCTGAAACGCTACGGCGCGACCGGTCCACCGGCACCTCGACCGGGCCCCGGCGCGCCCCGGCCCACCGGTCGTCCACAGGCCCGGCGGGCTGTCGGTGGCGCGGACACCTCGACGCGAAGAAGCTCCGTCCCATCGAACCGGCCTGACGAAGTACTGATTCAGAAGCCGGAGACGCGGACGACGGTGACCGTGACCACGCTGGGGCTCACCTCGTAGCGGACGATCGCGATGCTGCCGATCGGGGCGTCCCGCCGGTCCCGGCTGCCCAGGACCGCACTGGAACCGCAGCCGTACGGGTCGCGGGCGATGGCGGCGACCTTGGCGTCGAACGTCTTGCGGTCTGCGGCCGAGAGCGCGTTCCGGCCGGCCTGTGCCACGTCGCTGTACGCGAGGCGGTAGCTCATCCGAGGCTCCGGTACTCGTCGTCACCGAGGTCCTCGGCGAAGGTGACATCGGAGAAGTCGCCGGACCGGACGCGTTCGAGCAGGGCCTCTTCGTCGGCGTCGTGCTCGGTGGGGATGTTCATTGCCCACCGGGCCAGGGTGTACTGGAGCTCGCCGGCCGGCGCGTCGTCGATCTCCGCGGCGAACCGGTCACGCAACCCTTCGGGAAGCGCCTCGCGAACACCGCGGATCGTGGCGGGTACCTGTACCGGCCCGCCCGTCATATACATGGTCAGGTGATGCGCCGACTCGGTCATCCGGTTCCTTCCGGTACGTGCGGGTACGTGCGGGCACGTGTCCCTCGGCATCCTAGAAGGACGCCCGCGGGGGTGTGCTCCCCCCGGCCCGGCGTGTGAAAGCCGGGAGACGGCTCGCACTCGCAGACGTGCGCCCCTCCCCGTACCTCCGGTCGTCCACAGGCCCGGCGGGCTGTCGGTGGTGGGAGGTAGCGTCGTGCCATGACAACCAACGCGCCGGTGCAACTGGCGGTGGTCGAGGGTGTGCTGGAACGCATCACCTACGCCAACGAGGAGAGCGGGTACACGGTCGCCCGGGTCGACACCGGCCACGGCGCCGCGGACCTGCTGACCGTCGTCGGCTCGCTGCTCGGCGCGCAGCCCGGCGAGTCGCTGCGGATGGAGGGGCGCTGGGGCTCCCACCCCCAGTACGGCCGCCAGTTCACGGTGGAGAACTACTCGACCCTGCTGCCCGCCACCATCCAGGGCATCCGGCGCTACCTGGGCTCCGGCCTGATCAAGGGCATCGGCCCGAAGATCGCCGAGCGGATCGTGGAGCACTTCGGCACCGACACGCTCGATGTGATCGAGGACGAGCCGAAACGGCTGATCGAGGTGCCGGGCCTGGGCCCCAAGCGGACCAAGCTGATCGGCGCGGCCTGGGAGGAGCAGAAGGCGATCAAGGAGGTCATGGTCTTCCTCCAGGGCGTCGGCGTCTCCACCTCCATCGCGGTCCGCATCTACAAGAAGTACGGCGATGCCTCGATCTCGGTGGTGAAGAACCAGCCGTACCGGCTCGCCGCCGACGTCTGGGGCATCGGTTTCCTGACCGCCGACCGGATCGCGCAGGCCGTCGGCATCCCGCACGACAGTCCCGAGCGGGTCAAGGCCGGTCTCCAGTACGCCCTGTCCCAGTCCACCGATCAGGGCCACTGCTTCCTGCCCGAGGACCGGCTCATCGCCGACGGGGTCAAGCTGCTCCAGGTGGACACCGGGCTGGTCATCGACTGTCTGGCCGAGCTGGCCGCCGATCCGGAAGGGGTCGTCCGGGAGCGGGTGCCGGACCCGCAGGGCGGGCCGGACCCCCTCACCGCCGTGTACCTGGTCCCCTTCCACCGGGCCGAACTCTCCCTGGTGGGGCAGGTCCGCCGGCTCCTGAACGCCGAGGACGACCGGATGCCGGGCTTCCAGGACGTGGACTGGGAGAAGGCCCTGGGCTGGCTGGCGGGGCGGACGGGGGCCGCCCTCGCCCCGGAGCAGCGGGACGCGGTCCGGCTGGCGCTCACCCGCCGGGTCGCCGTCCTCACGGGCGGGCCGGGCTGCGGGAAGTCCTTCACCGTACGGTCGATCGTGGAGCTGGCCCGTGCCAAGAAGGCCAAGGTGGTCCTCGCCGCCCCCACCGGCCGGGCGGCGAAGCGGCTCTCCGAGCTGACCGGGGCCGAGGCGTCCACCGTGCACCGGCTGCTGGAGCTCAAGCCCGGCGGGGACGCGGCGTACGACCGCGAACGCCCGCTGGACGCGGACCTGGTGGTGGTGGACGAGGCGTCGATGCTGGACCTGCTGCTCGCGAACAAGCTGGTCAAGGCCGTGGCCCCGGGGGCGCACCTGCTGCTGGTCGGGGATGTGGACCAACTGCCGTCCGTCGGCGCCGGGGAGGTGCTGCGGGACCTGCTGGCCGAGGGCGGGCCGGTGCCCGCGGTGCGGCTGACCAGGATCTTCCGGCAGGCCCAGCAGTCGGGCGTGGTCACCAACGCCCACCGGATCAACACCGGTCTGCCGCCGCTCACCGACGGGCTGCCGGACTTCTTCCTCTTCCCCGAGGAGGACACCGAGGAGGCCGGCCGGCTCGCCGTGGATGTCGCGGCCCACCGGATTCCGGCCAGGTTCGGGCTCGACCCGCGCCGGGACATCCAGGTGCTCGCCCCCATGCACCGCGGCCCGGCCGGAGCCGGGAACCTCAACGGCCTGCTCCAGCAGGCGATCACCCCGGCGCGGCCCGGACTGCCCGAGAAGCGGTTCGGCGGCCGGGTCTTCCGGGTGGGGGACAAAGTGACGCAGATCCGTAACAACTACGAGAAGGGCGCCAATGGCGTCTTCAACGGCACGGTCGGCGTGGTCACCGGACTCGACGTGGACGAACAGCGCCTGACGGTCCGCACGGAGGAGGACGAGGAGATCGGCTACGAGTTCGGCGAACTCGACGAACTGGCCCACGCGTACGCCGTCACCATCCACCGTTCGCAGGGCAGCGAGTACCCGGCGGTGGTGATCCCGGTCACTACGAGTGCCTGGATGATGCTCCAGCGCAACCTCCTCTACACGGCGGTGACCCGGGCCAAGAAGCTGGTCGTCCTCGTGGGGTCCCGCAAGGCCCTCGGGCAGGCGGTGCGTACGGTTTCCGCTGGCAGGAGGTACACGGCCGTGGCGGCGAGGCTGTCCGGCCGGATACCGGTGGGAAACATCACCTAGGGTTTCCGCAACCGGGCCCGAGGGGGCAGGATGTGCAGGTTGGCGGCACTCAGTGCCGCCAAAGACGCCAAAGGCCGACCCCGAGTGCACTCTCCTGCGCCAAATGGGGGAAGGTAGAGGAAGTCAGGGCACCTCGAAGAAGAGGCACTACGTCGGTGAGGGATGACGTGAGCGACAACTCTGTAGTACTGCGGTACGCGGACGGTGAATACACCTATCCGGTGGTCGAGAGCACCGTCGGTGACCAGGGCTTCGACATCTCGAAGCTGCGGGCCCAGACCGGGCTGGTCACTCTGGACAGTGGCTACGGGAACACGGCCGCCTATAAGTCCGCCATTACCTACCTCGACGGCGAGCAGGGCATCCTGCGCTACCGGGGTTACCCGATCGAGCAGCTGGCCGAGCGTTCGACCTTCATCGAGGTCGCCTACCTGCTGATCAACGGTGAGCTGCCGACCGTCGACCAGCTCGCGTCGTTCCGCAACGAGATCACCCAGCACACGTTGCTGCACGAGGACGTGAAGCGCTTCTACGACGGCTTCCCGCGCGACGCGCACCCGATGGCGATGCTGTCCTCCGTGGTCAGCGCGCTGTCGACGTTCTACCAGGACAGCCACAACCCGTTCGACGACACACAGCGCCACCTCTCGACGATCCGGCTGCTGGCCAAGCTGCCGACCATCGCGGCCTACGCGTACAAGAAGTCGGTCGGCCACCCGGTGGTCTACCCGCGCAACGACCTCGGCTACGTCGAGAACTTCCTGCGCATGACGTTCTCCGTGCCGGCCCAGGAGTACGACCTGGACCCGGTCGTGGTCTCGGCGCTCGACAAGCTGCTGATCCTGCACGCGGACCACGAGCAGAACTGTTCGACCTCCACCGTGCGTCTGGTCGGTTCCTCGCAGGCGAACATGTTCGCCTCGATCTCCGCCGGCATCTCGGCCCTGTGGGGTCCGCTGCACGGCGGCGCCAACCAGTCGGTGCTGGAGATGCTCGAAGGCATCAAGAACGACGGCGGTGACGTCGACGCCTTCATCCGCAAGGTGAAGAACAAGGAGGACGGCGTCCGCCTGATGGGCTTCGGGCACCGCGTCTACAAGAGCTTCGACCCCCGGGCGAAGATCATCAAGGCGGCGGCGCACGATGTCCTCTCGGCGCTCGGCAAGAGCGACGAGCTCCTCGACATCGCGCTCAAGCTGGAGGAGCACGCGCTGGCCGACGAGTACTTCGTCTCGCGCAACCTCTACCCGAACGTGGACTTCTACACCGGTCTGATCTACCGGGCCATGGGGTTCCCGACCGAGATGTTCACCGTGCTCTTCGCGATCGGCCGGCTCCCCGGCTGGATCGCCCAGTGGCACGAGATGATCAAGGAGCCGGGTTCCCGCATCGGCCGCCCGCGCCAGATCTACACCGGCGAGGTCCTGCGCGACTTCGTCCCGGTCGAGGCCCGCTGACCCGAGCCCCCGCCCGCACGAGCGCCCGTACGCACCGCGTACGGGCGCTTTCGCGTCCCCCGCGCGCGCGAAGCCGCGTACAGCTCCCCGCGTACCCCGTACGGACACCCCGCGCGCGGGCGCTCCACGCCGTACGGGCGCCCGTACGGCGTGGCGTACGGACAACGTCCAGGGAAGGGCGGCGGAGGGCCTGAGGAGGGCCCGCGGGGCCGGTGGAAGGCGGCCGGGCCGGGGTACGAAGAACGCCCCGCCGTCGATCCCCCCACGGGTCGACGGTCGGGGCGTTCCCCTTTTCCCCGGTACGGATTCCCCCCACGGGACCCGAGCCGGGGCGTCGGTGTGTGCCGGGACCCGTACGGGTCGGGCGGGCCGCTCAAGGCTTCCCTGCGGGCACGCGTCCCGGCCGGCCGATGCCGACGGACGTCCCCCAAGACCTCCGCAGGACGTCCCCCAGGACGTCGAGTGGCATCGCTCCATTAGACCTGTGACGACCCCGGTTGGTTACGCCGACCTCCCTGTGATCTGCGTCTCCCGTGAAGGAATCGTGTGCACCGGGAGGAAGGGGGCCCGGCGGGCCCCCTCCGTCACGGGGTCAGCGGAAGGTCCGCAGCCGCAGGCTGTTGGTCACCACGAAGACCGAGGAGAAGGCCATCGCGGCCCCCGCGATCATCGGGTTGAGCAGCCCGGCCGCGGCCAGCGGCAGGGCCGCCACGTTGTAGCCGAACGCCCAGAACAGGTTGCCCTTGATGGTGCCCAGGGTCCGGCGCGAGAGCCGGATCGCGTCCGCCGCGACCAGCAGGTCGCCCCGGACCAGGGTCAGGTCGCCCGCTTCGATGGCGGCGTCGGTGCCGGTGCCCATGGCCAGGCCCAGGTCGGCCTGGGCGAGCGCGGCGGCGTCGTTGACGCCGTCGCCCACCATGGCGACCGTACGGCCCTCGGCCTGGAGCCTCTTGACGACGTCGACCTTGTCCTGCGGCATGACCTCCGCGATGACCTCGTCGATGCCCACCTCGCGGGCCACCGTCTCGGCCACGGCCCGGTTGTCGCCGGTCAGCAGGACCGGGGTGAGACCGAGGGCCCGCAGCCGGGTGACGGCCTCGGCGCTGGTCTCCTTGACCGCGTCGGCCACGGTCAGCACCCCGCGGGCCTCGCCGTCCCAGGCCACCAGGACGGCGGTGGAGCCCGCCGCCTCGGCGGCGGCCTTCGCCTCCGCCAGCGCGGCGGGCAGGGTGATCGAGGCGTCGGCCAGCAGCCGCTCCCGGCCCACCAGCACGCGGTGCCCGTCGACCGTGCCCCGCACGCCCAGGCCCGCCAGGTTCTCGAAGTCCCCGGGGACCGGCAGGGAGCCCGCGCGCTCGGCGGCCCCGGCGGCCACGGCCCGCGCGATCGGGTGCTCCGAGGCGTGCTCCACGGCGCCGGCCAGGCGCAGCAGCTCCCGCTCGGTGACACCCTGGCCGGGGTGCACCCCGGCCAGGGTCATCCTGCCGGTGGTGACGGTCCCGGTCTTGTCCAGGACGACGGTGTCCACGCGACGGGTGGACTCCAGCACCTCGGGCCCCTTGATCAGGATGCCGAGCTGCGCGCCCCGGCCGGTGCCGACCATGAGCGCGGTCGGCGTGGCCAGGCCCAGGGCGCAGGGGCAGGCGATGATCAGGACGGCCACGGCGGCGGAGAAGGCGGCGGTCGGGTTGCCGGTGACCAGCATCCAGGTGATCCAGGTGCCGATCGCGATCACCAGGACGACCGGGACGAAGATGCCGGAGATCCGGTCGGCGAGGCGCTGCACCTGTGCCTTGCCGTTCTGGGCCTCCTCCACCATCTTGGCCATCCGGGCCAGCTGGGTGTCGGCGCCGATCCGGGTGGCCTCGACGACCAGGCGGCCGGAGGCGTTGACGGTGGCGCCGGTGACAAAGTCGCCGGGGGCGACCTCGACGGGGACGGACTCGCCGGTGAGCATGGAGGCGTCCACGGCGGAGGAACCCTCGACGACGGTGCCGTCGGTGGCGATCTTCTCGCCGGGGCGGACGACGAACCGGTCGCCGACCACGAGCGCCCCGACCGGGACGCGGACCTCGCTGCCGCCGCGCAGGACGAAGACGTCCTTGGCGCCCAGCTCCAGCAGGGCCTTGAGGGCCGCGCCCGCCTTCCGCTTCGAGCGGGCCTCCAGATAGCGGCCGAGCAGGATGAACGTGACGACCCCGGCCGCCACCTCCAGGTAGATCGAGGAGGAGCCGTCCGTGCGCGCGGTGACATGAGTCGCTACCGCTCCGGGGCCGAAGTCGAAGCCGTGGCGCATGCCGGGCATGCCCGCGTGGCCGAAGAACAGGGCCCACAGGGACCAGGCGAAGGCGGCCAGGGTGCCGACCGAGACCAGGGTGTCCATGGTGGCGGCGCCGTGCCGGGCGTTGGTCCAGGCGGCCTTGTGGAAGGGCAGGCCGCCCCAGACGACGACGGGCGCGGCGAGGGTGAGCGAGAGCCACTGCCAGTTGTCGAACTGGAGGGCCGGGACCATCGCGAGCAGGACGACGGGGAAGGCCAGGACGGCGGAGACCAGCAGCCGCTGGCGCAGCGCGGCCAGCTCGGGATCACGTACGACGGCCCCGGCCCCGGCCCCATCCCCGGACCCGGACCCGGACCCGGCTTCGGACCCGTTTCCCGGGGCGCCGGGGGCCGGCCGTGGCGGCGGGGGCTCCTCGGCGGTGTACCCGGTCTTGACGACGGTCGCGATCAGGTCGGCGACCCGCACGTCACCCGCGTACGAGACCTTCGCCTTCTCGGTGGCGTAGTTCACCGTCGCGCTGACGCCGTCCATCCGGTTCAGCTTCTTCTCGATGCGGGCCGCGCAGGAGGCGCAGGTCATCCCACCGATGGCCAGCTCGACCTCGGAGGCCGCCGCCGGGGTCGTCGGGCCCGTCGGGGCGGTCGCCTCCGGGCCGCCGTGGACGGTGCTGTTGCTGCTGCTCATGTCCGGCTCCAGGGGGAGGGCCGGGCCGTACGGGAGCGGTATGAGCCGGCCGGTACGGCCCGGCGGGGTGCTGCCGAGCGGTGCGGGGGCCCCTGCTAGGCGGGGTCCGCCAGCGCGTATCCGGCCTCGTCCACGGCGGCGCGCACGTCCTGCTCGGCGAGCGGGGCGGCGGAGACCACGGTGACCTCGCCGGTCGAGGCGACGGCCTTGACCGATTCGACCCCCGGCAGGGCGGACAGCTCGGCGGTCACCGCGCCCTCGCAGTGCCCGCAGGTCATGCCGGTGACCTGGTAGACGGTGGTGACGGCGCCGGCCTGGGTCCCGGCCGCGTCGTCGTGGCAGGAGCCGGTGCTGGAGCAGCAGGAACCGGTCGACTGCGGGGTTTCCGTCTCGGCGGCCATGTCGTTCTCCTTGTCGGGGGGTGCCGGTGGCGGCACCGGTGTCGGTGTCCCCGGGAGCGTGCGCCCGGAAGGACCGGGAGGCGGGCGGATCGGTCCGCCGTTCTCCCCCTACCTGGAGATTATACCCCTAGGGGGTATTGACGCGAGTGCCGTAGGTCCTTTCCCGCACCGAACTTTGCGGTGGACGATTCCTATGAACCGTATGTAAATGACAGATATGACGCACTCAGGGACGACACTGATCCTGATCATGGCTGTCGCGGTGCTCGCGCCCCTGCTCGCCTATGCCGTCTCGCGCAAGCTTCCCGTCCCTCTGGTGATCTTCGAGATCCTGCTCGGGATCGTGATCGGCCCGGACGTGCTCGGCTGGGCCCACCCCGACCAGGTGGTCGACGTCCTGAGCGACCTCGGGCTGGCCATGCTGATCTTCCTGGCAGGCTACGAGATCCAGTTCGACCAGATCCGGGGCGACACCCTCAAGCGCTCGCTCTGGGCCTGGGTGATCGCCCTCGCGCTCGGCCTGGGCATCGGCACCCTGCTCGCCCAGGGCGGCGGCTTCGACAAGGGCGTCTACATCGGCACCGCGCTCACCAGCACCGCCCTCGGCACGATCCTGCCGGTGCTGAGGGACGCCGGGGACCTCCAGAGCCGGTTCGGCACCGTGATGATGGCGATGGGCGCGGTCGGCGAGTTCGGGCCGATCATCGCCATGGCGCTGCTGCTGAGCGGCCGGGCCCCGGTGCTCTCGGCGGCGCTGCTGGTGGCCTTCGGCGTCCTGACGGCCCTGGCGGTGCTCTGGGCGACGCGGCCCAAGCCGCCCTGGTTCTCGCGGGTCATCGCCCGGTCCCTGGACACCAGCGGACAGTTCGCGCTGCGGCTGGTGATGCTGCTGCTCGTGGCGATGCTGGGCCTGGCCGAGGCGCTCGGCCTCGACGTGCTGCTCGGCGCCTTCGCGGCCGGAGTGATCACCCGGCTGATGCTGCACGGGTCCGCGCCGCAGCACAGCGAGGTGGTGCTGTCGAAGGTGGAGGCGGTCGGGTTCGGCTTCCTGGTGCCGGTGTTCTTCGTGGTCACCGGGATCGAGTTCGACCTGAAGGCCCTGCTCGGGGGCGGCCGGGCGCTGGTGCTGCTGCCGGTGTTCCTGGCGCTCTTCCTGGTGGTGCGCGGGCTGCCGATCTGGCTGCTGGCCCCGCGCGACCTGGGCCGCCGGGACCGCTCGGCGCTGGTGCTCTTCGGCTCCACGGCGCTGCCGCTGGTGGTCGCGATCACCACGCTGGGGGTGCAGGACAAGGTGGTGGAGCCGGGGGAGGCGGCGGCCCTGGTGGGGGCCGGGATGGTCTCCGTGCTGGTCTTCCCGCTGGTGGGGCTGAAGCTGCGGGCCCTCGCCGCGAGCCGCTCCGGCGCCCGGCCGCAGGAGGGCGAGCCGTGGTGAGCGACGCGGCGGGGGCGTGGCGGGGAGCGGGGCGGGCGCCGTCCCGGCCGGGACCGCCGGGACCGCCGGGGCGGACGGGGCCCCGGCCGTGGGCCCCGTCCACGGCCGGGATCAGCCCTCCTTGCGGCCCCGGTTGCCCGGGCGGCGCATCACCCAGGTGCGGATCGTGTCGGCGTGCCAGTAGGGCTTGCCGCCCTCGGTCTTGTCCGGTGGTGGAAGGAGCCCGTGCTTGCGGTAGGAGCGCACGGTGTCCGGCTGGACCCGGATGTGGGCGGCGATTTCCTTGTACGACCACATCTGACGGTCGTTCATCGACGACACCTCCTTGTCCACGCCGCGGGGCCGGCCGGGAGGCCGTCGTGGGAGCCGAAGCGTGGAGCTGACGATCACTCAAGTTGTGCCCGGAGAACGACGCAGGGTGAAGGCTGGGCAGGGGCTGTGGAACGCCTGTGACGGAAAACCCGCGTAATGCGGATATGTGTGACACAACGGCGACGCCTGTGACCGATGCGGCACATGATTTGACCGTGCAGGAACGTTTCGGGTGAGGACGGTACGGGACCGGACGGGGCCCCGGAAGCCGCTCAGCGGTACAGGGCCGGGCGGTCCACCAGCTCCACGGCCACCCGTACGCCGTCCCGCCCGGCCCTCAGCCCGGCCTCCGAGACGGCCGCCGCCGCGTAGCCGTCCCACGCGCCGGGGCCCGCGGTCCGGCCCCGCGCCGCCGCGGCCACCCAGCGCCGCAACTGGCGGTCGTAGGCGTCCGCGAACCGCACCGTGAAGTCCTGGACGATCTCGCCGCCCCAGCGGCCCGCCGACCGGACCACCATCGCGTGACCGTCGCCGATGCGGGCGCTGCCCGCCTCGCCGACCGCCTCGCACCGGACCTCGTAGCCGACCCCGCAGTTGACGAAGATCTCCACGTCCACGATCGCCCCGCCGGAGGTCTCCAGCAGCACCAGCCGGGGGTCCCGCAGCCCCTCGGGGGCCGCCGAGGTGGCGGCGGGAGAGAGCACCGACACCGCGGTGATCTCCTGGCCCAGCAGCCAGCGGGCCGCGTCCACCTCGTGCACCACCGAGTCGGTGATCAGCATGTCGCTCGTGAAGAAGGGCGGCGAGGCGACGTTGCGGTGGCGGCAGTGCAGGAACAGCGGCCGGCCCAGGGAGCCCGCGTCCAGCAGCTCCTTGAGCCGCTCGTACTCCGCGTCGTACCGCCGCATGAACCCCACCTGCACCAGGCGCCGCCCCAGCCGCTGTTCGGCCTCCATCACCCGCAACGCCCCCGCGGTGTCCGGGGTCATCGGCTTCTCGCACAGCACCGGAAGTTCCCGTTCCAGCGCCTGGAGAATCGTCTCCTCATGGGCGGGGCCGGGGGAGGCGACCAGGACGGCCCCCACCCCGGGCGCGGCCATCGCCGCCGCCGGGTCGGTGTGCGCGCTCACGCCGTCCAGCGCGCCCGCGACCTCCTTGACCCGGTCCCCGTCCGGGTCGGCCACGGCCACCACCCGGGCCCCGCCCACGGTCCGCCCGATCCGGCGGACATGGTCGGAGCCCATCTTTCCCGTCCCGATGACGGCGATGCCGAGCGTGCTGGTCATGGAGATCCTCCTTCTCTGAGGCACGGATGCACGGATGCACGGATGCACTGAGGCACGGATGCCCTGGGGCGGGGTCAGCGGGGTCAGCGGGGTCAGCGGGGTCAGCGGGCGCCGCAGGAGCGCAGATGGGCGCGGGTGCGGCGGGCGATCGGCAGCGGCTTCTCGGGCGGGCAGGGGTACATGTCCTGTTCCACGACGGCGAAGAGGTCCACCCCGAGCCGCTGGGCCGCGGCCAGCACGGGCTCCAGCGCGGGCACCCCCGAGGGCGGCTCGCACATCACCCCGCGCCCCACGGCGGGCCCGAACGGCACCTGCCCGGCGACGACTTCGGCGAGAACGCGCGGGTCCACCTGCTTGAGGTGGAGGTAGCCGATCCGCTCGCCGAAGGTCTCCAGGGCCCGCACGCTGTCCCCGCCGCAGTACGCGTAGTGCCCGGTGTCCAGGCAGAGGGAGACCAGCGCGGGATCGGTGGCGTCCAGGAAGCGGGCCACGTTCTCGGGGGTGTCGACATGGGTGTCGGCGTGCGGGTGGAAGACGATCCGCAGCCCGTACCGGTCCCCCACCTCCCGGCCCAGCCGCTCGGTCTGCGAGGCCAGCGCCCGCCACTGACCGGGGGTCAGGGTGCGGTCCTCCAGCACCTCGCCCGTCCTGTCGTCCCGCCAGAACGACGGGATCACGACGAGATGCTCCGCTCCCACGGCCCGGGTCAGCGCCGCGATCCGCGACACGTGCTCCCAGGTCGACTCCCACACGGCGGGCCCGTGGTGGAGTCCGGTGAACACCGTCCCGGCGCAGACGCGCAGCCCGCGCCGGGCCGTCTCGTCGGCGAGCCGGGCGGGATCGGTGGGCAGGTACCCGTACGGCCCGAGCTCGATCCACTCGTACCCGGCCTCGGCGACCTCGTCGAGGAACCGCTCCCAAGGAGTCTGTAGGGGGTCGTCGGGGAACCAGACACCCCAGGAGTCCGGAGCCGAACCGATGCGGATACGGGTCAACGCGGGCGGGGAGGACGTCATGACGGCCACCTTAGGGTGCGAGGCTCAAGGGCACACGCATGGAGAACCAGGAAGACCGGAACGACCAGAACGCCAGGAACGACCGGAACGGACCGGAACGACCGGAACGGACCGGTGCGGCCGGGACGGACCGGTCGGCGAGGGAAGGAGTGCCAGGTGAGTACCGCGGACGGGTTCGTGTTCGACCTGATCACGATGGGGCGGATCGGGGTGGATCTCTACCCCCTGAAGACGGGCGTCCCCCTGGCGGAGGCGGACACCTTCGGCAAGTTCCTGGGCGGCTCCCCGTCCAACGTCGCGGTCGCGGCGGCCCGGCTCGGGCGCCGCACCGCGGTGATCACCCGGACCGGGGCCGACCCCTTCGGGGACTACCTCCGCTCCGAGCTGCGCAAGTTCGGCGTCGACGACCGGTGGGCGGGGGAGGTCGCGGACCGCCTCACCCCCGTCACCTTCTGCGAGATCTTCCCGCCCGACCACTTCCCGCTCTACTTCTACCGGCTGCCCAAGGCACCCGACCTGGAGATCGAGCCGGCGGAGGTGGACCTGGCGGCGGTCCGGGCCGCGCACGTCTTCTGGATGACGGGGACGGGCCTGAGCCAGGAGCCGAGCCGCGCCGCGACCCTGGCCGCGCTCCGGGCCCGGGACCGGTCCGGGACCACCGTCTTCGACCTGGACTGGCGGCCGACGCTGTGGTCGTCCGAGCCGGGGCCCTGGTACGCGCGGGCGCTCCCCCTGGCCACGGTGGCCGTGGGCAACGCGCAGGAGTGCGAGGTCGCGACGGGCGAGTCCCGGCCCTACGAGGCGGCGCGCGCCCTGCTCGCCGCCGGGGTGGAACTGGCGGTGGTCAAACGGGGACCGGAAGGGGTCCTCGCCGTCCACCGGGACGGGACGGTGGCCGAGGTCCCGCCCGTCGCGGTCGAGGTGGTCAACGGCCTCGGCGCGGGGGACGCCTTCGGCGGCGCCCTCTGCCACGGCCTGCTGGCCGGCTGGGAGGTGGAGCGGACGGTGCGGTACGCGAACGCGGCGGGTGCCATCGTGGCCTCCCGGCTGGCATGCTCGGCGGCGATGCCGTTCCCCGACGAGGTGGAGGAGGTGCTCGCCCGTGCCGGTCGTCTCTGAGCAGGGCATGGACTGGACGCGGCTGCGGGTGCTGGAGCTCGCGCCGGGCCGGAGTCACGACTTCGCGTGCGGGGAGGCGGAGTGGATCGTGCTCCCGCTGGCCGGTTCCTGCGTGGTCCACTGCCGGGAGGCGGGACCCGCGGACGGTGCCGGCCGGGCGGACGGCGGTGCGGACGGCGCCGGGGGCGGTGGTGGGGACGGCGCCGGGGGCGGTGGTGGGGACGGCGCCGGCGGGCCGCAGCGGTTCGAACTCCGGGGCCGGGCCGGGGTCTTCGCCTCGGTCACCGACTTCGCCTACCTCCCCCGCGACGCGCACGCGGAGATCACCTCCGCCGCCGGCGGCCGGTTCGCCCTCGCCGGGGCGCGCTGCGAACGGCGGCTGCCCGCACGCTACGGCCCCGCCCCCGACGTCCCCGTCGAACTGCGCGGCCGGGGCACCTGCTCCCGGCAGGTCCACAACTTCGCCGCCGCCGGGGTCTTCGAGTGCGACCGCCTCATCGCCGTCGAGGTGCTCACCCCCGGCGGCAACTGGTCCTCGTACCCGCCCCACAAGCACGACGAGCACGACCCCGGCCACGAGTCCGAGCTGGAGGAGATCTACTACTTCGAGATCGCCCCGCACGGGGACCGCCCCGGCCTCGGCTACCAGAGGGTGTCCCCCTCCCCGGCCGGGGCGACCGACCTCCTCGCCGAGGTGCGCACCGGGGACACGGTGCTCGTCCCGGACGGCTGGCACGGGCCGTCCATCGCCGCCCCCGGGCACGACATGTACTACCTGAACGTGATGGCCGGACCGGGCCGGACCCGGGAGTGGCTGATCCGCGACCATCCCGACCACGGCTGGATCAGGGAGACCTGGGCCGCCCAGGAGACCGACCCCCGGCTGCCGTTCCCCCGGGCGGAGGCGGGGTCATGACCCGGCTCACCGTCGCACAGGCCCTCGTCCGCTTCCTCGCCTCCCAGTACACCGAGCGCGACGGCCGCCGCCACCGGCTGATCGCCGCCACCTGGGGCATCTTCGGGCACGGCAACGTCGCCGGGATCGGGCAGGCGCTGCTGGAGAGCGGCCCGGCCGCCATGCCGTTCCTCCAGGGCCGCAACGAACAGGCCATGGTGCACGCCGCCGTCGGGTACGCGCGCCAGAGCGGGCGGCTCTCCGCGCACGCCGTCACCACCTCGATCGGCCCCGGCGCCACCAACCTCGTCACCGGGGCCGCCCTCGCCACCGTCAACCGGATTCCGGTGCTCCTGCTGCCCGGCGACACCTTCGCGACCCGCCCGGCGGACCCGGTGCTCCAGCAGCTCGAACTCCCCTACGCGGGCGACATCTCCGTCAACGACACCCTGCGGCCCGTCTCCCGCTACTTCGACCGGATCACCCGCCCCGAGGCCCTGATCCCGGCCGCCCTCCAGGCCGCCCGCGTCCTCACCGACCCGGTGCAGACCGGCGCCGTCACCCTCGCCCTGCCCCAGGACGTGCAGGCCGAGGCGTACGACTGGCCCGAGGAGTTCTTCGCCGAACGGGTCTGGTCCGTGCGCCGCCCCCGCCCCGCCCGCGCCGAACTCGCCGCCGCCGCCGAGGCCGTACGGGGCTCCGCCCGCCCCCTGCTCATCGCCGGCGGCGGCATCCGGCACAGCGCCGCCCAGGCGGCCCTGGCGGAGTTCGCCGGGGCCACCGGGGTCCCGGTGGCCTGCACCCAGGCGGGCAAGGGGGCGCTGCCGTACGGCCACCGGGCCGAGGTGGGCGGGATCGGCCACACCGGGACCACCACCGCGGCGGCGCTGGCGCGCGGGGCGGACCTCGTCATCGCCGCCGGGACCCGGCTGACGGACTTCACCACCGCCTCCGCGACCCTGTTCCAGAACCCGGCCGTCCGCTTCCTCGGCCTCAACCTCGACCCGTACGACGCCCACAAGCTCGCCGCCGGGCCCCTGGTCGCCGACGCCCGCGAGGCCCTCGGCGAGCTGCTGGAGGCCGTCCGGGGCCACCGGGTGGACCCCGCGTACGAGACGGCGTACCAGGAGGCCGCGCGGGAGTGGGAGGCGCGCGTCGACCTCGCCTACGCCGTCACCGACGAGGACGCGCCCCCCACCCAGGCCCAGGTCCTCGGGCTCCTCGACGGCCTCGTCGACGGCGGCGACATCCTCGTCAACGCCGCCGGCTCCCTCCCCGGCGACCTCCACAAGCTGTGGCGGGCCCGCTCCGCCGACCAGTACCACCTGGAGTACGGCTACTCCTGCATGGGGTACGAGATCCCGGCCGCGATCGGGGTCGCGCTCGCCGCCCCCGGGCGCCCGGTGTGGGCCCTGGTCGGGGACGGGACGTACCTGATGAACCCGACCGAGATCGTCACGGCCGTCCAGGAGGGCGTCCCGGTCAAGCTGGTGATCCTCGACAACCACGGCTACGCCTCCATCGGCGGCCTGTCTGCGGCGGTCGGCGGCGAGGGCTTCGGCACCGGCTACCGCTTCCGGGCGCCCGACGCCTCGTACACCGGGGCCCCGCTCCCGCTGGACCTCGCGGCCAACGCGGCCTCCCTCGGGATGGCCGTCATCCGTGCCCGTACCGTGCGTGACCTGCGCGAAGCCCTCGCCGAGGCCCGTGCGGCGGACCGTCCCACATGTGTCTACACACAGACCCGAACGCCCGACACTGTGTCGGGCCCACCCCCCGCACCGGCGTGGTGGGATGTGCCCGTGGCCGAGACCGCGACCCGTGCGTCGGCGGCCCTGGCCCGGGAAGAGTACGACCGGCAGACCGCGCTGCGACGTCGCCACCTGTAGTCGCCATCTGTAGAGGAGCTGGGTTATGAGGACCGTCAACCACTGGATCGGTGGCCGGACCGCCCCGGGCACGTCGGGCAACTACGGCCCGGTCACCGACCCGGCCACCGGGGAGGTCACCACGCGGGTGGCGCTGGCCTCGGCCGCCGAGGTCGACGCGGCGGTCCGCGTCGCCCAGGAGGCGTTCCTGAGCTGGGGCCGGTCCTCGCTGGCCGCCCGCACCTCGGTGCTGTTCGCCTACCGGGCCCTGCTCGACGCCCACCGCGACGAACTCGCCGCGCTGATCGTCGCCGAGCACGGCAAGGTCCACTCGGACGCGCTGGGCGAGGTGGCGCGCGGCCTGGAGATCGTCGAACTGGCCTGCGGGATCACCACCCAGCTCAAGGGCGAGCTGTCGACCTCGGTCTCCAACCGGGTCGACGTCGCCTCGATCCGCCAGCCGCTCGGCGTGGTCGCGGGCATCACCCCGTTCAACTTCCCGGCCATGGTGCCGATGTGGATGTTCCCGCTGGCGGTGGCCTGCGGCAACACCTTCATCCTCAAGCCGAGCGAGAAGGACCCCTCGGCCGCGAACAGGCTGGCCGAGCTGGCGGGCGAGGCCGGTCTGCCGGCGGGCGTGCTCAACGTCGTCCACGGCGACAAGGTGGCCGTGGACGCCCTCCTGGCCCACCCCGGGATCGCGGCGGTCTCCTTCGTCGGCTCCACCCCGATCGCCCGCCACATCCACACCACCGCCTCCGCCCACGGCAAGCGCGTCCAGGCGCTGGGCGGCGCCAAGAACCACATGCTGGTCCTGCCCGACGCCGACCTGGACTCCGCCGCCGACGCCGCCGTCTCGGCGGCCTACGGCTCGGCCGGCGAGCGCTGCATGGCGATCTCGGCCGTCGTCGCCGTCGGCTCCATCGGCGACACCCTCGTCGAGAAGATCCGCGAGCGCGCCGAGAAGATCAAGATCGGGCCCGGCGACGACCCGTCCTCCGAGATGGGCCCGCTGATCACGGCCGCCCACCGCGACAAGGTCGCCTCCTACGTCTCGGGCGCCGCCGCCCAGGGCGCGCAGGTGGTCCTGGACGGCACCGGGTACACCGTCGAGGGCCGGGAGAACGGCCACTGGATCGGCCTCTCCCTGCTCGACCACGTCCGGACCGACTCCGACGCCTACCGCGACGAGATCTTCGGCCCGGTCCTGTGCGTCCTGCGCGCCGACACCTACGAGGAGGGCGTGGCCCTCATCAACGCCTCGCCGTTCGGCAACGGCACCGCGATCTTCACCCGGGACGGCGGCGCGGCCCGCCGCTTCCAGCTGGAGGTCCAGGCGGGCATGGTCGGCGTGAACGTCCCGATCCCGGTGCCGGTGGGCTACCACTCCTTCGGCGGCTGGAAGGACTCCCTCTTCGGCGACCACCACGTCTACGGCAACGACGGCGTCCACTTCTACACCCGCGGCAAGGTCGTCACCACCCGCTGGCCCGACCCCGCGGACACCCCGTCGTCCGTGGACCTCGGCTTCCCGACGTCTCGATAGTGCCTGACGCCTGACAGCCCCCGTACGCAGACCCCCGGCCAACCCTCACCGGCCGGGGGTTCCTGCTGTCCCGGCCCCTCCGGCACCGGGGCAGCGTAGGAATTCCTACGCTGAGATCCGGCCTACCATCCCGGTTTCCTGTTCTGTCAACTGTGATCCCTTGACCCCCCTGCCACAGGGTCGGGAGCATCGAACGGGACACAACCGAAGACCTCACAGCAGGGGGACGGCATGGCAGTGACACGGCTGGTCGGGGAGTGCGAGAAGGGGACGTGCGCGACGCTGTACCGCGTCGACGACACGGGGGACCTCCTGGTGCAGGGCTACGACACGACGGACGCTGAGACGGCCGGTCTGGACGTTCCGGCCGGTGAGACCGTGGTCCGCATCCCCGCAGAGATCATCGAGAGGTACGCGCGTGAATATCTCGCCCGCTGAGTTCGAGAAACTGTTCTCCACCTTCCGCCGAGAAGCCTTCCGGCTGGAAACCCTGGACGACTACAGCGGATCATCGGACGCGGAGATGATCCGGGCATTCCTGGCCGGTGAGCCTCAGCCGGACAACTACAACCAGGAATGGTCCGACGAAGTACGCGGGAACATTGACGCGGGAAAGCGCGTGTACCGCGTCCACATCATTTCGCGGCCCATGACCGACTATCTTCGGTTCGAACTCGGGTGGGGATACCAGAAGAACGCCAAGGCTGGCGAAGAGTTCTTCATCCTGGACACCACGAACCAGCCGAACCCGCTCGAAGGTGTTCCGGACTTCTGGATGTTCGATGAATCATCCGTCGTCTCCATGAAATATGCCGAGGGCGGCAAATTCCTCGGCGCGGAATCTCACACCAGTCCTGCTGAATGGTTGGAACGGCGAGACGTGGCCCTGAGTCGGGCTGTGTCTTTTGCTGACTGGTGGGAGCAGTACGGGGAAGTGTGAACGGAACAGACCTGGGCAGAGCGCTGCGGGAATTGCGAGTAGCCAGCGGAAAGCAGGCGAAAGTGGTTGCCCGCAGCGCAGCCATGTCCCCAAGCAAGCTGAGCAAGATTGAGAACGGGGTCCTGCCCCCGAGCGCCCTCGACGTGGAACGTGTCCTGGAAGCGCTGGAGGTCTCAGCTGAGGCGAAGGCGGAGCTAACCGAGGTAGCCCGACGCGTGGCCACAGAGGCCACGGCATGGCGGATCTATCGGCGCACAGGCCTGCACAAGCACCAGGAAGAAATCCAGGCGATAGAGGCCCAGACAGCGCTTCTCAAGGTGTTTCAGCCCTCCTGCGTTCCTGGACTGCTCCAGACTCCCGAATACGTTCGGGGAGTCCAGCAGGGATCGGAACTTACCGATGATGCCCTTGAGAAGATGATCGGGGCGCGCCTGCGCCGTCAGGAAGTTCTGTACGACCGGTCACGTACATTCCAGTTCCTCATCACCGAATCGGTCCTCCGGTGGAAGCTGATCCCGGCCCCAATGATGGCCGCGCAACTGGACAAGCTAATTACCATGTCCAGGATGCCGAACATTCAAATCGGCATCATTCCCTTCTCGGCCCCCATGCCCGGACTTCCCACATCCTCGTTCGTCCTTTTCGACAGCCGGCTCGCCATCGTGGAAATCCCTCACTCGGAAATCACTACCAGTGAGATGCGGGACATCGAGCTGTACTCGGATAAATTCCAGATGTTCGATCGCGTAGCCTTTTCGGGTGAAGACATGTGGGGCCTTGTCGCAGGTATCCGCGACGACTTCTTGAGAGAACAGGAAACCGCCTAGAACTCAGCCCTTGGCCCCGACACCATGAGCTGCCGATGCACGGGGACGGCAGCGAAGGGGTACGGCATGGCGAGGGCAGATAAGGCAGAGGTTCCGGAGTTCGACCGGGAAGTGTGGGAGTACCTGACCTATGCCCCTGGACGGACATGCTCCGCGTGCTCCCGCAAGGTCAAGCCTTTGGAGCCCGTACGCCGACGCGTCGAGGACCGCACGTCTGGCGCCCCCGTCACCGTCTGCCGGCACAACAAGTGCCCCAGCGCTCGGGCTGTGGCCGCCTGATGGAAATGCAGGCGCGGCGTGACGGCCTCGACAGCCTCGGGCCGTGACACCTGGACCCGACCCGGCAGACACCAGCACTCACCTGATTCCGGGGTGACCCACTGCGGCGCCTGCATTGGGCACCGGACGGTCTGGTGTGACTACTGCTGCGGGTTCGACTACGAGGCGTGCCGCATGTGCAAGCTCGGCCGCCGCCGATGCCCTGACTGCGCCGGAGGGAATGCCCAGCGCATCCGCTGGTGAGCCCCGGCCGAACCGGGCCTTAGACCGCCGTCCCCTGTGGGGGCGGCACGCCCCACGACCACGAGTCGAGAGGAGGCACAGCCATGACCGACCCCGGTGACAAGGAAGGCGGGGAGAAGTTCCCGCCCCCGCCCGCCGCCTGATCCGAGAGGAGCACCATCAATGACGACGATGATCGAAAGCCCCGTCGCCTTACGGCACGGGCGGGACCTCGTGAGTCCCGAGCTGTTCGAAACGCTGTCCGCGTTCTGTGCGGACGAGTACGGCCACGAGCTGTCCATGGCCCGCCGAATCATGGGCGAGGCTCTCGCGTTCCTGTGGGTGATGGGTACCACGGGCAAGGGCGACGTGATGGCCCCCAGCACCATCGTGGACCCCGGATGGCACACGTTCGCACTCCACTCCAAGGAGTACGCCGAGTGGTGCGATCAGCAGTTCGGGTACTTCCTCCACCACGCTCCGAACTCCAAGACCCGGACCAAGGACCTGATGCTCTCCATGGCCGACGAGATCAGGGCCGCCGGGTTCGACGTCGACCAGCGGATGTGGGCCAAGGCCGCCGACTGCAACTCGCCCGCCTGCCGCGGCGACGGCCCTTGCTGTTGATGCAGCCGTTCCAAGGGGTCAGGTTCTGACTCCTGCGGGGGATCGCGCCAACTGAGAGACGAGCCCCGGACGCGGCCAATGCGTCCGGGGCTCACTCATGAACAGAGGTATAGCGCATGCCAGTTGATGACACTCTCTCGGGACAGAGCAGGGTCACCGTGTTCCGCATGTTCGGCACGGTCTTCGGCTACGCAACCCACTCCCTTGATGGCCGGGGCATTGGGGAAGTAGCCGTGGTCGGCCCCCTGACTCCTGGTGTCGAGTGGGGGCGCCTGTGGCAGATGGCCCGGACGATGTGCCGTCCGAACACGGGCGACGACGAGCACGCCCGCTGGATCATGGCGCAGGCGAACCGCTCGCTCACCTGCGGCAGCGACATGGTCGTGAAGCTTGCCGTGGGCACGTGGAAGCTTCAGCGCGGCAAGCGCGCCAACCTGGGTGGGTACTGCCACCGTGACCACCTCTGGACCGGCGCCATGACCGTTGAAGAGGCCACCCCGGACCAGGTGGCTGCGTATGAGCCGATCTACAAGGCGTAGCAGCACCGCGGTGGGACTTTGGTCCCGTCGCCGGCATGGCCGAAGGTCCCGGCGCTCACTCCAGGGCGGCCTCCGACTCGGGAGCGACGTAGGCGCCACCTCTTGAGGGTGGCCATGGCGCGTTCGCCGAGGCAGCGGATCTTGGCGTGGGTGGTGTTGTGACGACGCTTCCATCGCTTGAGGCGACGGCCGCGAAAGGGCACCCGGACAGGCCCGCCGGCTCCCTGGTACGCCTTGTCCGCCCAGCATGTGAGGTCCGCCGCGGCGAGGGCTTCGGTGATCCCATGGTGGCGTGCGGCGGTCAGGTCGTGAGTCGAGCCGGGCAGAGCCGGCGAGGCCCGGAGCAGGCGTCCGAACGGGTCGGTGAGGACCTGGACGTTCATGCCGTGGCGTTTGTGTTTCCCGGAGTGGTACGGGGTGTCGGCGGCGATCCGGTCGATCGGCAGCCCAGCGGCGAGCTGGGCGTAGGTGTCACCACACCGCAGGTGGGCGAGGGCGAGCAGGGCTTGGCGCCCTGGTGCCAGTCGTCGCCACCGCGTGCCGATCTCCTGCCGCCGGGAGGTGAGATGTCCGGCCAGATATCGCAGGGTGCGACTGGACAGGTCGATCGACGACGGGTGGACAAGCACGCGAGGCTCCTGGCAGCACGGTGGATCTTGGTCGTGACGCCGTCTGCCAGGAGCTTCGTCGTTGCGCAGGAGCGTCCAACTCGTGGCCACTACCGCCAGGTCGGAAAAGGCTCAATGCCCCCCCGGGCCCCGGGCCGCTCCGGCACCCCGGGGCCGGGCCGGGCCAGGCCGGGCCGGGTCAAAGGGTCCGGGCCGGTTCCTGGGCGGGGGGTTCCGGGGGTTCCGGGGGGCCCGGGGTCGCCGGGGGCTCCGGGGTGGGGGGTGAGGTGGGGCGGCGGCGCAGGAGCCACACGGTGCTCACGGCTCCCACCAGTACCAGGGCCCCGCCCGCGGCGGGCCACGGCACGGCGAGGAACTCCGTACCGGACTCCGAGGAGAGCCCGGGACGGTCCACCACCCCGGCCCGGACCTTGACGGCGACCCGGTCCAACTGCGGCGCGTCCCGCCATGGTTCGGTCAGCTCGACCCGCTGGCCCGGCAGCAGCGCCGGCTTCGGTCCGCGCGCCGGACGGGCCAGCACCGTACGCCCGAACAGCCCCCGGGCCGAGACCGTCACCTCGGGCTCGACCACCGCGTTGCCCCGGTTCACCAGGGTGTACGAGACCGTGGCGCGGGCCTCCCCGGTCCAGGGCAGCAGCGGCGCGGTGCGGGTGACCCGTACGTTCTCCACGCTCAGCCCCGGGACCACCGGACCCGGGACCCGGAAGTACAGCCGGGCTCCCACCGAACGCTTCACCCCGACCCGGACCCTGCCCTCCTGCCGCACCCCCTCCACGGCGGTGGAGAGGGCGACGATCCCGCCGATGTGGTCACCGGGCGCCGCGTCCGCGGGCACCCGCACGGTGAACGCGATGTCCTTGCGGCCCCTGGCCGGGACGGCGACCGGGGCCGCCGCCTCCGGCGCCAGCGTGATCCACGCGCCGATGTCCTTGGGCGCCGTCTCCACCGGCAGGAGCGCGAAGGCCCCGCCGGCCGGGGTGTTCACGGCATCCGTGGCGAAGATCCGGAACGTCAGCTCCCGGTCGGAGGAGTTCAGGACCGTCACGCTGTCGCTGACGGTGCTCCCGGCCGCGCCCTGGTGGAAGAAGGCGGCCCGGCCGGTCGTCGCCGCCCCGGCCGCAGGCGTCGGGAAGACCCCCCAGGTGCCGTTGTCCGCCGCCGAGGCGGGCACCGCGGCCGGCAGCAGCCCGAGGAGGGCGAGGAGAGGGGCGAGGAGAGGGACGAGGGGGAGGAAACGGAAACGGATGCGGGCGTGGGTGTGGGCGTGGGCGTGAGCGTGGGCGTGGATACGGGCGCGCACGGGTGGTTCTCCAGACGGCCGGAAGGGGCGGCGGAACCGGGCCCCAGGTGGGGGTGGGTGACGTGGGGCCAGAGCCGTGGACGGTGCGGGGCCAGGGATACGGGTGGTGCGGGGCCGGAGGTACGGGTGGTGCGGGGCCGGGGTCCCGCACCACCCGGGGCGGAGCGGTGCCGGTCAGGCGACCGAGAAGGTCACCACCGACTGGTAGGTGTCGGCGAACATGAACGGCGGGAGCTGGAGCACGGCCGCGCCGCCGACCGCGAACTCGCCGCCGGTCAGCTCGCCCCCGCCCACCGCCTGCGAGGCGATCTTCAGCGGGGCGTCCGTGATCGCACCGGGCGCGCCCGCCGCGCAGGTGCTCGGGCTGTCCGGGTTGGTCACGGCGCAGGACGGCTGGATGCCGAGCTGCGCCTTGGCCAGCGCATGCCCGGTGGCCGCGTTCAGGAACGGGGTGCGGGTCGCCGTCACGTCCCAGCCCAGGGAGGAGCCGCGGAAGTCCTGGACGGTGGCCGCGTGGAACGCGCCGAACACCGACCGGGCCTTGCCGTCGATGGTCACCGTGCCGAAGCTGACGGCCGGCTGACCGCCCTCCGGGCCGAGCGCCAGCGCCCCGGGCAGCACCTCGACCTCGACCGGGTTGCGCACCCCGGCCCGCTCCTCGACGTAGACGAAGGACCTGCCCGCGCCGGCCGAGCCGTCGATCCTGATCCGGTCGGCCTTCCTGGTGACCGTCAGGCCGCAGCTCGCGGCGCCCGAGGCGTCGGCCGTGCCGCTGCCGGTGTCACCGGTGGCCGCGCCCGCGAGCAGCGCGGAACAGGTCACCGCGCCGGGCGGGAAGTTGACGCCCGTGGCGACGACGGCGGTGCCCGCCCCGCCGCTGCCGGGCGTCACCCCGGTGGTCGCCGGGTCCTTCGGGGCGGCGGCCACGGCGACCGATCCGACCGGGGCGCTGGGGCGCGGGGCGGGCGTGCAGGTCGTGGTGAAGACGGTGCCGCCCAGATCGGCGTCCGTGACGACCTGGTCGACCGTGACCTGGACGGTGGTGCCCTCGGTGCCGTCCGGGATGGTGATCGTCCCGCTGAACGCGGGTGGGTCGACCTTCTTGTTGGCCTCCTGGTGGCTCGGCAGGGGCGGGCTGGTCACGGTCTGCGCGACCCCGCCGACGAGCAGCTTGGCCCTCATCGTGTTGACGGTGTCGATCGTGAACATCGGGACCACCGGCGTCTCGCCCGGGTCGATCGTGAGGGGGACGGTGTCCCCGGCCCTGGCACCGTCGGGGAGGGTGACCGTGTAGTTCTGGCTGCCGTCGGCGCCGGGCTGCGGCGCCGGGGCGACGCACTTCACGAAGACCGGCGTGGTCCTGGTCGCGGCCTGCGCCGTCCCCGCGAGGCCCATGAGGCCCGCGAGGCCACCGGTCAGGGCCAGGGAGAGGGCGCCCGCCCCGGCCAGCACTCTTCGTCCGAGCGTTCTCGTAGTCACTGGGTCGCGACTCCTTCGTCATGACGAACCCTCCCCCCACCCGCTGTGCGGGGAGGCCGAGCCGGTGCGGTGGCCGACATTGACGCGTCGCGGAGGTGAGAAGTCAATGGCTTGCTTCCGCCCGAAGTCCCCGGAGCGCCTGAAGTCCCCGGAGCACGCGGAGACCGATGTCGCATCGGGCGGGGCGGGCCGGGCCGATGGCGGATCGACGGACGGATCGACGGACGGGCCGGCGGACGGGCCGGCGGACGGGCGGTTCGCCGCGCTGTTCAGTGCGCTGCTCGGCGGGCCGCTTACGGGGCTGTCCACCGGGTGGCCGGGACCTGGAGCAGCAGGTTCGGGGTGCCCGCCGGAAGACCGGAGAGCCGGTCCGCCGCGGCGTCGCCCACCAGCGCCCGGGACACCTCGGCCGGGGTGCGTGCCGTGCCGGTCGCCAGGATCAGCGCCGCCGCGCCCGCCACGTGCGGGGCCGCCATGGAGGTGCCGGAGGCCCGGTTGGTGGCGGTGGTGGAGCCCTTCCAGGCCGAGGTGACGGACACGCCCGGCGCGGAGAGGTCCACGCAGCGGCCGTGGTTGGAGAACGGTGCCAGCCGGTCCCCGGAGTCGGTCGCGCCGACGGTGAGGGCCTGGGGGACGCCGGAGGGCGAGCCCGCGCAGGCGTCCCCCTCGTCGTTGCCCGCGGCCACGGTGAAGGTGATCCCGGAGTCGATCACCCGGGTCACCGCCGTGTTCAGGGCGTAGCTGCGTCCACCGCCCATGCTCAGGTTCGCGACGGCCGGCACCGCAGGGGTCGCGGTGGCGTCCTTCAGCAGCCAGTCGAGGCCGCTCAGCAGGTCCGAGAGGTTCCCGGCCCCGTGGCAGTCGGCCACCTTCACCGCGACGAGCGAGACCCCCTTCGCGACCCCGTACGTCGCCCCGCCCACGGTCGCCGCGACATGCGTGCCGTGGCCGTTGCAGTCGGCGGCGCTCTCGGTGGGCACCGCGTTGTGCCCGGCCCGTGCCCGGCCGCCGAACTCCTCGTGGTCGGTGGTGATCCCGGTGTCCACGACGTAGACGGTGACGCCCTCGGCCTTCGTGGCGTACGTGTACGAGCCGTCGAGCGGGAGGTCACGCTGATCGATGCGGTCCAGCGGCCAGGGCGCGTGCGGCTGCGCGTCGGCGGTACGGAACCGCGCGTCCGGCTCCACCGACGCGACCCGGGGGTCGGAGGCCAGGGCGGCGGCGCGGGCGGGGGTGGTGCGGACGGCGAAGCCGTTGAGGACGGCGTCGTAGACGGTCCCGATCTCGTCACCGGCCGCCGCCGCCTCGCCCACCAGGGCGCGGGTCGGGGCGCGGGGGGTGGTGTCCTTGAGGACCACGACATAGGGCGCGGTGGAGGTCTCGGCGCCGGTGGTGGCGATGGTGGTGGTGGTGGCGGTGGCGGTCGGGTGCGGCGGCAGGACGGTGGCCGCCGCCAGGAGAGCGGCGACCGGGAGGGCGAGGGCCGGGAGCAGCACGGTGAATGCGGTCATGCGGCTGATGCTGGCC
Source organism: Streptomyces sp. NPDC051567 (assembly GCF_044454165.1). Taxonomy (NCBI): domain Bacteria; kingdom Bacillati; phylum Actinomycetota; class Actinomycetes; order Kitasatosporales; family Streptomycetaceae; genus Streptomyces; species Streptomyces sp. NPDC051567. The sequence continues at coordinate 121,271 of NZ_JBITDK010000003.1, read as the reverse complement.
GCGCGGGGGTACGCCCGCGCGGAGGGTGCGCCGAGTGGCCCTACGACACGCCGCCCTCACCTGCGCCCCCACCGCCAGGCTCAGGCCCAGGGCTGAGGTCCGGTCGGGGGCGGGCCGGGGCTCGGGCAGGCCAGGACGTGCCGAACCCCGGAGGGGCGGGGCGGCCCGGGGAGTAGGGCCCGAGCTCCAGCCCTGGGCAGGGCTGGCCAGGGGGTCGGGGGCCCGGGGGCTCAGGTTCTGGCCGAGGCCGAGGCCAGGTTCCGGCCCAGGCCAGGCCGGGCCAAAGCGGGACCGGGACCGGGACCGTGGCCGGGGTGTTCGGGCCGGTCAGGCGCGCAGGGCCAGGGCTGCCGCGTAGCCGGTCGGGGCCGGCAGGTCCACCAGGGTCCAGCCCGGGACCGCGGCCGGGGTCAGGGCCGAGCCGACGTAGGGCTCGGCCAGCCCGCGGGCCAGGCCCGTGCCGGTGGCCTTGAGGTACGCCTCCTTGCGGGACCAGACGCGGGCCAGCGCGGTCTGGCGCTCCGGCCCCGCCAGGGCGGTCAGCTCGGCGGACTCCACCGGGTGCAGGGCCGTTGCCACGTCGGCCACCGCTGACGGGCTCGGAACACCCTCCACGTCGACGCCGACCGGCACTCCGGCGAAGGCCAGGTAGGCCAGGTCCTGGCTGTGTGAGAGCGAGAAGTGGATCGCGCCCCCGGCCACGGCGGGACGACCGTGCGGGCCCCCGCAGCACGGGCAGTCCTCCCGGACCAGCGGAACCTCCTCCGGGGCCAGCCCCAGATAACCTCCGAGCAGCACCCGCAGCCCCAGGTGCGAGGCGAGGTAGCGCTGCCGGTCGGCGTCCCGCAACAACCGCCCGGACCGGTCCCGTTCGGCCGTGTCCAGCAAGGGCAGCGCCTTGTCGACCCGGTGGCCGCCGACCGCATCCAGCGTGGTGTCCAGGGACCACACCGCCACGTCCGCGCCCGTCGGGAGCGCCCCGGTCCGCGGGGTTCCGCCGTCGAGCTGGTTCACGTACTCCATCACCCGATGAGAGTAGACGAGCCGCCCGCCGCCCTGGCCGCTCCAGCCCCCGGGCCGACAACCCCGGCCCTGCTCCCTCTCCAGCCCGTCACCGCGGCCCGACCCGGCCCCGGCTTTTCAGACGGCCCCGGCCCCCGGAACCCGGTACCCATCCCGGCCTCGGCGCCTGACCTCGGCGCAACCCCGGTGCCCGACCTGGCGCCGGCTCAGGTGGCTCCGTCCGGCCGCTTCCGGCCGAACCGCGCCGACCCGGCCTGCTCCCTCTCCGCCGACCTCCGCCGACCCGTACCCGGTTCGCGGAACGGGTCCGGCCAGGAGGGGCAGGAGGGTCAGAAGGACACGGCCTAGCGGCGCATCTGGGCCACCGGGGTGCTGTCCTTCGTGCTGGAGCCGGGCGAAGGGGTTCCGTCGGTCCAGGCGTAGACCCGCTTGCCGCGCACCGAGACCTGGTACTGGCGCGAGTCCCGGCACTCGGTCCGCTCCTCGGGGCGGGTGTCGCCGGGCCACCACTTGGCATGCAGCGGTGGGCCGTCAAGCAGCTTCGAGGCTCCGGCCGGGCACTTCGGGTCGTCCAGCGGGGTCGCACCGAGGGTGAAGCGGATCAGCCGGGCTTCGCCGCCGGTGCGGGCCTTTATTCGTACATCGGTGGCGTCCTTGGGTATCCAGGACGGCAACGCGAACGCCGGTTCCCCACGGGTGGGCGCATCGGAGGCCGTGGCGAAATGCTTTCCCTTCTCCTCGAAAACCCGGTTGTCGACCATGTCGGTCAGGGGGTTGGGCGGGAGATTCGGCAGCGCGAAGGCAGCGGTGACGAGCACTCCCACGGTGGCGGCGACGGTGACGAACGGACGGCGGTTCATGGAGACAAGTCTTCGCGCGGGAGCCCGTTTTCGCGTCCCTCCCCAGGACGAACCTTCTCTCTGCCTCAGGTCTCATGCGCCTCATACCTGAGAGCTGTACCGGGCTGTGCCGGGCTGTGCCGGGCTGTGCCGGGCTGCGCCGCGACAGACCAGGCCGTACGGCGCCGCGCCGAGGCGAGCCGCGCCACGCCGAGGGGGCCGCCTCGGGTCGTCGCGCCGCTTCCCGACCGTGGTTCATTCGGCGATGTCGACCCCGTAGGAGCGGGCGAGGGCGTCCAGGCCGTGGTCGTACCCCTGGCCGACCGCACGGAAGCGCCAGCGCGGGCCACGGCGGTAGATCTCGGCGAGGAGGAGCGTGCGCTCGGTGGTGGCGGCGTCCAGGGTGACCTGGGTCAGCGGCGCCGAGCCACCACCGGGACCGGCGGTGATCTGGACCGCGCCGACCTCGCCGAAGGCGGGCGTACCGTCGATCGCGGCGGCGACGACCACCTTGCGGACGGCGGGCGGCATGGCGATGAGGTCGATGGTGACGGTCTGCTCGGTCGGCCCGTCGCTGAGGAGCCGCACGGAGCCTCCCGGGCTCTCCGGGGCGCCGTAGAAGACGAAGTCGTCGTCGCAGGAGACCTGTTCGTCCTCGTCGACGGTGAAGGCGACGACATCGATCTCGCAGGTCGTCTGCTGCGCCCAGGACGCGGTCACGTCCCACCGCGCCACCGCGCCGGTCCCGGGCAGATCGAGTACGCCGCCCCGGGGCAGGACCTGCGCGGACCGTTTCCGTCCGCTCCCGGCGGGCGTGGCCGTCGGGGTGGGGGCCATGAGCCAGTCGGAGTCGTGGGTCGGCAACCGGAGGGCGATGATCCGCGCGATGCGGCGGTCGTCCACGCCGCCGGGGAGGAGAACGACGTCGGTGACGCTGGCCGAGAGGTTCACGGCCGCGGCGCCGCCGAGCACGACGACCCGGGTGCGGGCCGCCGCCGCGTCCTTGTGGGCTCCGCCCAGGACCAGGACCCGTCGTCCGGCCAGCGGCTTGTCCTCGTCGAAACCCGAGTCGGAAACTACGCCGGAACCGGAACCGGAACCGGAACCAGAATCGGAGTCAGGTCCGGAACCAGGTACGAAACCGGAGCCAGGCCCGGCGGGCGAACCGAAACCGGAACCCGTGCCAGCACCAGAACCAGGGCCAGGTCCGGGGGTTCCAGCCGTAGCTCCGGGGGTTCCGACGGTGGTCTCCGGTCGCGGCGCCGCAGCCCGCGCGGCTTCCGCCTCCACCCTCGGGTCCCCGTCCCCGTCCCCGTCCCTGACCACATCTCCGCCTCCGCCTCCGCCTCCGCCTCCGCCTCCGCCTCCGCCTCCGCCTCCGCCCGCGTCCGCCCCCGCCGTCACCGGCTTCTCGTGCGGTGTTCCCGGACGTACGTCCTCCAGCAGCGCGAGGAAGGTGGCCTCGTCAAGTAACAGAACCCCCTCGGCGGCGGCCCGCCGGGCCTTGGCCGAGCCCGAGGACGGCTCGTTGGTCACCAGAGCACTCGTGTGGCGGCTGACCGTACTCGTCATGTTCAGCCCGGAGGCGACGCACCGCGCGATCAGTTCGGTCCGCCCGGTCGCCGTGGCGCCGGTGATGGCGATCTTCATCCCCTGGGTGAGCGGACCGCCCGGCGCCGGCCGTCCGGGGTTGCGGAACGCGCACCGGGTCCTGGGCGGCGCGGGGGCGAACCGCGCGTTCTGCCGTGGCGGGCACGCCACCAGCGGCAGCGCCAGGCCGAGCCGGGCCGCCTCCCGCAGGCCGGCGCGGAGGACCCCGGCCAGGACCCGGGTGTCGTCCAGCGCGTTGTGCGCCTTCGCCTGCGGCACGCCGTAGTGGGCGGCGAGCGTCCCGAGCCGCAGGTCCGAAGTCGGCGGGTCCACGCGGCGGTTCAGCGCCAGGGTGCACAGCCGTCGTGACACGGGCAGCCGCAGCCCGGCCCGCGCGAACTCGTGCGCCAGGAAGTCGTAGTCGAACTGGGCGTTGTGGGCGACCATGACCCGGCCCTGGAGCAGCGCCGCCACGCGTCCGGCGATCTCTTCGAACGCAGGTGCCCCGCGCAGCCGCTCGGCGGTCAGGCCGTGGACATGGACCGGTCCGGGGTCGTCGCCGGGGTTCAGCAGGGTCGAGAACTCGCCGGTCCGCTGTCCGTCCGGGCCGATGGTCACCACGGCGATCGACAGCACCCGGTGCAGGCGGGGTGTCAACCCCGAGGTCTCCACATCCACCAGTGCCCAGTCGAGGGCGTCGTCGCGCAGGTCGGACACATCGGCGGCGGAGGGGGAAGTCATCCGGCAAGGATGATCCAGGGCCACCTCCCGTTCAACCCGTATCTGCAACCGGCTGAAGGGAAACCTGAAGGAGAATCCAGAAGAGGAACCAGAAGGACCAGAAAGAAGCCAGAAGGGCCAGAAGGGCCAGAAGAGGAACCTGGAGAGGAATGTTGGGTACAACACGCTTTACCGCAGCGGATATTCGTGAGATCGCCGGTCCCCGGTCCTACGAACGTGGCCTGGGCTACCTCGACTCCGTGGGAAGGCTCCGGGCCGACGGAGACCACGTCACCGCCACCGTGACGGGCACGGAACGCTACCGGGTCGTCCTGCGTACCACCGGGTCGCTCCGGGCTACGTGCGACTGTCCCTACGGCGCGGACGGCTTCTTCTGCAAGCACTGCGTCGCGGTCGCCCTCACCCTGCTGAACGACCCCGGGCGGGAGGGCGCCCTGCGGAAGGAAGCCGTAGACCGTGAAGCCGCCCTGAACACCTGGCTCGGCGGCCTCGACCGCGACGGGCTGCTGACCCTCGTACGGGCGCGGATGGCACAGGACGAGGACTTCAAGGAGGCGCTGACGCTTCGCGCCCGGACGGCCTCGGGTGACACGGCGGCGGCCGTGGCCGCTGTCAGGGAACTGGCCGATCCGTCGGGTTTCCTCCGGTACGGCTACATCGGCTACGAGGACGCCGCAGGCTATGCGGCCAGGCTCGTACGGGCGGCCCGGGCCATCGGTGACCTGTCGGAGTCCGGACGGCCCGACGCCGCGTTCGCATCGGCACGCGAGGCGATCAGCCGCGTCGCGGAGGTCTACGAGTCGGCCGACGACTCCGACGGTGCCATCGCCGAGGCCGCCGGTCTCCTGGTCGACGCCCACCTGGACGCCTGCCGCGCGGGTTCCCCCGACCCCGACGAAACGGCCGGGTGGATCGCCGGACACTGCCTCGCGGAAGACCGGCAGTGGATCGAGATCGACCCGCTGGCCTACGCCGGAGTCCTGGGTGATCGGGGTCTGGAGACGCTGCGTTTCCTGGCCGAGGAAGCCTTTCAGCGTCATCCCTCCGGATGGGCGGAGAAGTACCTCAGGGGGAGGGTGAACCGTAAGCGTGCTGCTGTGCCCCGGACCCGTACGGGTACCCGCACCGGGACCGGAGCCGGTCCTGGGACCGGTCGTGCGGCAGACACCGCACCGGACACAACGATCCGTACGCTGATCGGCGGACTGATCGCGGCCGGAGACCTCGACGCGGCCTGGACCGAAGCGGAGAAGAACGGTCTCCCCGCCCCCGCCGCCGCCCCCGAGCACTTGCTCGGGCTTGCGGATGCCTCGGCGGCCTCCCGGCCAAAGGAAGCGCTCCGGGTCTACCTCGCCGTCATCGAGAGCCGCAGCCAGTACACCGGGGACAGTGCCTACCGTGAGATCGCCGAACTCCTGGCCAAGGCCCGGGACTGTCACGGGACACTGGGCACCCTGGACACGTTCGCCGCCTACCTCGCGGCGCTGCGCACCACGTACAGACGCCGGCGGAACCTGCTGCGCGCCCTCGACCAGCGGGGTCTGTGACCAGTTTTGGGGGGCCGTCGGGCTTACGCCGACGCTACGGGACAGCCCTTAGGGTGCGGCTGACCTGCGCGAAAGCCCTCCACGAGGGAGGGCTTCGGCGAACGTGCCCCCGGCAGGACTCGAACCTGCGGCCAAGTGCTTAGAAGGAACTTGGCCGCATCGGGAACCATGGTCCCCTGACCTGCTGCGGAGCCCCTCCCCGGAGGGCGGCTGTCGCTTTCTTCTCGCGTATTCACCGGAGGGCAGTATTCCGGGGGCCTGCGGAGCCTGCTGCATCTAGATGCTCGTTGCGACTCAGAGCGTCTCAGATCGAGACTCAGTCGGCTCTATCGGACGAGTAGACCCCAAGATCACCATTCGATACCCGCAGGGGGCGTGGGCCAAGTGGTCTGACCATCGATACCCACGCCAGATCAGGAGAGACATGGGCATGCCTGAATCCCAGCCGCTGGTCCCCTACTACGCTGGTCACCACCAGCCGGCGAACGGGGAGAGTGCTCTGAGGATGGGACCGAAGTCGACAAGGGTCTACGAGACGATCCGGTCGTGGATCGAGTCGGGCAAGTACGGGCCCGGTGAGAAGCTCCCCTCCGAGCGGACCATGAGCGCCGAGCTGGAGATCGGCCGGACCGCCCTCCGGCAGGTACTCGCGCGCCTGGCGAACGAGCGGCTCATCACGGCGCACGACCGCAGCCGCTACCGGGTCGCGGGTGGGGGCGCCGTGGCCACGCCGGCGGAGCTGGAGCCCTGGACGGTTCACGGCAGCCGGACGGTCTACGAGAACAGGTGGGTCGACGTCGATCTGGTCGACGTCGAGCCGCCCGGCGTCGCGCGCTTCGAGCACCACGTGGTGCGCCTCCAGCACGTGGCGATCACTGCCGTGCTCGATGCCGAGGAGCGGGTGCTCATGCTGTGGCGCTACCGCTTCGTCCCGGAGCAATGGGGGTGGGAACTCCCTGGCGGGATCGTGGACGAAGGCGAGGACGCGGCGGCCACGGCGGCCCGCGAGACCGAGGAAGAGACCGGGTGGCGCCCGACGTCCGTCGAGCACGTCGTGACGTACCAGCCCATGATCGGCATGGTCGATTCGCCTCACGAGATCTTCGTGGCGCGGGGGGCGGAGAAGGTCGGGGACCCGACTGACGCGGAGGAGGCTGGGCATGTCGCCTGGGTGCCTCTCGCAGACGTCCCCGGGCTCATGGCCGAGGGGAAGCTGATGGGGTCAGGGACCCTGGTCGCGCTCCTGCACGTCCTCGCGTCGCGGACTACAGCCGCCCAGTAAGCAGCTCCACACGTCGGCGATGCCGCACAGACCCTGTGCGGCTCGCCAGCAGACGGGCCTGCTGAAGGTGGGAGCGTGCTTCCTCGACCTCTCCGCGAGAGAGGTGAGCCTGAGTCAGGTCGCAGTGAAGACCGGCCTTGGCCCGGACGAACGTCGGGTCCGTGCTCTGGAGCGACGTGTAGAGATCGCCCATGGCAGCGGCATCCCCCAGTAGGGCGAGCACGTTCCCCCGCCACCGACCCAGGTGGTCCGCGTTCAAGAAGACGCTCGGCATGTCGGGGTCCCGGGTCTCTTCTCCGTCCGGCAGCGACTCCATGGCCCTGCCGAGAGCGCGCTGTGCGTCGTCGCTCATCCCCGCAGCGGCGCACAGTTCCGCCTCAGCGGCACTCAGCCACGTCCGGAGCCGTGGTGACTGGCGCTCCGAATGGGTCCGTTGGGCATCCCGGATCAGCTCCACAGCCATCTTGGGGCGACCTGCATCACTCAGGACGTATGCCTGTTCGCCCATCGCGTGTGCGAGGTATAGGGGCGCGTCCGCTTCCTGCGCGGCCCGCTTCGCCAGTTCGTAGTGGCGCCAGGCGCGGTCAACCGACCCGGCGTCCAGAGCCTGCCAGGCTGCCAAGGTGGCCGCGCCCGCCAGCGCGGTGGCGATGGGGCGCCGGGCGCTGGGCAGGACGGCGAACGTGAGTGCCTCCTCCATCGCCGCCAGGTGGCCGGTCATCTGGTCCACGAGGCCCGCCGCGCCCATCTGCCGGTCCATGGTGCGCAGGAGTTCCGTCTGGTCCAGAAAGGTCTGCACCATGGATTCGCTGATGTTCCGCGCGGAGTCGATCCGGCTCAGCAGATCCTCGTAGCCATCCGGCTGCTGAACCGTCGGCCGTTCCGGCCCCCCGCGTAGTTCCGCGTCGGTGGCTCCGACCAGCGGGCGCAGGATCGCGGCGTATCGCTCCGAGATGGCCCGGCGGCCGTTCTCCCACTCGGATACGTACGTCCGCAGGCTCGCCGTGGACGCGACATCCAGCAGGCGCCGACGCGCGTAGCCCTCGATCTCGAAGATCAGCCGCTCCTGCGACCACCCTCGCGCGTTCCGTGCGGCGCGCAATCCCTGACCCATGTGCATCGCCTCCGATGGCCGTACCACCCGCAGCCCCTCACTGGATCACCGCAGGTGGGAGCGGGTTAACACCCTTGAGGTTAACCCCTGTTGGCTACCAAAGCCCTCTGGTTGAGCCGTTTCCTGAAGTGGCACCAGAGAGCGCGAGCAGGCCCGAACGAACGAAGGGCTTGCATCTGGTGCGCACCAGATGCCATGATTCTGGTGCGCACCAGATAGCCCGCAAGGGCTCAGCTCCGGTGTGCACGCACGACCAGGAGCCCCGCGTTGGACGGGGGGAGGCGACCCGGCGCCTTGTCATTCACCGGAGGGCTTGAGACCGAAAGGTCTTTCTCCATACGCCTAAAACGGGAGCTTTGCTCCCGAAGGAGACGCACGACACCACTGACCCTCTGGCTCTGCGGAGGTTGCCGTGTACCGACGAAGACCCTGGGCGCTTCCCGTGCTGGACCGGCACGAGCGGCGGCGCCGACCGCGTCATCCCCCTGAGCCGCCGATCACGCCGGGATAGCCGGTGGCGGCTCGACACCGCAGCCCGTGGCTGCGGCCGGTTGCCTCCTTCGTCCGTACAGCGCGTCAGCGCTGGACGGGCGGGGCCGAGGGGAGCCGGAGAGACCGGCCCCGGAAGGGGTTCGAGATGAACAAGAAGCTCGCCGCGGCCATCCAGCGTGACAACGAGCTGGAGGACGCCGGAATGCATGGCAACGACCGCTCGACCTGCTGGACCCACCAGAGCTGGGCCGAGGACTGCGAGGACCTGCCGTTCCACACCCAGCCGAGCGTCAGCCACTACCCGCGCCCGGCCTGACCTTCCGACTGCCTGACCGAGGAGTTCCGTATGTGGGCCAGTCTGATAGCGGTCGCTGGAACCCTGCTGGGGTCGGTGACTGGGGTGCTGCTCCAGCAGCGCACGATCCGCACGGACCGGGCCGAGGCCCGGTCGGATGAGGCCCGGGCGGCGCGGCTGGCCGCTGTGGCCGCGCTGGCGTCGGCTCTGGCGGACCACCGCAGGGCGATGTGGCTGCGCGAGGACCTGCGGCTGACCGGTGCGACCGGCGCCTATGAGGCGGCCCGCGCCGAGAGCCACACCACCCGCTCCGCCCTGACCGCTCCCCTCGCGACACTCGCGCTCCTGGCCCCGGACCTGACCGAACCCGCCAGGACCGCCGCCACCGCCTGCTACGCCCTGCGCGGCGCCACCGACCGCCAGGCCCTGACCGCGCTGCGGTCCACCGCGATCGACGCGGCCGACGACCTGGTCCGGCTCGCCGCCGCCCAGGTCTGACCCTCTTCTGCTTCACCCCCCCCATGACGTGCAGCCCCCGGCGTTCGAGCGCCGGGGGCTGCTGGTCCCGTTCCTCTCTCGAAGGAGCAAGACCCAATGAAGTCCATCGGAACTGTCCGGGGCGCCGTTACCGGCGCCGACGAGATCGACCGTGAGCCGACGCTCACGGAGCTGGACGCGATCGAGGCCGAGTTGCCGCTGATCCTGGCGGACCTCCTCCTGCTGGACGCGGAGATCACGACGCTCGACCGGGTGCCGTCCGAGCTGGACGAGCGGCGTGTCCGCCGGGCCCGCCGGCGGGTGCTGGCCGTCCGCCGGGCGCTGAGCAACCAGGCCGCCGCAGTGAACATGCCGGGTGGTGCCGCATGAGCGTGCAGTTCTTCGAAGCCTTCGGCGCCCCGCTGCGGGTTCTGCGGCTGTTCGCCGCGCAGTACCCGCACCTGCCTGCCCCGTCCGTGGACATGTCCACGATCTACCCGGACCGGCTGACGCTCTCCTTCCACGAGGACCTCGCCGGGTTCGAGGCATGGCGTGACGCCCTCTCGATCGCCCCCGACGCGGTCGGCCACCACGTTCACCGCAACGGCCGGACCCGCGTCCTGACAGCAGAGACCGACTGTGCCGGAGCCGAACTGCACCTCGTCGGCTTCGCCACGGTCCCCGCCCCGGACAGGGAGCGTTCACGAGCGGGGGGCGTCGCGTGAACGCGGTTCAGATCCGTTCATCGGAGCGTGCGCTGTCGGCCGGGACGTGGCTGATCGTGGGCGGGGCGATGCTCTACTCCGTCCTCACCGTCACCCCGCTGATGGCCGACCACACCCCGCCCGGCTGGGGCTGGACCGCGCCGATCCTGCCTCTCGTCGTGGACGCGGCGGTGGTCATCGTGGTCCGCCTGGACTCCGTCCTGGCCCGCCTGGGCGGGCACGGCGGCCTCTGGCCGGTCGCCCTGCGGTGGATGACCGGGGCCATGACCCTGGCCCTGAACATCGGCGCATCCGCGCTGGCCGGGGACCTGGTCGGGGTCGCCGTGCACTCCGTCGCCCCCCTCCTCCTCATCGTCACCGCCGAAGCAGGGCTCGCCTACCGGCGGGCCCTGACCGCCGCCGTCCTGGGCCTGGAAGCCAAGGAGCAGGAGAAGCGGCAGGCCCGGGAGAAGGCCGTGCAGGACCGGGAGGACACCCGCCAGCAGCGGGTCCGTGAACAGCGCGACCACGAAGCGAAGCTCGCCCGTGAACAGCGTGAACACGAAGCCCGCCTCGCCCGTGAAGCAGCCGACCGGCAGGACCGGGTCCGGCGGGAGGAATACGAGCGGACGCAGGCGACCGCGGCGGCCGAGCGCGCGGACGCTGAACGCCACAAGCACGAGCGTGAACAGCAGCAGGCCGACCGTGAACGCGCCGAGCGGGAAACCGCACAGCAGCGGGCACTGGAAGCCCGGCAGCGGGAAGCCGCTGAACGCCACCAACGCGAGCGTGAACAAGAACGCCTCGACCGTGAACGCGCCGAACTGCTGGCCGCCGGTCCGCCGGCGGAGAAGCTCGGCGAGGCCCAGGCCCGCAAGACCGTCGAAGCCGCGTTCACGGCCGGGCTTGCTGTCCGGGTCGCCGCCGAACTGACCGGCTGGTCCGTCGGCTGGGCCTCCAACCGCTACCAGGAACTCCGCGACACCAACACCCCCGCCCCCACCCGCCCGGCCCTGGAAGGAGCCCACTCGTGAAGCTCTCCCCGCAGACCATCCCGGTGGAGCGACTCGCCCTGCTGGGCACGCTGGTCGCCATCTTCGGCGAGCTGCATCCAGCGCTGGACCAGTGGGTCCAGAACTCCAAAGACGCCTCCTGCAAGGGTCTGTACGGCGACCACGTGGTGTATCAGGACGGAACGCCGGTCGGACAGGAAACCGGCGACCGTACCGGCTGGCCGACCATGACCGCGAGCGAACTGGGACACCGGAGCGTGGTCCGTCACGTCGCTTCCTACACCGCCGGGCAGCTGGTCGGCACGATCGCGGCCACCCGCGCCCTGGGGTACCGCGTCCCGGGCCGTGCCCTGTTGGCCGGTGCCGCGATCAACGCTGTTACGCACGCTGTGATCGACCGTCGTAAGCCGCTGCTCTGGCTCGCTGGCAAGGCGGGCAAGCGTGGATACATCGATCACTGCACCGCTGTCCGGATGGACAAGGACGGTGCTCTCTCCGCCGAGCTGTCCGGCCCCGGGACCGCGCTGATGGAGCTGGACCAGGCCCTCCACCGCGCCATCGGTGTCGGTGCGGCCGTCGTCACCACCTGGCTTGCCACCCGTCAGTGCGGCCGGGTGTGAAACCCGCTGACCGTAGCCGGACGAAGGAGTTCGTTGTGTCTCGCCGTATCCGTACGACGGCCGCCAAGACGGCCGTGCCCGGCACCGTGCGTATTCCCCGTCAGCGTGGCAGGCAGGCACCGCAGGTGATCGTGGTCGTCTCCGAGGAGCCCACCCTCACCGCCCGCGCCACCGCCGCTACCGGCCGCTGGCTGTGGCGCCACCGCCGCACCTGGGCCCCCACCGGCCTCGCCGTCACCCTGCTGGCCGTCACCGGGCTCGCCCACCTGACCGTCCCGTGGGCCGCGTTCGTCGCGGCCCCGGCCGGACTCGTCGTACTGGCCCTGCTGGCACTGAAGGCGAAGACCGCCAAGGCCAGGACCGGCGCCTCCTCCGGATGGCGGACGGCCACCGGTGTCCTCGCGCTGGCCGTCCTCACCTGGCTGTGCCTGGCCGTCTGGTCCGGCCCGGCCCGCCCCCCGCTGATGGGCCTGTGGGCACTGACCACCCTGGCCGCTCAGGTCATGTGGCTGATCGCCCGCCCCACCCCCACCACAACCGAGTCCGCCACCACCACTACTGCTGCTGAGGGGACCCTCTGATGTCCGACTGGATGCCGCACAACAACCCCGTCTCCGAAGCCCCCCGCCCCCGCCGCGCCCCGACCGGTACGGGCCCGCAGGGCGGGTGGACGGCGGGCGGCTGGCAGCAGCGGGAGGGCTGGCCGCAGAACCCGGGCAGCCAGCGTGCCCGTACCGCTCCGGGTACCGGTGCCAACGGCTCCCAGACGAAGGTCAACAGCAAGGTGAACAGCAAGACGTTCGCCGCGCCCGGGTTCACGGTGAACGTGAACGCCGGGAACAACAACCGGAGCACGACCGGCGGCGGGGCCGGGAGCAGGGAGCAGGGCGGTGCTCCTGCCCAGTCCCTGCTGCCTCCTCCGGAGTTCACCTCTCCGGCGCAGGTCCGCAACTACTGCAACTCGCTGCGGGCCGCAGCGGTCGCGCTGTCCATCGAGGTGGCGATGGGGGCCGAGATCCTCAAGAGCGTCCTGGCCGTGGTCCCTGATCCGGAGGGCCGGATCGGTGGTTCCCGGATCAGGGCGGCGAAGGTGTCCCGCAAGCTCCGCAAGTCCGCCGACGCGCTGCGGGACGCGGCGAAGAACGCCGCCGCGACCTACGCCGACTTCCAGCAGCAGTACGAGGAAGAGATCAACCGCGTCCGTCACCGCGCCCGCCCGCGCCAGCAGGCACCGCGCATGGACTGGGCCCAGTACTGAGAGGGGTGAGTGATGACCGAGCACAGTGTGGAGCAGCAGTACGAGGCCCAGCTCCAGGGCTCTTCCGACGGTGCGGGCATCCGCGCCTACATCCTGCACCGGGCCAAGCCCCATCTCCCGCCGTGGCTGTGTGCGGGCGGGGTCGGGCTGGCCGGTGCGCTCGGCAGCACCCGGTGGGCCGACAGCGCGGCGGCCGGGGTCGGTCTGACCCTGACCGCCGTCGCGTTGACGGGGGTCACCTGGTGGGCTGGCCGGACCACCGGGGTGCAGCGTCGGCTGCACTCGGCGATCACGGTGGCCGCCGGATCGGCGTGGCTGACCGGCGCCTGCCTGGCGGGCCCGGCCACCGCACCGCTGGGTGACCTCTACCTGATGGGCGCCCCGATGCTGGCCCTGTCCTGGAACCTGCGGATGATCCTGCGCCGCAACGTCGACGGCGGCGGCGCCGCCGGCGGCGGCGGCGGCACTGACAAGGGGCTGCTGGAGAAGATCGGTCTGGCGCGGGCGCAGATCGGGGCGACGACGGTCGAACCGAACCGGGTCACCGCGAAGATGGCGCTGGAGCCCGGGGAGCAGACCAACGAGGACGTGTCCAAGTCCCTTCCCCGGCTCGCGTCCGCGCTCGACCTGCCGATCTCCGCCCTGCGCTACATGCCCTCCCCGGACTCCGCGCGCCGTGGTGAGCTGGTCGTGGTCCCCGAGGACATGCTCACCCACGTCATGGAGTGGGACGAGCCCACCCAGGTGGGTGCCTCGATCGCGGAGCCGCTGGTCCTCGGCCGCTACGACGACGGGGCCCCGCTCCAGGTGTGGCTGCCCGGCGACCCCGGCACCAAGCGAAACAGCACGCATCTGCTGATCGCGGGCATGTCCGGCTCCGGGAAGGGCGAGACCGCCCTCAACGTGATGCTGGAGATCCTCTCCCGCCGCGACGTCCTCCTGTGGGTCAGCGACCCGAAGATGTTCCAGGACTTCCGGGCCCTGCTCCCGGGCATGGACTGGGCGGCCGAGGGCGGTTCCGACACCGAGGTCATGGTGGAGGCCATCAAGGCCGTCATCCCCGCCCGCACCCGCTGGCTCGGAGCCCACGGCTACCGCCAGTGGATTCCCGAAGCCGCCGTCCGGCAGAACGATCCCGCCCACTCCTGCCGCCCGACCGGCGCCTGCGGATGCCCCGGCATGCCGTTCCTGGTGACCTGGATGGAAGAAGCCGCGAACACCCTGCGGGCGCTCGGCGACGACACGTTCACCGGCATCGCGCAGGAAGCCCGCTCGGCCGGGGTGTCGCTGGTGGTCTCCCTCCAGCGTCCCTCCTACGACCAGATGTCCACCTCGACCCGCGCGTCCCTGCCCTCCGTGATCGCCCTGGGCTGCGACCCCCGCGACGAAGGGTTCTCCCTCCCGGACACCGTCATCGACGCCGGAGCCCACCCCGGCGCCTGGAGCAACCGCCGCCCCGGCTACTGCTACCTGGTCTCCCCGGGCGTTCCCGAGGACCGCTACCCCTCCCCGGGCCGCACCTTCGCCATCCCCCAAACCGCCACCCCCACCATCGAAGCCCTCGCCGCCTGGGCCCAGCACAACGGAGCCGTCGCGGACCCGGTCACTGCGGGCGCCGCGTCCCGGGTCGCCGGACACGCCTACACCGGCCGACCCGCCCCAGGCACCACCCCCGCCCCGGCCCCGGCCGTCCAGGAGGACGACGACATGGAACTCGACGGCCTGCTCGTGGACCCCGAAGACACCGGGATCGACCCCGACGCCGACCTCCCCGACGACCACCCCGGCGACGACACCCCCCTGTGGCAGGACACCGGCCACAAGCCCACCCCCGACCAGGCCCGCGAACTCTTCGCCCGCGCCCTGGACGACTTCGAGTCCGAACGCCGGATGGTCGTCGGCCCCAAGGACTTCATGGACTGGTGCGACCGTCACAACCTGTCCCGTCCGTGGGTCTCCGCCCGGCTGAAAGAGGCCGCCATGGAAGGACGGCTGGAGCCCACCTCCGCCACCGGCCGGTGGCGGATCGTCCCCAGCCTCGCCGCCGCGTGACACCTGACACCCCCTGACACCGTCACGGGCCCTGACACCCAAATCCTTAGGCAGACCCGCTGTCAGAAACCCGTGACATCAATGCCTGACACCGCCTGACACCCCGCCCTGACACCTCCACCACGGGCCCGCGCCACCACCACGGCGCGGGCCCGCCCTCTTCCCCGGAGGCCCTCATGACCCACCACCCCACCTACCCGAACGCCCCCGTCCCGGTCCGGTACGGGGACGCGCTCCTCTACCCGCCGGCCGTCCCCGGACCGCTGATGCCGCTCGCCGAAATAACGCCCGGCATCCAGCTCGTCACCCTCCCCGACGGCACCCGCACCCTCACCCCCATCGGCGCCCCCGCCCCCGTTCCTGTCGTCGTTCCGGGCCCGGCCGGAATCCCGGGATGGGCGAAGACCACCGCCCTCCTCGCCCCCACGATCGGCGCGGGCATCGGCGGCGCCGGGTTCGGACTCGCCTACGCCGCCCCCGGACTCATCGCCCTCGCCGACGCCCTCTGGGCCACCGTCGCCCTCATCGCCGCCGGAGCCCTCATCACCCTCACCCGCCCCCGGCGCGGCACCGCCCGGCCGACCACCCACATCACCCAGCACATCACCACCACCGGCCTCTTCAGCCGCGCCACCGGCACCATCACCCACCGCTGAAAGGGGCCCGACCTCCGCACGGTCAGGGAGGGGTTCAGGGAGAACTCCCTGACCCGCCTCCCTCGCCCTGACCAGCCACTAGGCCCCATTCCGGATCAACCCCGGCCACCACCCCTCACCAAGGAGAAAAGCCCCTTGACCTACTGCGACGAGTGCGCCGACTACGACTGCCCCGGCCACAGCCTGTGCGAGGACTGCGACGGCGACATCTGCACCGAGTGCGGCGGCTGCCCGGACAACCCCTGCCCCGGCTACATCGCCCACGTCACCGGCACCCACTGACCCGACCAGGGAGACCCCATGACCACCAGCTTCGTCACCGCCGTCGCCACCCGGACCGGCACCCACGGCACCAACGCCGACGCCGCGCACACCTGGACCGCAGCCGACGGGGCCATCGGCGCCGCGGTCATCGACGGCATCGGCCACAGCGACCCCCTCCACGACCTCGTCCCGGTCCTGGCCGTCGCCGCCGCGCGGACCAGCGCCACCGACGGCGCGCTCAGCGGGCTCCTCACCGCGTCCCTCCTGGTCCGCGACCCCGGCGCCGTCCCGGTCACGCCCCGCGTGGACGCCGTCGCCGTCACCGCCCGCGCCCGCCCCGGCGCACCCACCTGGATCTGCTGGGCCGGAGACGCCCGCGCCTACGGCTGGGACGGCACCACCCTGACCCGGTACACCACCGACGACAACGTCGCCACCTACCTGGCCACCCACGGCATCCCCGACGAGATCGCGGAGCAGTTCGCCAACCGCATCAACATCGCTCTCGTGGACGCCAGCCCCGCCACCGTCCACCACGTATCGATCCCCGCCGGCCACCTGGTCCTGCTGACCTCCGACGGCATCCACGACCAGATCGCCCACAGCCACATGCGGCACCTCGTCACGAAGTACGCGGGCGCTCCGGAGACACTCGCGGAGAGCCTCGTCGCCGTCGCCCAGCCCGACCCCGACGGCTACCGCGACGACGCCACCGCCGTCGTCATCGCACCCGCATAACCCGCACCAGCCCGGATACGACGAGGGCGGCCCCGGACTTTGCCGGTACGGGGGCCGCCCTCATCCACCCAACTCAACAGTGGAGGAACCAGCATGACTCAACCCACGCCCATTTGGCGAGACCACACCCGCCCTGGGCCCGATTACCGGCAGATCGCGCTGGATCTGGCCGAAGCAGGCGTGCCCGTACTGCCCCTGCGAGAGGGCAAGCTCCCCTTCGGGAACTGCCGGACATGCACGAGCAACACCTGCGGTGGACGGCCCCACATGAAAGCCGCCGGTGCCTGCTCCTGCCCCGCCCCGTGCCACGGCTGGGCCGCCGCCACCGCCGACCCGGTCATCCTCACCTCCCCGGCCTGGGCTGCATCCTGGTGCCAGGCCGCCGCGGTTGCCTACCACCCCGGCGGCGCGAACCTCACCGTCGTGGACCTGGACAACCCGGACGCCGTCACCTGGGCCCGCCACACCCTCCCCGCCACCACGATGGTCGCGACCACCCGGGGAGAGCACTGGATCTACCAGGGCGCCATGCCATCCGCCAACGGGGTCCGGCCAGGCGTGGATATCAAGTCCCGCATGGCCTACGTCCGCTGGTACGGCCCCGGCACCGGCACCATGACCGGCCTGCCGGACGACGTTCGGGCGTTGGCCACGAAGAGTGAGTCCGTCTCCCGCCCTGCCCCGTACACGATCACCGTGCCCACAGCAACTAGCGGGGAATGTCGCCACCGGACCCCCGCCTACCTGGAACGCGGCATCTCGATGGCCGAGCAGTCCATCGCCGACGCCCGCAGCGCGATCCACAACAGCGTCTACCGGGTGTTCCTGGCGGTCCTGTCCACCCACGGCCGGTGCGGCTGCCTCACCGAGGCCCACATCGAGCGGCTGTTCACCGCCGCGCACGCCCGGGGCGAGTCGGCCCGGCACTGCACCGTCGCGTGGGCCAACGCCCGTACCGCGCTGGGGGTGTGAGCCATGTCCGACGACGACAAGACGTCGGGCCGGGAGGTCATCACCGGCTACGCGCAGCAGAACTTCCGGTACTTCCGCACCGCCGATGGGACCGTGTACGCGCAGAAGAACCGTCACCCAGTCGCGCGCCCGATCCGCTCGCAGGGCACCTCGGGCAGTCACCGGCAGGAGCTCATGGTCGGCCTCTACGAGAACGGGCATGGCGTGTTCAACGGGACCGCGCTCAAGGAATCCCTCGACCTCATCGAAGCGCTCGCGCTGAGCAAGGACGTCCAGGGCGTTCACATCCGCGTCGCCCCCGGTTTCGACGGCGCCACGTGGCTCGACCTCGGCCGCACCGACGGACAGTCCGTACGTATCCACCCCACCGGCTGGGACATCATCACCCCTCAGCCGGAAGAGGTGTGCTGGCGGCGGACCCAGCTCACCGGAGAGCTCCCGCTCCCCGCGAAGGACACCGACGGCAAGGGCATCGACCTCCTCCTCAGGTTGTGCAACTTCGCCAACGCCGAGACCGAGTGCCTGGCCATCGCCTGGCTGATCGGCTGCCTCGGACCGTCCGTCCCCGTCCCCGCCCCGTTCCTCACCGGCCCCCAGGGCGCGGGCAAGTCCACCGGGGGCAGGATGCTCGTGCGGATCATCGAGGGCATGAGCGGCGACCTGCGCCGCGCTCCGAAGGACGAGGAGAACCTGATCGCGGCCGTCGCCGCCGGATGGGTTACCGCCCTGGACAACCTGTCCCACCTGGCCCCGGACCTGTCCGACCTCATGTGCTGCATCGTCACCGGGGCCGAGACCATCAAGCGCGCCCTCTACACCGACGGCGACGTCGTCCGTGCCCGCTACCGCCGCCCCCTCCTGCTGACCGGCATCGACGTGGGCGTCATCCGCCCCGACCTCGCCGAACGGCTCCTCCCGCTCCGCCTGGAACGCCCCAGCATCCGGCGCACCGAGGCCGAGCTGTGGCGGGAGTTCGAGGACATCCTCCCGGTCATCCTCGGCTCGATCCTGGACCTGACCGTCAAGGTGCGTGCCGCCGAAGCGGACATCCCCACCGACCTGAGGATGGCCGACTTCGCCCACCTGTGCGCGCAACTCGACGCAGCGACCGGGCTCGGAGCCCTGAACGCCTACCGGGCATGCCTGGACGAACTCAACGACGACGTTATCGAAGGTGACCTCCTCGCTCAGACCGTCCTCAAGCACGCCGCCACCCTCGAACCCGGCATCGAGGTCCGGATGACCTCCGCCGAATGGCTCCACACCTTCACCCACCTCTACACCGGAGACGACTTCCGCCCCCTCCCCAAGGGCTGGCCCGGCACGGGGAAGGTTCTCTCCGACCGTCTCAAACGGCTCCAGCCGACCCTCGCCGCACGCGGCGTCCTCATCGACTGGGGCCGTACCAAAGCCGCCCGCTACATCGCGATGACCCGACCTGCCACGACCACCGTGCCGGAGCAGCAGGAGACCGCGTTCTGACCCGCGGGTATCCCGGGCTACCGGAACAGGCAAGAGGAGCACCCGCGCCGGGTGCTCCTCTTGCTTCTCCGGCGGCTTGCCGCCGCTGCAAAGGTCGGGCCGCGCAGCGGCCCCTTTATCTCGCGCTGGACCTGTCGCACTACGACAGACACCCCACCCTCTTGTCCGAAGGGAAGAGCTCCTGCGTCACCCGCGTCACCAGGACACCGCAACCGCTCTATGACCTGCGGCTTCACCGATGACGCAGACGGCCGGAAGCTGCGTCACCTCGCGTCACCCGCGTCACCAATGACAGAGACCAGCGTCACCTGTGACACAGCCCGTAGGCCCCTGCGTCACCCCAAAACCGCAGGTCAGAACCACAGATGACGCAGATGACGCGATGACGCAGAAATCCCAACCTCGGACGAGCCCCTTGAGAGTGGCGCCGCCGAGCAACACCGCCCCGGCTACCTGCCCTCTGGGAGGGACTTCGATGGCCAGCACCCCCAAGGCCCGCACGATGCTCACCGTCCCCGAGCTGTGCGAAGAGCTCGGGATCACCCGCTCCACCTTCTACGACTGGCGCCAGAAGCAGCGTGCTCCCCGCTGCATCAAGCTCCCGAACGGTGGTCTCCGTGTCCGCCGGATCGACCTGGAGGTCTGGCTGAACGAGTGCGAGGACGCTGCTTGATGGACACGACGTACGACGTGCGGTTCTGGAAGACCTCTGTGTACGAGGGGAGGAAGAAGACCACGTACACGGTCCGCTGGGAGCTGGAAGGCAAGGAGTGGCGGAAGCCGTTCGGCACTGCTCCCCTCGCCGACTCCTTCCGGGCGGGACTTGTGTCCGCCGCCAGCAAGGGGGAGGCGTTCAGCCTCTCCTCCGGGCTGCCGGTCTCGTTCCTGTCCCGGGCGGCCAGCGTGAAGTGGTACGACTTCGCGGTCCAGTTCGTCGACCAGCTCTGGGAGCGGACCTCGGCGAACAACCGGCGGAACGTGGCGAAGGCGCTCACGCCCGTCACGATCGCCCTGCTCCGCTCCCAGCCGACGACGTTCAAGGGCGTGGAGGTACGTCGGGCGCTTCGGGAGTACGCCTTCAATACCCGCCGACGGGAACAGGCACCGCCGGAGGTCGCTGTGATCCTACGGTGGGTGCAACGGAACTCGCTCACCATGGCGGCCTGGGAGGACGAGAGCATCGCGGAGACGGCGCTCCGAGCGGCCGCGACGAAGCTGGACGGTAAGGCTGTGGCCGCCAGCTCGGCCCGTCGGACGAAGCGCGTCCTGAACGTCCTCTTCGAGTACGCCATCAAGAAGAAGGTGCTCAAGGAGAACCCGCTTCCGAAGGGCAAGGGCGCCAGCACCACGGCGGCCAAGACCTCCTCCGCCGTCGACAAGCGGTCGCTGCTCAACAGCGGCCAGGCCGCCACGCTGCTCGGCTGGATCTACGCACGCCCGCGTGGCGGTCGACGGCTGCACGCTTTCTTCGCCGCGATGTACTACGCCGGCGCCCGCCCGGAAGAGGTCGTGGCCATCGATGTCGGGGACGTACGCCTGCCTGACGCGGGCGCCGACGACCAGTGGGGCGAGCTGTTGCTTCACGCTGCCCACCCCGAGGTCGGCAAGCAGTGGACGGACACGGGTGAGGTCCGTGAAGAACGCGGGCTCAAGGGACGGGCCGCCGACGACACCCGCACCGTCCCATGCCGTCCCGCCCTGACACGGATTCTCCGAACCCACATCGAGAAGGAGGGGCTGAAGCCCGGTGACCTCCTGATGCAGGGGGAGAAGGGCGGGTACCTCGCTGGGTCCGTGATCCGGCGAGCGTGGCGGCGGGCCCGGAAGGAGATGCTCAACCCGTACGAATTCGGGACCCCGCTCGGTCGCCGCGTCTACGACCTCCGCCACACCTGCCTGACCAACTGGCTCAACGCCGGTGTCCCGCCCGCGACCGTGGCCGAGTGGGCGGGTAACAGCGTCCCCGTCCTGCTGGCCACGTATGCCCGCTGTATTGACGGGCAGCTGGACGATCTGAAACAGCGGATCGAAGACGCGGGGGAGCTGCCGGACCCGGCCGCGCCGAGGCGCTGAGAACTTCTCCGCGCATTCTCCGCAGCCACCCGCAGAAACCCGGAACCAGCCGGACACCGCCGGATGCGCCCAGTCCTCAGAGTAGGGCGCATCCGGCCCTTGAATCACTCCACAGGACTCGTCCTGACCAGCGAAAAGGACCTTCCCGAAGGAGGGTCCCGATCTTGTGCCCCCGGCAGGACTCGAACCTGCGGCCAAGTGCTTAGAAGGCACCTGCTCTATCCACTGAGCTACGGGGGCCGGAAGGTGGCCGTGATGGCCTGGAGCCCCGGGGTGGGGGTGTGACGGTCGTCCGTGCCAGGTCAAGGATAGGGCTCCGGTTGCCTTGTCCCGGTTGCTTCACCCGCGTGCCACGATGTGGAGGTTCGGTGAAGCGGTCCCGATAATCGCAGGCAGGTGCGATTCTCGCATCGCTTTTGCGCCGCCGTGCCCGTGGTGTTGTGCACTCGTTATGCCTGCGTCCCACTCGTCCGCTCTGTCCAGGATGTCTCGCTGGAGTCGCGGTCGGCGCGCAGAGGGCGTATAAGCTTCAAAAATAGCTCTAAATTGGGCATTCTTCGCATGTGGTGACCTTGGATGTTCGGCCTCAGCTGCTCGATGCCCTGTCCGCCCTGCGCGACCGGGTCGCGTCCGTGCGTCTGCCGCTGCCCCTGCCCGGTGCCCCGCGCGCCCGCCAGACCAGAGCCGAGCTGCTCGCGCAGCTCGACGACTACCTCGTACCCCGGCTGAAGGCGCCCGAGGCGCCCCTGCTCGCCGTTGTCGGCGGGTCCACCGGGGCCGGTAAGTCCACCCTCGTCAACTCCCTCGTCGGACGGCGGGTCAGCGAAGCCGGGGTGCTGCGCCCGACCACGCGGACCCCGGTGCTCGTCTGTCACCCCGACGACCATCACTGGTTCGCCGGGATGCGGGTGCTGCCCGACCTGATGCGGGTCTGGGAGCCGTACGGGGAGGACGGACACGGCCGCTCCGACACCCGCGCCGACACCCACACCCGCGCCGACACCCACACCCGCGCCGACACCCACACCCGCGCCCACGATCACCCGAACGGCCACACCCACGGCCACCGGATCGGTGACGGCTACGAAAACATCGACGGAAGCACCAACGGAAGCACCAACGGAAGCACCAACGGAAACGGCGACGGGAACGGCGACGGGAACGGCGACGGACGGGGCAGCGGACCCGACGGCGGCCGCACCTACAGGCAAGGCGACAGACACGGCGACGGCCTCAGCCACGCGACCCGTGAGATGAGGATCGAGACCGTCTCCAGCCTCCCGCGCGGCCTCGCCCTCCTCGACGCCCCCGACATCGACTCCCTCGTGGTCGAGAACCGGACACTCGCCGCCCAGCTCATCTGCGCCGCCGACGTCTGGGTCATGGTCACCACCGCCTCGCGGTACGCCGACGCCGTGCCCTGGCACCTGCTGCGCACCGCCAAGGAGTACAAGTCCACCCTGATCATCGTCCTCGACCGGGTCCCGCACCAGGTGCTCGCCGAGGTCTCACGGCAGTACGGGGCGCTGCTCACCCGCGCCGGGCTGGGTGACGTGCCGCGGTTCACGGTGCCCGAGCTGCCCGAGTCGGCGGGCGGGGGCGGGCTGCTGCCCGCCAGCGTCGTCACACCGCTCTTCGCCTGGCTCTCCCACCACGCGCAGGACGCCGCCGCCCGGCACTACGCCGTCGGTCGCACCGCGGCCGGCGCGCTGGACTCCCTCGGGCGCCGGATGCCGGAGCTGGCCTCCGCCGTCGCCGCCCAGCACGCCGCCGCCGTACGGCTCACCTCGGCCGTGGAGGACGCGTACCGCAAGGAGGGCAAACGGGTCCGCAGCCGGCTCGACCGGGGCGCGGTCCTGGCCGGGGACGCCCTGACCCGGTGGCGCGGCTACCCGCTCGACACCAGCGCGGACGAACTGCTGGACTCCCTCGCGGAGTCCCTCGCCGCCCTGGTCCAGTGCGCCGTGGCCGCCGCCGACGAGCGGATCGCCGAGGCGTGGCGGAGCGAACCGGCCGCCGGAGCGGTGCCGCTGCCCGCGCCCGACCGGGAGGCGGCGGAACGTATCGGCATGGCCGTACGGCGCTGGCGGCGCGTGCTGGAGGAACTCGCCGAGGAGGAGGTGGCGCGGCTCGACCGACAGCCCGCGCCCGACCCCGACGGGGTCACGGCCCTGCTGGTCGCCACCCTCCTCGGAGGCAAGCGGGCCCGCCCGGCGGGGGAGAAGCTGGCTGAACGGATCGGCGTACAGGCCGCCGTACGGCTGCGCGACCGGGGCGGGGAGCTGGTGGGCGACCACCTCGACCAGGTGCTGCGCGCCGAACGCGACCGCAGGCTCGCCCCGCTGGAAGCGCTCGGAGTGACCCCGGAACCACAGGCCGAGCTGATCGCCGCACTGTCCGTACTGCAGAAGGAGAGGTGACGCGGTGTCTGCCCTGAGCGACCGCGCCGGTGACCGCTGGGACGACGGACTGATCGCGCGTTCGCGCCGTACGGAGGCCTCCGAGCGGCCCGAGGCGGCGCCGGAACGGGCGGGGAGGGGAGGCGCCACGGGCCGGCCGAGGAGCCGGGCGGGTCACGGGGCCCACAAGGACCACGAGGGCGAAACGTACGGAACGCGCGGAACGTACGAAACATACGAGTCGCAGAGGAACCAGGAAGACCTGGAGAACCAGGGGAGCCAGGGGAGCTGGACAGGGGGAAGGGCGTACGGGACGTACAGGTCGTACGGGGAGTACGAGGACTACGAGGTGTACGGGGACCACGAGACGGACGAGACGGACGAGACGGACGAGTCGGCCAGGGCAGCAGGGACAGCAGGGGCAGCCGGGAAGTCCAGGACAGCCGGGAAGCCCGGGGCAGGCAGGGAGCCCGGGCGGGCCGGTTCCGCACCAGCCTCCGGCAGCAGCCGTGGCCCGGGGTCCCGTACCGGCACGGGTTTCCGTACCGGAACGGTGTCCGGCGCGGGCAGTGACGGAGGACGGACGTCCGCGCCCCTGCTCAGTCCCGAGGGCCAGGCGCTGCGGACGCGCCTCGAAGCCCTGCGCCAGCTGGTCGGGCTCTCCCGGACCCGGCTCGACGGCAAGACCCTCGCCGAGGCCGGCCGGGTGCTGGACGAGGCTGCGGCGCGGCGCGGGCTGTCCGCGCGGCACACGGTCGTCGCGGTCGCCGGAGCCACCGGAAGCGGCAAGTCCACGCTCTTCAATTCACTCGCAGGAGTACAGATCTCCGAGACGGGACTGCGACGCCCCACGACCGCCGCGCCGATCGCGTGCAGCTGGTCGGACGGGGCGGCCGGGCTGCTGGACCGGCTGGAGATCCCGGGGCGGCTGCGGCGACGCCCCCGCGAGGGTCCGGGGACGGAGGCGCTGCGCGGCATGGTCCTCGTCGACCTGCCCGACCTGGACTCTGCGCTCGTCACGCACCGGGACCACGTGGACCGGGTCCTGGCGCTGGTCGACGCGGTGGTGTGGGTCGTGGACCCGGAGAAGTACGCGGACGCGGTGCTGCACGAGCGGTACCTGCGGCCCCTGGCCGGGCACGCGGAGGTGACGTTCGTCGTGCTGAACCAGGTGGACCGGCTTCCCGGGGAATCCGCGGACCTGGTCCTGGACGACCTGCGCAGGCTCCTGGACGAGGACGGCATCGCCCTCGGTGAGCACGGCGAGCCCGGGGCCACCGTCCTCGGCCTCTCCGCGCTGACCGGGGAGGGCGTCGGGGAACTCCGCGAGCTGCTCGGACAGTTCACCCAGGAGCGGGGCGCCGCCACCCGCCGGATCTCCGCCGACCTCGACCGCGCGGCCGGGCGCCTGCGCCCGCTGTACGTCGCCGACGGCCACCAGGGCCCGGAGATCGGGGAGGCGGCGCGCGCCGAGTTCGAGGACCGGCTCGCGGAAGCGGTCGGGGCGTACGCGGCCGGGCTCGCCGCCGAGCGGGCCTGGCGGCGCAACGCGGGCAAGGCGTGCGGGACGCCCTGGCTGCGGCTGTGGCGGTGGTACGAGGGCCGCCGCGCCCCGCGCACCCTGGCGGGTCTGGCCGCCCTGGCGGTCATCGGAGGCCGGGGCCCCGTCGCCGTGGAGGCACCGCCCGAGGAGGAGGTGACCGCCCGCCAGCGGGTGGAGCAGGCCGTACGGGCGGTCGCCGACGAGGCGGCCACCGGCCTGCCCGAACCCTGGTCGCAGGCGGTGCGGGAGGCCGCGGTGCGCGGCGCCGAGCGGCTCCCGGAGGCGCTGGACGAGATCGCGGTGACGCTCGGCGCGGCCGTCGCGGTGCCGAGCCCCAGGCCACCGCGGCCCGCGTGGTGGCCCGCGGCGGTCCTGGCGCAGGCGGCCATGACACTGGTCCAGGTCTACGGCGGGCTGTGGCTGGTCGGCCAGATCGCGGGGGTCCTGGAGCCCCGGCTGCTGCCTCCGGTACTGCTGATGGTGGCGGGGATCATCGGCGGGCCACTGGTGGAGTGGGCGTGCTCCCTCGCGGCCCGCGGCCCGGCCCGGCGGTACGGACAGGACGCGGAACAGAGACTGCGACAGGCGGCGGCCGGCTGCGGGCGGGCCCGGGTCCTGGAACCGGTGGCGGCGGAACTGCTGCGCTACCGGGAGGTGCGGGAGCAGTACGCGACGGTCGCCGCAGGGGTGAACAAGTTGTCCACAACCCACCAGTAGTCCACAGGCCCGAGCGGGAACCGGCGGGCAGCCCCAGCATGGGTCGTGTCTCGTGCGGACGGTCCGCACGGGCACGTGGACACGACGCGTGGACACGACGCGTGAACGCAACACGTGAACGCAACACGTGAACGCAACGCGTGGCCACAGCACGCGGCCACGGGACGTGGACGTGACGCGTGGAGACGAAGGGGGAGGGTGACCAGGATGAACGACACCCAGGTGACGCTGGTGGGTCATGTGGCGACGAAGGTCGACTACAAGGAGACGCCCAACGGCCCGGCGGCAAGGTTCCGCTTCGCGGTGACACCGCGCTACTTCGACCGGCGCAAGGACGCCTGGACCGACGGCACCACCAGCTTCTACACCGTGTGGGCGCGGCGGACGCTCGCGGTCAACCTGGCCGGTTCGGTGTCCGTCGGCGAACCCCTGGTGGTGCACGGGCGGCTGCGCGTGCGTACGGACCCGCCCGACGGGGAGGGCAACCGCCGGGTCGCGGCGGAGATCGACGCGACCGCCGTCGGGCACGACCTGAACCGGGGGACGGCCGCGTTCCGGCGGATCGTCAGGACGGACACGCCACTGATGCCCACTCAGAACGCGGCGGTGGTCTGAGTGTTCGAGCCGGTTAGGATTCCACGGTACTCACGGGCACCTGGGTCTTTGGCCCGAAGGGGAAGACTGTGTCGATTGCCGTTCCCGCATCCTCCGCTCCTGACTCCACTCCTTCTTCCATCTCCGCCGTCCCCTCCCTCTCCTCTGTCCCCTCCCCATCCGCCGTCCGCTCCTCCACCGCTGCTCCTGTCGCTCCCGCCGCTTCCGCTGCTCCGGAGGCTCCTCACGCTGTTGCGCAGGCTCCTCTCACGGCCCTCGGCGCGGTACGAGCCCGCGCGAGGGCCGGGGTACGGGCTTCGGCGGGGCGGCCCCTGGCGGTGGCGTTGCTGGCCGCGGCCCTCGCGGGCACGCCGGGCGCGACGGCCGCCGCCGACTCCGACGCGCCGCCACCACGCGGCCCGGAGGGAGCGAGCGCCGTGCTGGACGGACTCAAGACCTACGGCCAGGCGGTCCTGCGCGTCGGGGACGGACCGGTCCGGCACATCCCGGCCGGGCTGTACGAGATGCGGGTCGACGGCGGCGGGACGCTCCAGACCTACGGAGTCGGCGTCACGGGCAACGCGCAGCCCCAGACCCGGTACGGCGAGAGCGGCTGGAGCGGCAGCCCGCTCGCCGGGAACGGGGAGGCGGGCCGCATTCGCTGGGTCCTGGAGCACTCCTACCCCCAGCTGAACGATCTGGCCGGGCTCGCGAAGGCGGCCGGAGCCGAGTCGCTCACCGCGGAGAGCGCCGCCGCCGGGACCCAGGTGGCGATCTGGCGGCTGGCGGACGGCGCGCAGGTGGAGGCGGCGGACCCGGCGGCGGAGAAACTCGCCGACTACCTGCAGCGGGAGGCGGGGCTGCTGCCCGAGCCGCCGGCCTCGCTGGCACTGGACCCCGGGGCGGTGTCGGGACCGGTGGGCACCCGGCTCGGCCCGGTGACCGTGCGGACCGGTGCGCAGAGCGTCTCGGTCACCCCGGACGCGGCGGCCCTGGCGATGGGCGTGCGGGTGGTGGACGCCGAGGGGCGCCCGCTCACCACCGCCGCCAACGGGAGCCGGATCTACTTCGAGGTACCCGCGGGCACCCCGGACGGGACGGCCTCGGTCACCGTCCAGGGTGCGACCAAGGTGCCGGTCGGGCGGGTCTTCACCAGCGGGGTACCGGCCCAGGCGCAGATCGTGGCCGGCTCCAGCGTGTCCGTCACGGCGGCCACGGCCACGGCGCTCTGGCCGCAGGCCCCGGCCACCCGGCCCGGCACGGGAACCGGGCCGACCCCGGACGCCACGCCGGGCGCCACCCCGGGCACCACGGCGAGGACGGCCGCCCCGGCCCCGGGCACGGGCGCGGCGGCGATGCTGGGCGCGCGGTCCACCCCGGCCTCCGGGTACTCCCCGGAGGAGGGGCGCCTCGCCACGAGCGGCAGCTCGGCGGCCACCCCGGTCGTCGCCTCCCTGGCCGTGGGCCTGGTGGTCCTGGGCGGCCTGGTGGTCCTCCTGCTCCGCAAGCGCCCCCTGGACGGGGAGGAAGGGGCCTGACCCCCGCCGGGCCCCCGGCCCCCGCCGTCCCGTGCCGGTGCCGGGGCCGCAGGTCAGGAGCCCCGGCGCGGGAGTCCGTACCGGAGTCCAGCGCGGTCGCGGCCGGGTCCGGAACCCGGACCGGGGCAGGCACCCAGGTCACAGCCCCGCGACCGGACGCGTTTCCCCCGGGGGATGGACGTACGGCAAGATGGGGTGTATCTGCCCACTCATCGATCTGCCGGACGGTTTCTCTTGGCTGAGTTCATCTACACCATGCGCAAGACGCGCAAGGCGCACGGCGACAAGGTGATTCTTGATGACGTCACCCTGAACTTCCTGCCCGGTGCGAAGATCGGTGTGGTCGGCCCGAACGGCGCCGGTAAGTCCACCGTTCTGAAGATCATGGCGGGCCTGGAGCAGCCGTCCAACGGCGAGGCGTACCTCTCGCCCGGCTTCACCGTCGGCATCCTCATGCAGGAGCCCAAGCTCGACGAGTCGAAGACCGTCCTGGAGAACGTTCAGGACGGCGCCGCCGACATCATGAAGAAGCTCCACCGCTTCAACGAGGTCGCCGAGCTGATGGCGACGGACTACTCCGACGCGCTCCTCGACGAGATGGGCAAGCTCCAGGAAGACCTGGACCACTCCAACGCCTGGGACCTCGACGCCCAGCTGGAGCAGGCCATGGACGCCCTGGGCTGCCCCCCCGGCGACTGGCCGGTCACCAACCTCTCCGGTGGCGAGAAGCGCCGCGTCGCGCTCTGCAAGCTGCTGATCGAGGCCCCGGACCTGCTCCTCCTCGACGAGCCCACCAACCACCTCGACGCCGAGTCGGTGAACTGGCTGGAGCAGCACCTCTCGAAGTACGCGGGCGCCGTGGTGGCCGTCACCCACGACCGTTACTTCCTGAACAACGTCGCCGAGTGGATTCTCGAACTCGACCGCGGTCGCGCCCTGCCCTACGAGGGCAACTACTCCACGTACCTGGAGAAGAAGGCCACCCGCCTCAAGGTCGAGGGCCGCAAGGACGAGAAGCGCCAGAAGCGCCTCAAGGAAGAGCTGGAGTGGGTGCGGTCCAACGCCAAGGGGCGTCAGACCAAGTCCAAGGCCCGTCTGGCCCGCTACGAGGAGATGGCGGCCGAGGCGGACAAGATGCGCAAGCTGGACTTCGAGGAGATCCAGATCCCGCCGGGCCCGCGTCTGGGCTCGATCGTGGTCGAGGTCGACAACCTCTCCAAGGCGTTCGGTGACAAGGTCCTCATCGACGGCCTGTCCTTCACCCTGCCGCGCAACGGCATCGTGGGCATCATCGGCCCGAACGGCGCCGGCAAGACCACGCTCTTCAAGATGATCCAGGGTCTGGAGACCCCGGACTCCGGCTCGATCAAGGTCGGCGAGACCGTCAAGATCTCGTACGTCGACCAGTCCCGCGCCAACATCGACCCCAAGAAGACCCTCTGGGCGGTCGTGTCGGACGAGCTGGACTACATCAACGTCGGCCATGTCGAGATGCCGTCCCGCGCGTACGTCAGCGCCTTCGGCTTCAAGGGCCCGGACCAGCAGAAGCCGGCCGGTGTCCTCTCCGGCGGTGAGCGCAACCGCCTCAACCTGGCGCTGACGCTCAAGGAGGGCGGCAACCTGCTGCTCCTCGACGAGCCCACCAACGACCTCGACGTCGAGACGCTCTCCTCCCTGGAGAACGCCCTGCTCGAATTCCCCGGCGCGGCCGTGGTCATCTCCCACGACCGCTGGTTCCTCGACCGGGTCGCCACGCACATCCTGGCGTACGAGGGCGAATCCAAGTGGTACTGGTTCGAGGGCAACTTCGAGTCGTACGAGAAGAACAAGGTCGAGCGCCTCGGTGCGGACGCGACCCGTCCGCACCGTGCCACCTACAAGAAGCTCACCCGAGGCTGAGGCCGCCACCATGGCCAGACATCACTACCGGTGCCCCCTTCGCTGGGCGGACATGGACGCCTTCGGGCACGTCAACAATGTCGTCTTCCTCCGCTACCTGGAGGAGGCGCGCATCGACTTCATGTTCCGTCTCGCGCCGGGGGAGGGCAGTGAGTCCTTCACGGGCGGTTCCGTCGTGGCCCGCCACGAGATCGACTACAAGCTGCCCCTGGTCCACCGCCACGAGCCGGTCCTCATCGAGTCCTGGGTGACCCGGATAGGCGCGGCGTCCCTGACCATCCGCTACGAGGTCAAGGACGAGGCCACCGGGGACCGGCCCGAGACGGTCTACGTGCGCGCCGAGACCGTGGTGGTGCCGTACAACCTCGCCGAGGGGCGGCCCCGCCGGATCACGGCCGAGGAGAGGCTCTTCCTGGAGGAGTACCTCGACACGCCCGCCCCGGGCGGCGACGGCCGGGAAAGGCACCTCGCGGCATGAACGACCGGCTGTGCTTCGCCGACCCCGGGGAGGCGGCGGACCTCGCCGCCTTCCTGGGCCGGCTGGTGCACTACGACCGCGCCGCCGCGGTCCGCCTCCAGGGGGCACCGACCGCGCCGAAGGCCGCGGGGGAGGGCGGCGGCGCGCTCGCCGTCTTCGGACGGCCGCCCTCCTTCGAGGTCCTCGCCGTCCGCACGGTACGGCTCGCCACGCCCGTCGGTTCGCCGCTGGACGTGACCGTGTCCGCCGGTGAGCTGCTGGAGGCCGTCGACGAGGGCGCCGCCCGCGCCGTCGTGCCCGGCGCGGTCACCGGGCCGCCCTGGACCGGGGTGCTCCCGCCCCGCGGCGGCTGGCGCCAGGTGCCCGGCCTGCCCGGCGCCGAAGAGGTGCGGGCGGCCGTGACGGCCGCCGTCGCCGAGTTCCGGGCCCGCGACGAGGCCCTGCCCGCGCAGCACCGGACCCGCTCCGAGCGCGACCGCATCGGCCGCGAGATCTGGTCCCGCACCCTGCCGTGCACCGAACTCCCGCTGCGTGCCGTGCACGCCGCGCAGTCCCTGGGCTTCCTGCCGCCGGCCCGGTCCGCGCCGCCCGGAGCCTCCTGCCCGGTGGCGCTCTTCGCCTCCGGGGGCTGGCTGCGGCTGAGCACCCCGTACGGCTCCGTCGCCACCCGCAACCCCGGCGTCCGCGGTGGCCTCGGCGCCCTCCAGGTCCGGCCGGTCTAGGTCGGCCGGCCGACCCGGGCGGCCCGGGCCGTCACCGGGTCCGGTGGGGCCGTGGTCCGTTCACTGGGCGTTGATCATCGACGCGGCGGCGTACGTCAGGTACCGCCACAGCTGCGCCTCGTGCTCCGGCGCCAGCCCCAGCTCGTCCACCGCGACCCGCATGTGCTTCAGCCAGGCGTCGTGCGCCGCCACGTCCACCTGGAACGGGGCGTGCCGCATCCGCAGGCGCGGGTGGCCGCGGTTCTCTCCGTACGTGGTCGGGCCGCCCCAGTACTGCATCAGGAAGAGCGCGAACCGTTCCTCGGCGGGGCCCAGGTCCTCCTCGGGGTACATCGGGCGCAGCAGCGGGTCCTCGGCGACCCCCTCGTAGAACCGCCGGACCAGACGGCGGAAGGTCTCCTCGCCGCCGACCTGCTCGTAGAAGGTCTGCTCCTGGACGGTGCCCCTCGGAATCTCGTTCACCCGACCATCGTCTCAGACGCCCGGACGGAGGACTCCGGTCCTAGGACCGGGAAGGACCGGGCCGGGCCCCGAGCGCGGTCGCACGCCGGGGCCGGTCCCAGCACAGTGGAGGCATGGCCGCACACACCGGGCACACCGGGGAGCGGGATTTGCGCGAGGCAGCGCACGCCGCCCAGGTGCGGGAGCTGACCGCCGCCGGGGCGCTGGACGACCCGGCCTGGCGGGCGGCGTTCGCGGCCGTGCCCCGGCACCTGTTCGTCCCGTACTTCTGGACCGGCCGCGGCGCCGCCCACGAACGGCTGTGGGCCGAGGACCCCGACCCCGCCCGCCGGGCCCGCTGGCTGCGCGGGGTCTACGAGGACGCCCCGCTGGCGACCCGGCTGCGCGACGGCGAGCTGGTCTCCTCCAGCAGCCAGCCCTCGCTGATGGCGAGGATGCTGGAGGCCCTGGAGGTGCGTGACGGCGACAACGTGCTGGAGATCGGCGCGGGCACCGGCTACAACGCGGCCCTGCTCTGCCACCGGCTCGGCGCGGACCTGGTCACCACCGTGGACCTGGACGAGGAGATCACCGGGTCCGCGCGGGCCCATCTGGAACTGCTCGGCCACCGTCCGGCGGTGGTCACCGGCGACGGGGCGCGCGGCTGCCCCTCCCGGGCTCCCTTCGACCGGATCATGGTGACCTGCACACTGCCGCTGATCCCGCCCGCCTGGCTCGGCCAGTGCCGTCCGGGGGCGCGGGTCCTGGCCCCGCTGTCGACCGGGCTGATCGCGCTCACGGTCCACGACCCCGGCTTCGCCGAGGGCCGCTTCCTGCACACCCCGGCGTACTTCGTGCCCCTGCGCGGGGCCACGGCGGCGCTCCCCGGACCCGGCGCGCCGTACGGGCTCCCGTACGACCTGGTGGAGAACGAGCGCCTCCAGTTCCTGCTGACGCTGACGGCGGGCGCCCTGCACCCCCGCGAGGCCCTGGACCTGTGGCGCCGCGAGGGCCGTCCGGCCCGTGAGCGGTTCGGGGTCACGGTCACTACCGGCGGCCAGTGGTCGTGGCTCGACGACCCCCGGGGGCCGTACGTGTGGCCCCTGGGCGCGCCGGGCCCCTGAGACCGGCGCGCCGTACGGGTGGACGGGCGGGTGGGCGTACGGGCGGGTGGTTCAGCCGCGGCGGACGGTGATGGTGGTCCAGGCGCCGACGTGGACGCGGTCGCCGTCGGCGAGCGGGACCGGTACGTAGGGCTGGATCGACTCCTCGCCGCCGTTGAGGGTGGTGCCGTTGGTGGAGTTCTGGTCCACCACCGCCCAGCTGCCGTCGGGCTGCTGGACGAGGACCGCGTGCTGGTGGGAGACGCCGGGGTCCTCCGGGGGCACCGAGAGGTCGATGTCCGGGGACTCGCCCGTGGAGGCGCGGCGGCGGCCGATGGTGATCTGGCCGCCGGAGAGCGGAAGGTGCTGCTCCGGGGAGTACGCGGGCAGGCTGAGCCCGGCGGCCTCGGGGCCGCTGCGCTCCATCATCGCCAGGAAGTAGGAGCGGTCCGGCCCGATGGTGGCGGTCCAGGAGCCGCCGCTCTGGGAGGGGAAGGGCTGGTGCTGCTGGGGCTGCTGGGGCGGGTAGGCGGACTGCTGGTACTCCTGCTGGTACTCCTGCGGCGGGGGCTGCTGCTGGTAATGCGGCTCCTGCGCCTGCTGGTACTCCTGCGACGGCTGATGCGGGGACTGGTGTGGAGGCTGCTGGTGCGGGGGCTGCTGCTGGTGCGTGGACGGCTCGTGCGCGGGCGGCGGCAGCAGCCAGTCGTCCTCGCGCTGGAGCGGCTCGGCGGGCCGGTTGACCCGTGACGGCCGCGAGACCTGGTAGTCGAAGTGGTCCGGGGAGAAGGCCCCGGCGGGCTGCGCGGACGACGGCGCGGCCGGCCCGGCTCCGGCCGGGCCGGCCGTGGTTCCCGTCGCACCGCCCGGGGCCGGGTCCGGCGCGAGCGGGGTGTACGACGTCGCCGTCCGGGTCAGGAAGTTGTACCGGCACTCCTCGCAGAACGGGGCCATGGCCTCGCGCGGGGTCCGGCACTGCGGGCACAGCTCGGCCTGGGCGGTCTGCGCGCTCAGGTCACCGGAGGGCGGGGGGAATCCGTAGCCGTAGGAGGGCTCGGCGGGGGCAGCCATGCGGTGGCCGCAGACCTCGCACCAGTCGTCGGAGGCGGACTGGTGCCCGTTCGGGCAGGTCGGCATGGCGGCGCTTCCCCCTTCTCCCTGCGTCATCGCGGCAGGTCTTCTCTCAGGTCTTCTTCACTCGGACGGTCTGGGTCGAACGCGTTTCGAGAGTCATCTCGTCGGCATCGGCGACCTTCGCTTTCAGCCGCACAGTACCCGCCGCCGCGTCCACGACATCCACGACCTTCGCGAGCAGTCTGGCAGTGTCCGCGTTGCCGGAGGCGCTCGCCAGCTGGACCGCCCGGCCGAGCCTGGCGGTCGCGCCGTCGACGTCCCCCAGTTTGCGGGCTTCCAGGCCCTGCTGGATAGCCTGCGCGAGTTCCGCCTGCCCGGTGTAGTGGGCGACCTGGGGGCTGATCGAGGTGGAGGCGGCCGGATCGTCGGTCCACACGGCGCGGACCAGCCCCTGGGAGAGCGGGTCCGGCGGCCCGCCCGCGGGGCCCCCCGCGCCCACGGGGTCCGGCAGGACGAGCGTGGCGCGGGCGGCGAGCATCTCCTGGCCCACGGCCCCGCCCGGGACCCGGACGCACACGTGGTACTCGCGGGACTCGTCGCCCCACGACCCGGTCGGGTAGTCGCCCGCCCGGGGCCCGGCCGCGGTGCGGCGGCCGGTCAGGTCCTGGACGGTGGGCGCGACCTGCTTGACGTACTGGATCTCCACGCCGACCGGGGTCCACAGGCGCAGCGAGACGTCCGCGACCTCCTTGCCCATGACGTTCTCCATCATGCGCGTGAAGTCCTCGGTGAGGTGGGCGGGGTCGGCCACGATGTCGGCGGAGCCGAGCAGCGCGCTCGCGACCCCGGTGACCTCCTTGACCTCCCAGTCGGTGCCCACCCCGCGGGCGTCGCAGGTGAAGCGGCCCGCGCAGGCGTCGAGGGTGGCGCGGAGCACCGCCGGGTCCTCGTGCTCGTTGCGGCCGTCGGTGAGCAGGACGCCGTGCCGGATGGCGGCGGGGGACCGGCGCAGCAGGCCGTCGGCGAGGCGCAGCCAGGTGCCGATGGCGGTGCCGCCGCCGGAGCGCAGACCGCGCAGGGCCTCCTTGGCCTGCGCGCGGGTCTCCGGGCCGGCGACGGCCAGGCGGCCCTGGCCCGGG
Source organism: Streptomyces sp. NPDC051567 (assembly GCF_044454165.1). NCBI lineage: Bacteria > Bacillati > Actinomycetota > Actinomycetes > Kitasatosporales > Streptomycetaceae > Streptomyces > Streptomyces sp. NPDC051567. The sequence goes on along the minus strand of NZ_JBITDK010000003.1, from coordinate 86,392 downwards.
TAGACCTCCCTGGCCACGTGCGTCCCGGCGATCACGGCGAAGGAGGTGCCGTCGCGCAGGGTGTCGACGGCGGCGGCCGTGGCCTCGCGGGCGCCGCGCATCTTGTCGGGCGGGTACTCCATGGACCCCGAGCAGTCGACCATGATCACCACGGCGGCGTCGCGGCCCACGGACCGGGTGGCGGTGGCCCCGCCGGTGGAGGTGACCGTGACGATGGCGTGGACGTCCCGCCCGCCCTCGGGGAGGAACGCGTTCTGGTGGACCTCCACGGTGAAGCGCGGGGCGCTCGGCTTGGCGAAGTTCGCCATCGGTTGGACTCCTAGGAGACTCGGGCGGGCGGGTCAGACCCGGGGACGCACGTGCGCTTGCGGTCCGGGGCCCGGTTCCCGCGCTGTTTCCCGCGATGTTCCCGGCACTGTTCCCGGCTCTGCTTCCTGCGCTGTTCCCTGCCGGGGGCCTGGTTCCGTCCGGCCCGCCGGCGGCGGGGACACGGGCGGGAGCGGGGGCCCGGCGAACGGCACGACGGCCACGGTGATGTTGTCGTGGCCGCCGCCGTCGAGGGCGTGGCCCACCAGGACCTGAGCGCTGTGCAGGGGGCGGGCGGCGGCGTCGGCGGGCAGGACCGCGGCCATCTCCCGCGCGGATTCGGCGTAGTTCCACAGGCCGTCGGTGCAGACCACGATCACGCCCGGGTGGTCCGGTTCGAAGGTGGCGGTGTGCGGGTCGAGGTCGTACGCGTCGGCCCCGAGCCAGCCGGTGATGGCGTGGGCGCGGACGTCGGCGTACGCCTCGGCCTCGCCCATCAGGCCGGCCGCGACCATCTGGGCGGCCCAGGAGTCGTCCTCGGTGAGGCGCCGGGGCAGGGCGGCGCGGTCGTCGGGAATCCAGTAGGCGCGGCTGTCGCCGACCCAGCCGATGGTCAGCAGCCCACCGCTGACGACGGCGCCGACCAGGGTGCAGGCGGGGGCGTTCTGCGCGCCGGGCGACTGCGGGGCCAGGGCGTTCACGGCGGCGGCGGCGGCCAGGATCGCCTCGTGCATGGCCTCCTGGGGGTGGGCGCCCCGGGGGAGGGCGTCGAGCAGCGACTCGTTGGCGGCGCCCGCGGCGGCGGCCGAGGCCTCGTCGGGGCGGCTGGCGGAGGAGACGCCGTCGCAGACCACGGCCACCGTGGCGGCGAGGCCGCCGGGCAGCGCGGTGGCCGCCACGGCGAACGCGTCCTCGTTGCGGTGGTGGCGCAGCCCCCGGTCGCTGACGGCGGCGACGCTCCCGAGCTCCTCCTCCAGGTGGTCCCGCTCCCGGGGCTGCGCGTGCCCGCAGTGCTCGCAGTACCCGTCGGTGTCGACCCGGCCGGCCCGGCAGGCGACACAGGTCTTCCCGCCACCGCCCTCACCGGCGGCCGGAGCCCCGTACGGGTCCTCGCCCCCGCCCCGCGCGGCGGCGGCGTACGGGTCCACGTGGTCCGGGGCCGGTGTGCCGTACGGGGCTTCGCGCGCCGGGCCGGGGTCCGGGTCCGGGTCGCCGTACGGGGCGCCGGGCAGGTCGTAGCGGGTGGCGACGGGTCCCTCCCCGGGGCTCCACGGAACACCCCCGGCCGGCGGCTGCGCCGGGGCGGTCACCCAGCCGGCCGGGTCACCGGCCGGACCCTGCGCGGCTCCGGCCACCGCACCCCACCCGGGGGCGGGCTCCGCGAAGCCGTAGGCCCCGCCGGGATGGGCCCCGGTCGGGGCCGTCGGCCCGGACGCGGAGGCGGGGAAGGTGCCCGCCGGGGCGGCGGCGGGCAGCGGGGCCACCGGGAACGCCTGCCGCTCCCCGGCCGGGGGCGGCGGGGCGGACACGGCGTAGCCGCAGACACCGCAGAAGCGGTCACCCTCCTCCAGGGGCTCCGCGCAGCTGGGGCAGCCCGACGGCCGATGCATCGACATCAATCACACCCACGTCCGGGGACGGAAACGGTTTGCCCGCTCCACCAGTTCGATCCTCTCCTCGCCCCGCTGTGCCAGCCGCGCGAGAACGCGGTACGCGCGCTCCAGTCCGAAGCGCAGCCCCCGCTCGTCCAGTCGGCTGCCGAGCAGCGAGGTCCGGCCGGGGTCGGCGCCCCGGCTGCCCGACAGTACCCAGTCCAGGGCCGCGCCCAGAACCTCCGTCGTCAGCCGCTCCTGCCGGCGCGGGTCCAGACCGAACCGGCGCAACGCCTCCACCTGGTCGGAGGCGGCGGCCAGATCGGCCAGCAGCGGCTCCTGCGGGGACCGGTCGCGCAGACGTGCCCGTACGGCCGCCACCCGGGCGGCCGTGTAGTGGATCGACGCCTCCGGTACGGATTCCAGGGTGCGTACGGCCGCCCCCCGGTTACCGGCGGCCAGCTGGACCCGGGCCAGTCCGAAGGCGGCGCTGACGAAGCCGGGGTCCGTGATCCAGACGAGGCGGTAGTACTCGGCGGCGTTGTCCAGCTGCCCCAGGACCTCGGCGCAGAGCCCGAGGGCCAGCTTCGGCGCGGGCTCGCCCGGGAAGGCGTCGTAGACGGCGTCGAAGGACAGGGCGGCGATCTCGTTCTCCCCGGTGGCCAGCGAGGCGACGCCCCGGGCCCACACCACCCGCCAGTCGTCCGGGTACCGGTCCTCCAGCTCCGCCAGGACCTCACCGGCCGGGGCCGGTTCGTCCAGCTCCAGCCGGGCCCGCAGCTCGCGCAGCCGCAGCTCCGCGGAGACGGCGGGCGCCGAGTCCAGCGCGGCCAGCAGCTCGGCCGGGGCGGAGCCCAGCAGACCGGCGAGGAAACCGGAGTTGGGGTCGCCCGGTTCCACCAGCGGCACGGGCAGGGCCAGCGCGGTGTCCCGCGCGTCCGGTACGCCCGGTCCGCCCCGCCGGGGCCCGTGCTCCGCCGGGGCCCCGGCGCGCGACGGCATTCCGGAGGCGGGGGTGTGGGCGGAGGCCGGGGCCGTGGCCTGCCGGGGGCGCGGTACCGGAGCACCCGTCAGACGGGTGGCGGTGGTCCCGAGGGCGGGCGCGGCGCCACCACCCGTCACGGGGAGAGCCTCACCGGCCCCACCGCTCGCACCGGCCCCGCCGGAAGCGCCGGAAGTACCGGAAGTACCGGAAGCGCCCGGGGCGACGGCCGCACCGCTCGTCCCGGCCGTCCCGTGCCCGGACCCGGCCGGAGCCGTCCCGGTACCGGCGGGGCCGACCGCCCCGCGCCGTCGCCCGAAGAGACCGGCGGGAGCCGTCCGCGCCCCCAGCCGGGACACCTCCGACCCCGCCGCGTCGGCGAACAACAACGTGTCCGGAACCCGCAGTTCCGGCCCGAAGAGGGTCGAGAGCTGGGGCCGCGGCCGGCCCGTCTGGAGGGCGACCACCTCCCGCAGCACGCCCGTCAGCTGGTCCGCCATCTCCTGCGCGGACGAGAACCGCCGCCCCGGGTCCGGGTCGGTCGCCCGGACCAGCAGCCGGTAGAACGACTCGTACCGCCCGAACACCTCGATGTGCTCCGGGTTCGGCAGCGAGTCCACGAACACATTGGTGTAGCCCTGGAAGTCGAAGGTCAGGACGGCGAGCGTCCGCGCCACCGTGTACAGGTCGGAGGCGACCGAGGGACCCACCTCCGCGATCTCCGGTGCCTGGTAGCCCACCGTGCCGTAGATGGCCGACTGCTCGTCGTCCATCCGCCGCACCGCGCCCATGTCGATCAGCTTCAGCTGGTCCTGCTGCTGGATCGCGTTGTCGACCTTGAAATCGCAGTAGAGGAGGTTCCTGCTGTGCAGATGGCCGAGTGCCTCCAGCGCCTCGATGCCGTACGCGCACGCCTGCTCCACCGGCAGCGGATCGCGCCGCCCGTCCGGCCTGCGCCGCTCGTTCGCGATCTCCTTCAGCGACTTGCCGCCGACGTACTCCATCACTATGTACCCGTCCAGCGAACCGGTCCGCTGGTCCAGGTGCTCCACGAAGTTGTAGATCCGCACGATGTTGGAGTGCTCGATCTCCGCGAGGAAGCGCCGCTCCGAGATCGCGGCCTCCATCGCGTCCTGGTCACCGGTGTCCAGCAGGCCCTTGAGCACCACCCACCGGTCCGAGACCGCCCGGTCCACCGCCAGGTACACCCAGCCGAGCCCGCCGTGCGCGAGGCAGCCCGCCACCTCGTACTGGCCGTGCACCACCTCACCCGCGCGCAGCTTGGGCACGAAGGAGTACGGGTGCCCGCACTTGGTGCAGAACCCCTCCGTCCGCCCCGGCCGCTCGCCCCGGGCCCGGCCCACCGGAGCCCCGCAGTCCGAACGCGAGCAGAACCGCTTGCGCTCCGGCACCTCCGGGTTCTCCAGCACCGCCGCCGCCGGGTCCGGACGCGGCACCTCCGGCACGTTGACCAGCCCGGCGCCCAGCCGGCCGCGCCCCGTGGGCGCCGCCGCCGAGCCCGAACTGCGCACCGACACCGACCGGGCGGACGCGGCACCCGACAGCGCGCGCGAGAGCCGCCCCGACACCGAGCGCCGCGAGGACGAGGACCGCGAGGACCGGGAGGAGGCCGAGGAGCGCGCCGACCCCCGCGAACCCGCCGATCCGCGCGAACCCCGGGAGCCCCGCGCCGCGCTCGTCATCCCCGTCGGCGGCGACACCAGCTCCGCCGCCCCCGCCGCCCCCGCCGCCACCTCCGCGACGGCGCCGACGGGCGCCAGCCCGCAGGTGTCGCAGTACAGTTCACCGCCGCCCATGTCCTCGTACGTCCCCGGGCAGCCGGGGCGCCCGCACGCGGTTCCGGTCAGGCTCATGCGCCCTCCTCCCCCGGCCCCTCGGGCCGGTACTGCCGTGGCACCAGCGACTCGGCCGCCGCCTGCTGGTACCTCAGGACCGCCTGCCCGGCGGCGCGCAGGTCGCAGGGCGCGCTCCACAGCATCCGCCGGGCCGTGTCGTACCGCTCGGTCAGCAACGGGTCCTGCGCCATCCCGTACCGGGCCACCTTGGCCCGGTACGCGTCCAGCCGCCCGCGCAGCTCGGCCCGTACCGCCAGCGGGGCCGTCACCGCCGTCAACGACTCGCGGGCCCGCAGCAGTTCCTCCTCGGCCCGTTCCTCCAGGGACTCCAGCAGGGGCGGGAGCCGGTGCCAGCGGGAGTGCCGCCGGTGCTCGGACGCCGCCGCCAGCTGCTCCCGCAACGCCGTCGGCGGGCCGCTCACCGCCGGGACCTCCGAGCCGGCGATCTTCGCCAGTACCTCGCCGCGTGCCGCCCGCGCCTCCGCCAGGGTCCGGTCGGCCCGCGAGAGCACGTCCCGCAGGCCCATCAGCCGCCGCTCGGCGTCCTGCCGCACGGCCAGCACCGCCTCGACCTCCCGGCGCACGTCCTCCAGCGCGAGCGCGGCCCGGTCGTAGCGCCCGGTGTCCGGACGGCCCCCGCCGGGCGCCGCACTGCCCGCCACCGGCAGCCAGAACGCCAGCGGGTCCGTGATCACCTGCTCCCGCAGCCGCGCCAGCTCGGCGGTGATGTCCTCCAGGTCGTCGCCCGAGGGGTGCTCGCCCGGCCGGACCCCCACCGAGCGGGCCAGCGAGCGGGTGCGGTGCAGCTCGGCGCCGAGCAGGTCGATCCGGGCGGGCAGTGCCGACCAGACCGCGTCGGCGGCCACCACCACCTCCAGCGCGCCCGCGTACAGCCCGTTCATCCGCTCCACCAGCGCGGCGAGGGTGAACCGCTCCGTCAGCGCGGCGCCCCGGGCCCCCGCCCCGGCGATCACCACGCCGGTGCCGCGCAGCCGCTCGGTCAGCTCGGCCAGCTCCTCGCGGCCGGGCCAGCGGCGCCGCGCGCGGATCTCCCGGGCGGCGGTCAGCGCCCCGCTGTAGGCGTCGAAGCAGATCCACAGCCGGGTGACGGCCTCGTCGGCCGCGGCCCACCGCTCCCGGGTGAGCCCGGTCAGCGCGGCCCCCTCCAGCAGTCGGCGTCCCGCGTGGTCCTGGAGGGCGAGCAGCGAGGTCTCGACGGCCTCGTGCTCGGCGGCGAGCCGGGCCAGCGCCCGGTCGACGCCGTCCCGGTCCATCACCGCCGCGTCCGTCCCCTCCGCCGCCGTCCCCTCCGCCTCCCGTGCCGCCGCGTCCCGTGCCGCCGCGTCCCGTGCCGCCGCGTCCGCGTCCGTGTCCGTCACGGGCCTCACCCGTCCCGGTACTTGGGCGCGGGCGGGCCGCTCACGCCCGGCAGCACGGACTTCAGGTGTTCCACGTACGCCTTCATCCAGGGGCTGTTCTCGCCGCCCGCACGGTAGTTCTCCAGCACCTTGTTGACCCGGCGCACCAGGTCGTCGGCGTCCTGGTGCATGGCGACGCCGTAGAACTCCTTGGTGAACGGGGAGCCCACGAGCCGCACCGACGGGTCCTGCGCGGCCTGGCCGGCCGCGAGCGCGTTGTCCGTGATGATGCCGTCCACCTCGCCGAGCTGGAGCCGGACCAGGCAGTCGAGCTGGTTGGGGACGCTGACCCGCACCGCACCGTACGCCTCGGAGGCGAGCGCCGTCTGCGCGGTGGAGCCGGCCGCGGTGCAGATCCTGCGGCCCTTCAGCGAGGCGTCGTACCCGGTGATAGACGAGCCCTTGGGGGCCAGCACCTGCTGCCCGGCCTCGAAGTACGCCGTGGAGAACGCGACGTCCTCCAGCCGCTCGCAGTTGACCGTCATGGTCCGCACGACGATGTCGACCCGGCCCTCCTGGAGCGCGGGAATGCGCTGATTGGTCGGGATGGCCCGGTAGATGACCGCGTTCTCGTCGCCCAGCAGATCCTTCGCGATGGCCTTGACCAGGTCGATGTCGAAGCCGTCCAGACGGCCGTCCACCGGGTTGCGGTAGCCCCAGCGGAAACTGTTCTGGTCCACGCCCGCGATGAGCTTGCCCGCCCTGCGGATGCGCTCCACGGACGGCCCGTCCACCCCGGACGGGCGCAGGCTCGCCTCCGGGTCCCGGCAGGTGTCGGCGGGGGCCGCCGGGGCCACCAGCGAGGCGGGCCCGCGCACCGCCGTCGCGCGGCCGGCCTCCGGCGCCGCCTGGGCGAGCGGCAGCAGCACGGCGGCCGTCACCGCGCAGGCGGCGGCCATCGCGCTCACCCCGCCCCAGCCGCGCAGCCGGCCCGCGACCCGCCGCGCCCGGGCCGGGACCTCGCCGGGGGCCGGGCCACCGGCCTCGCCCGGTCCGTGCGCCTCGTGGGCCGCCGGGGCCCGCCTCACCCGTATCCGCATCGCTCTCACCTGTACTCCGAAAGCCTGCGCCCGACACCGAGCAGCGCCGCCGCCGCGCCGACGACCGCCAGGGCCGCCGCGCCCGTCATCAGACCGCTCAGCGCGCCGCGCGCGCCCCGGGCCTCCCGGGTGAACTCCCGCTGTTCGTGGGCGACCGCCTGCTCCAGGGAGGAGTCGACGATGTCGAACGCGGCCCCGCTGCTGTCCTTGCCCCCGATGACCTGGGGCAGCGCCAGCTCGTAGTCACCCTTCACATCCGACTCCCGTGCCGCCGCGTGCCGCTGCTTCCACTGCTTCACCGCGTCGGTGGCGCGCGCCACGGGAGCCCGGCCCGCTTCGTCGTCGGCCAGCCGCAGCGCCGTCGCCAGCCCCGCGTCCAGCTTCTTCATGTCGGCGTTGAAGTCCACGTCGTACTTGTCGGACCGCTTGTCCTCGGCCAGGACCGCGCCCCGCGCGATCAGCGTCAGGTTCTCGGCGGCCCGCGCCCGGAGGGAGGCGATCCGCGCGTCGTTCAGCACCTGGAGCGACTGCTGCCCGTCCGAGCGCGCCTCGCTCAGCCCCGCCCGCGCGACGGTGTGTCCCGTGCCCAGCCAGAGCAGCGCCACCATCGCGGTGGCCGTCGCGGCCAGCAGCCCCTGGTTCAGCACGCGGTGGGTGCGCCGGTAGTCGCGCCGCTGCGCCCAGGCCAGTACGCCGAGCGCGAGCACCCCGGTGACGAGCGAGGCCAGCGGCCAGGACCGGGCGTCGTCGTAGTCGGTGTACAGGCGGCCGGTCTCCGCCTCGTACAGCCGCTGCGCGGCGGGCAGCAGGTGCGTGCTCATCCGCTCGTTCGCGTACCGGAGGTAGGCGCCGCCCAGCGGCAGCCCCTGCCGGTCGGTGGCCCGCGCCTGCTCGATCAGGCCCGTGTAGCGCGGCAGTTCCTCGCTCAGCAGCGAGATCTCCGTACGGGACTCCTCCTCGGCGCCGGTGTTGGCGGCGGCGCTCACCAGCAGCCGCGCGGCCCCGGCGATGTCCTTCTCGTACCGGCTGCGGACCTCGCGCGGCTCCTGGGCGCCCGCGAGGAACCCGCTGGAGGAGGCGGTGTCGGCATCCGCGAGGTAGCGGTAGATGCTCGCCGCGTCCGCGCTCAGCGGCTGGCTGCGGCCCACCACGTCGTCGGCGGCGGTGACCCGGCCGGAGATCTCCCACACGGCCGCCGAGCCGAAGAGCACGACCACGGCGGCCAGGACGGCGCCGATGATCCGCAGCCGGCCCGGCTCGGTGGTCGCGGCCCGGCGCGCCTGCTCCACGCCCTCGGCCCAGGCGGTGCCCCGGCCGGGCGGCCCGCCGGGCGGCGGTGCGGGCGCCGCGCCGCCGCCCCCCGGCGCGGGCGCACGCGATGTGATGGCCACCGTGACCTCCCCCTCGGTCCTGACGTCCCCCCGGCTGCCGCCGGGAGGTCTCCCGCGCAGCAGTATGGCCGTAGCGACGGCGGACCACAGCACCCCGGGCCCGGTTCCCGGACGGTTCGTCACCGCGGGCGCCCGTCGCTCCTTCACCGTCAATACGCGCGGGGAGCCGACATGGTTGCGGACCGGCTGCGTTCCGGGGCAGGTTCACCCGAAATGGGCACGGAGTTTCTCCTGGGCCTCGGGCGGGGACCCGAGCGCGTCCAGTCCCAGCAGCGCGGCGCCCAGCACCGGCGGCGCCGCGACCACCGACACCCGCGCGTACGGCGCCCGTTCGGCCATCCGCTCCCGGATGCGTCCGTCGAGCTGCGGGTGCCGGGCCGCGAGCACACTGCCGCCGAGGACGACCGGTGCCTCCTCCTCCAGCAGGCCGAGCCGGCCCAGCGCCACCGACGCCAGCGCCACCACCTCGTCCGCCTGCCGCTCCACGATCGCCGAGGCCACCGGGTCGCCGGCCGCCGCCACCGCGAACAGCACCGGCACCAGTTCGTGGGTCCGCCGCATCGCCAGGGCGCCCAGGTGCAGGGCCTCGATCAGCTCGTACATGGAACCGAGCCCGAAGTGCCCCGGCAGCGCCGCCGTCAGCGCCGTCGGCCCGCCGCGCCCGTCCTCGTCCCGGGCCGCCCACCACAGGGCCTCCCCGGCCAGGCTGCCGCCGCCGCCCCAGTCGCCGGACATCTGCCCGACCGCCGGGAACCGGGCCGTGCGCCCGTCCGGGAGCATGCCCACGCAGTTGATGCCCGCCCCGCACACCACCGCGACCCCCCGGGGCTCGGCCGAACCGGCCAGCCCCGCCCGCAGGATCGCGAAGGTGTCGTTGCGGACCTCGGTGGCCGTGCCCCAGCCGCGCGCGCCGATCGCCGCCGCGAGCTGGCGCTCCTCCACCGGCAGGTCGGCGTTGGCCAGACAGGCCGAGACCCGGCGGGCGTACGGCAGCCCCGGGCGGGCCCCGGAGAGCCCGGCGGCCTCCACGGCCTCCGCGACGGCCTGCCCGAGCACGTCCACGGCCGCCTCGACGCCGGTCCGCGGCGGCTGGAAGCCTCCGGAGCGCCCGGTGCCCAGGACCGTGCCGTCCGCGGCGATCAGCGCCACGTCCGTCTTGCTGTTGCCCGCGTCGACGGCGAGGACCGCCGTCGGCGGGGCGACGGGGCGGCTCACGCCCATGGCAGATGCTCCTTGTTGTGCGCCAGGAGCCGGTCCGTCAGCCCCTCGGCGAGCTCGAACCGGCCGACCAGCGGATGTGCCAGCAGCGCCTTGGAGACCCGGTCCCGGCCACCGCGCAGCGCGGCGTCCAGGGCGAGGTCCTCGTACGCGGTGACGTGCGCGGTCAGTCCGGCGTACAGCGGGTCCAGCCGGGGCGCCGCCAGCGGTACCGGACCGTCGGCGCCGACCAGGGCCTGGACCTCGACGACCGCGTCGTCGGGGAGGAACGGCAGGGTCCCGTTGTTGTACGTGTTGACCACCTGCACGGTCGGGTCGCCGCCGCCCAGCAGCGCCGCCGCCAGGTCCACGGCCGCCTCCGAGTAGAAGGCCCCGCCCCGCTTCGCCAGCAGTTGCGGCTTCTCGTCCAGCGCGGGGTCCCCGTACAGGGCGAGCAGTTCCTTCTCCATCGCGGCGACCTCGGCGGCCCGGGAGGGCTTGGTGGCGAGTTCCCGGACCACCTCGTCGTGCGCGTAGAAGTAGCGCAGGTAGTAGGAGGGGACGACGCCCAGGCGCTCCAGCAGGACGGGCGGCAGCTGGATGTCAGCGGCGACCGATCCGCCGTGCTCGGCGAGCAGGCGCGGCAGCACGTCCTCGCCGTCCGGCCCGCCCAGGCGTACGCCGAGTTCCCAGGTCAGGTGGTTGAGCCCGACGTGGTCGAGGTGGATCTGGGCCGGGGCCACGTCCAGCAGCGCCGCGAACTTGCGCTGGAAGCCGATGGCGACGTTGCACAGCCCGACCGCCTTGTGGCCGGCCTGGAGCAGGGCCCGGGTGACGATGCCGACCGGGTTGGTGAAGTCGATGATCCAGGCGTCGGGGCTGGCCCGCCGGACCCGCTCGGCGATGTCGAGGACCACCGGGACGGTGCGCAGCGCCTTGGCGAGTCCGCCCGCGCCCGTGGTCTCCTGCCCGACGCAGCCGCACTCCAGCGGCCAGGTCTCGTCCTGGAGCCGGGCGGCCTGCCCGCCGACGCGCAGCTGGAGCAGGACCGCGTCGGCTCCGGCGACCCCGGAGTCGAGGTCGGAGGTGGTGGTGATCCGGCCCGGGTGGCCCTGCCGGGCGAAGATCCGCCGGGCCAGGCCGCCGATCAGCTCCAGCCGTTCGGTGGCCGGGTCGATCAGCACCAGTTCGCTGACGGGCAGGGTGTCGCGCAGGCGTGCGAACCCGTCGATCAGTTCGGGGGTGTAGGTGGAACCGCCGCCCACCACTGCGAGTTTCATCGTCGTCAGCCTTTCACTCCGGTCAGGGTGACGCCCTCGACGAACGCCTTCTGGGCGAAGAAGAAGAGGACGATCACGGGTGCCATGACCAGCACGGTCGCGGCCATGGTCAGGTTCCAGTTGGTCTGGTGCGCGCCCTTGAAGGATTCCAGCCCGTAGCTGAGGGTCCAGGCCGCGGGATTGTCGGAGGCGTAGATCTGCGGGCCGAAGTAGTCGTTCCAGGCGGCGAAGAACTGGAACAGGGCGACGGCCGCGATCCCGGGCTTCGCCATCGGCAGGACGACGCGCAGCAGGGTGCGCACCTCGCCGCAGCCGTCGACGCGGGCCGCGTCCAGGTACTCGTCGGGGATGGTCAGCAGGAACTGCCGGAGCAGGAAGATCGAGAAGGCGTCGCCGAACGCCATCGGGATGATCAGCGGCCACAGGGTGCCGGACAGGTCGAGCTGTTTGGCCCAGAACAGGTACATCGGGATGACGACCACCTGCGGCGGCAGCATCATCATGGCGATCACGAACAGCATCGAGAGGCGCCGCCCGCGGAAGCGGAACTTGGCGAGCGCGTACGCGACGGGGATCGAGGAGACCACGGTCAGCAGGGTGCCGAGGCCCGCGTACAGCAGGGTGTTGCGCCACCAGGTCAAGAAGCCCGGGGTGTTCCACACGGTGGCGTAGTTCTCCCAGACGAAGGTGTGCGGCCACAGGTCGCGGGTCAGCGCCTGCCGGTCGCTCATCAGGGAGGTCAGGAAGAGGAAGACGAAGGGGAGGACGAAGAACAGGGCGGCGGCCACTCCCAGGGAGTGGACCCCGATCCAGTGCAGTACGGCTTTGCGGTCGCGCATGTCAGTCACCCGTTCCGATCAGTCCGCCACGGCGGCGCATCAGGAGCACGGTGAGGGCCATGGAGAGGGCGAACAGGACCAGCGCGACCACCGAGGCGGTGCCGTAGTCGAAGCGCTGGAACCCGGCGTTGTAGACGACCTGGGGGAGCGTCAGGGTGGACCGGTCGGGGTAGCCCGGCTCGAACTGCTGGCCCGAGCCGCCGATCTTCCCGGCCGCCACCTTCCCCGCCACCAGCGGCTGGGTGTAGTACTGCATGGCCTGGATGATCCCGGTGACCACCGCGAACAGGATGATCGGGGAGATGTTCGGCAGGGTGATGTGCCGGAACCGGGCCCAGGCCCCGGCCCCGTCCAGCTCGGCGGCCTCGTACTGCTCCTTCGGTACGTCGAGCAGCGCGGCCATGAAGATCACCATCAGGTCGCCCACCCCCCACACCGCCAGGGCGGTGAGCGCGGGCTTGGACCAGTCGGCGTCGGTGAACCAGCCGGGCGTCGGCAGGCCCACCGCGTCGAGCAGGACGTTGGCGGGGCCGGTGCCGGGGTTGAGCAGGAAGACGAAGGCCAGGGTCGCGGCGACCGGCGGGGCGAGGTAGGGCAGGTAGAAGAGGGTCCGGAAGACCCCGGCCCCCGTCTTGATCTTCGTGATGAGCAGGCCGACGCCGAGGCCGAAGACGACCCGGCAGCTGACCATCACCACGACCAGCCACAGCGTGTTGCCCATCGCCGGCCAGAACAGCGGGTAGTCCGTGAAGACGTACGTCCAGTTGTCCAGGCCGTTGAAGACGGGCGGGCGGAAGCCGTCGTACTTCGTGAAGGAGAAGTAGACGGTGGACAGGAGCGGGTAGGCGAAGAAGACGGAGAAGCCGATCAGCCACGGGGACATGAAGGCCGCGGTCCGCAGGGCGGACCGCCGGTGTCTGCTGCGCAGGGCGTCTGTGTTCGTGCTGGTCATCGTGGCTACTTCGACTTCGCGATGTCCGTGTCGATCTGCTGGTCGACCTTGGCCAGCCCGGCCGTGAGGTCGGTGGCCTCACCCTTTTCGACCGTGTAGGCGAAGGACTGGAAGGTCAGCTGGTAGGTGCCGCCGTCGGCCTGGGGCGGGGTGGTGCTCGACTTCGGGTGGCGGGCGATGTCGATGAAGGTCTTGAACTCCGGGGTCACCTTGAGGTCCGGGGACTCCAGGGCGGCCAGCGTGGAGGGGATGTTGTGGATGGCGTTGGAGAAGGCGACCACGGCGGCGGTGTCGGTGGTCATGTACTTCACCAGCTCCCAGGCGGCGTTCTGCTTCTTGCTGCTCGCGGCGATGCCCATGATCGTGCCGGAGAGGTAGCCCTTGCCGTGGTCGGCGATCTGGTCGTCGGGGACGGGCAGCGGGGCGGTGCCGATCTCGAAGGGGATGCCCGCGGCCTTCGCCATCTCCGGGCGCCACTCGCCGTCGATCTGCATGGCGACCTGGCCGGTGTGGAAGGGGTGCTGGGCGCTCCACTCGTCACCGAAGGTGCTGCGGAACTTCTCCAGCTTCTCGTAGCCGCCGAGCTTGGCCACCAGGTCCTTCTGCGCGTTCAGCATGCTCGCGAAGGCCGGGTCCTTGGCCAGGTTGGACTTGCCGTCGGCGCCGAAGTACGTCGGGCTCCACTGCGCGGCCAGCCGGGTCGGGGTGGTCTCGTAGCCGTGGAAGGTGGGCATGAGGCCGACCTGCTGGTACGAGTCCCCCTTGGGGACGGTCAGTTTCTGCGCGACCTCGACGAACTGGCTCCAGGTCTTGGGCGCTTCCGTGATGCCGGCCAGGGCGAAGGCGGTCTTGTTGTAGACGAGGCCGTAGGCGTCGTTCAGCAGCGGCAGGGTGCACTGGTTGCCGTTGAACTGGGTGTACTGCAAGAGGGACTTGGGGAAGACCTTCTCCTTGTCGATCCCGGACTTCTTGAGGAAGGGGTTCAGGTCGGTGAAGGCGCCGGAGTTGCAGAACTTGCCGACGCTGTCGGTGGTGAAGGAGGAGACCACGTCGGGCGCCTTGTCACCGCCCGCCCGCAGCGCCTGGTTGATCTTGTCGTCGGTCATGTTGCCCGTGACCTGGACCTTGATGTTCGGGTGCGCCTTCTCGAACCGCGCGATGTTCTCCTCGATGGCCTTGACCTCGCTCGGCGCGGCCCAGCCGTGCCAGAAGGTGAGGGTGACCTTCTGGGAGGGGTCGTCGGCGGCCTCGGTGCCGCTCTGGCCCGTACACGCGGTGGCCAGTACGGATATCGCGGCGAGGGCGGTGAAGGCGGTGGTCAGGCGACGGTTTCTGGGCATGTCGGGGTCACTCTCTGCGGGGGAACCTTCGGGACGGGCGGTGCAGGAGAACGGACGTGCGGGTGGTGCGGAGGTGCGGGCCGTGCGGGTGGTGCGGGTGATGCCGGTGGTGCGGTTCGGTGCGGTTCTGCGGTGCGGCGGCGTGCGGTTCCGCGAGGTGGTGCGGTTGCGCGGTGCCACGGCGGCCCGGCGCGGTGGGTCAGCGCCGGGAGGTGTCGAAGACCTCGTCACGGGTGGCGGCGAGGGCGCTCTCCAGCGCGCCCCGCAGGACCGGGCGCTCCCGCACCTGCCCGATGACCAGCCGGGGCCGGGCGGGGGCCAGATCGGCCAGCTCGGCCTCCACGAGGGCGCGCAGCGGCTCCCCGCCCGCGGTGACCACCGCGCCGGAGAGGACCACGATCTCCGGGTCCAGTACGGAGACCAGCGAGGCGAGACCGGTGGCGAGGGCGGTGGCGTACGACTCCAGCAGCCGCAGCCCGGCCCCCTCGGGCTCGGCGGCGGCCCGGCTCAGCACCGCCACGGCCTGCGCGACCAGGGAGCTGTGCCCGATCCCGGAGCCGGGCCCCGGCGGGATCTCGATGCCCAGCCCGGCCGCGAGCGCGGGCAGCACCTGCACACCGGCCAGCTCCTGGTAGCCGCCGGTGTTGGCGCGGGCCACCTGCCGGACCAGGGGGTGGCCCGGGACGGGCAGGAAACCGACCTCGCCCGCGCCGCCGGTCCAGCCGCGGTGCAGCCGGCCGCCGAGCACCAGCGCGGCGCCGAGCCCCTCCTCGTTCCACAGCAGGACGAAGTCCCCGTGCCCGCGGGCCACGCCGAGCCGCTGCTCCGCGATGGCGGCGAGGTTGACGTCGTTCTCGTACTCCACCGGCATCGGCAGGGCCGCCGCCAGCTCGTCGAGGAGGGTGGGGGAGTGCCAGCCGGGCAGGTGGTCGGCGTAGCGCAGCGCCCCGGTGCGCGGGTCGAAGCAGCCGGGGGTGCCGATGACCAGCCGGTGGATCTCGCGGAGCGTGAGCCCGGCGTCCGCGACGGCCCGGCCCAGCGCCCGGGTCACCTGGTCGACGGCGCCGGTGGCGGGGTCGTACGGGAGCTCGTGGACGGCGGTCACCTCGCCGGTCAGGTCGGCGACGGCGGCGAGGACCCGGCTCGGGGTGACGTCGATCCCGGCGACGTGCGCGGCCCGCGCGTCGACCGAGTAGAGCTGGGCGTTGGGGCCCGGCCGGCCGGTGGCGGTGCCGGTGGCCACGACCAGCCCGGCCGCCTCCAGCCGGGCCAGCAGCTGTGAGGCGGTGGGCTTGGAGAGTCCGGTGAGCCGGCCGATCCGGGTACGGGAGAGCGGGCCGTGCGCCAGCAGCAGGTCCAGGGCGGCGCGGTCGTTCATGACGCGCAGCAGGCTGGGCGTCCCGGGGGCCGGGGTGCCGGGTATGGGGCCGGGCATGGAACGCGTCTCCCCCTCGTAGGAACAGCGATCGTGGCAGCTGTTCTTCACCAACTGTTAGGGAAGTTTCCTATCGCTGGTCGACCCGTGTCAATGGCGCCGCCCCCGCGGAAAGAACCCGCGGGGGCGGCGTGGACGTCGGGGAGTGCGCGACGGCCCTCACGGGGCCGCTCCGGCTACTTGGTGATCCGGGGACCACCGGGGGCCGACGGCGGTATCGGGGCGGTGGCCAGGGACTGCGGGGAGGCCGGGTTCGCCAGCGCCGAGGGCGCGGCCACCGAGGCCGACGGGTCGGCGGCCTCCGCGTCCTCGTCCGCTTCCGGCAGACCGCCGATGATCCGGATGCCCGCCGCGTCGAACGCCTCCTTGATCCGCCAGCGCAGCTCGCGCTCCACGCTGAACTGCTGGCCCGGCATGGTCTTCGCCGACACCTTCACCGTCATCGAGGCCAGCAGCACCTCGTCCAGGCCCAGCACCTCCACCGGACCCCACAGGCGCTCGTCCCACGGGGACTCCTTCGCCAGCGTGTCCGCGACCCCCTGCACCACCTCGCGGATGCGCGGCAGGCTCTCCGAGGGCCTGACCTGGACGTCCACGTCCGCCGTGGCCCAGCCCTGGCTGAGGTTCCCGATCCGCTTGATCTCGCCGTTGCGCACGTACCAGATCTCGCCGTTGTCCCCGCGCAGCTTGGTCACCCGCAGGCCGACCTCTATGACCTCGCCCGAGGCCACCCCCGCGTCGATCTTGTCGCCGACGCCGTACTGGTCCTCAAGGATCATGAACACGCCGGAGAGGAAGTCGGTGACCAGGTTGCGCGCGCCGAAACCGATGGCCACACCCGCCACACCGGCACTGGCCAGCAGCGGCCCCAGGTTGATGTCGAGGGCGCCGAGCACCATCAGTCCGGCCGTGCCGAGGATCACGAACGAGGCCACCGAGCGCAGCACCGAGCCGATCGCCTCCGAGCGCTGGCGCCGCCGCTCCGCGTTGACCAGCAGCCCGCCCAGCGCCGTGCCCTCGACGGCCTCGGCGCTCCGGTTCATCCGCGTTATCAGCTTGGTCAGCGACTTGCGGACCACCGAACGGAGCGCGGCGGCGATCACGATGATGAGGACGATCCGCAGGCCGAGGTACAGCCATCCGGCCCAGTTCTCCTCGATGAAACTGGCGGCGTTGGTCACGCTCTCATGGGTGTCCCTGAGCGTCGTGGTCGCATCCGGGGTCTCGGCTGCGGTGTCGGCTGCGAGCGGAAGCAGGGCGGCAGGCCAGGGCACGACGGGAACCTCCAGGGGTGACGGTCCGCCCACGGGACGGGGGTGCGGGCGGAGACCATCCACACTAACGGGGCATTCCCCCTCCTTCCCCGCTCTGTTCGAGGGAGAGACCAGGTTCACCCGGGGAGAAGAGGCGTGTGGTCGAAAACACCCCGTACCGGTGACAGGTGCGTGGTGGCGCTTCGACCAGCCGTAAGGAGAGACTGGAGAGCAGATCGTCCCGGCACGAGCCACGTGCCGCCGGCGTACAAGGAGGCAGTCCGTGCCGCACGTCCTGGTCCTCAACGCGTCGTACGAGCCCCTCGGCGTCGTACCGCTCCGCCGCGCGCTCGTCCTCGTCCTGGAGAACAAAGCGGTCTCCCTGGAAGAATCCGGCGCCTTTCTGCACAGTGCGACCAGAGCCGTCCCCGCGCCCAGCGTGGTCCGGCTCAAGCGCTTCGTGCGGGTCCCCTACCGGGGGCCCGTTCCGCTCACCCGGCGCGCCCTGTTCGCCCGGGACGGTGGCCGCTGCATGTACTGCGGGGCCGTCGCCACCAGCGTCGACCACGTCGTCCCGCGCAGCCGGGGCGGCCGGCACGCGTGGGACAACGTGGTGGCCGCCTGCCGCCGCTGCAACCACGTCAAGGCCGACCGGCACCTGCTGGAGCTCGGCTGGCGCCTGCGCCACCAGCCGGCCCCTCCCTCGGGCCTGGCCTGGCGCATCATCGGCACCGGCCACCGCGACCCCCGGTGGATGCCCTACCTCCAGCCGTACGGGGCCGAGGACGCCCTCGAACGCATCGGGGTCGCCGCGTCGTAGCGTCGTGGACGGCCGGGGCCCCCGCGCCCGCCACGGGCCCGGCGAAGGTGTTTCACGTGAAACGGGCACCGCGTCCGGCGCGCCGGGCTGCGTTTCACGTGAAACACGGCCCGGGGTGCCCGGCCCGGCACTCGGGCGCCCCGGTGTGCGGGGGCGGGGTCCGGGCGGGTCCGGGCGGGCGCAGGAGTGCGGTGCCTCCGACCGGGTAGGGCTGCGGTGTTCCTCCGGCGGTGTTCCACGGTTTCGGCCGTCCGTCGTGCACAAAGGAGTGCCCCCTTTCCGCGAACACCCCCGCCCGCCCCGCCGACGAGCGGGCGGCCCCACCCGCCGCCCCGGCCGCCCCCGGGCGACCAGACAGGGACTCAGATGGACGACCTCGCCCGGCTCGCGGCCCTGCACGGCGTCGCCACCGGCTACCGGCCCGCCGAGGACGTCACCGTCCAGGTCCCGCCGGACACCGTCACCGCCGTCCTCGGCCGGCTGGGCGTCGACGCCACCACCCCGGAAGCCGTCCGGGAGCGGCTCGCGGAGGCCGGGCGCGCGGCGGCACAGCGGCTGCTGCCGCCCGTCCTGGTCTGGTGGGCCGGTTCGCCGCCGCCCCCCGAACTGGCCGCGCTGCCCCCGGGGACGCGCACGCGCTGGGAGTGGGAGGAGGCCGGAGCCGGACCGGCGGAGCCCGGCCCCGCCGGAGCGCCGCCCCTCGGCGTGCACCGGGTCACCGCCACCGCCCCCGACGGCCGCACCGGCTCGGCCACCCTCGTGGTCGCCCCGGAGCAGGCCCCCGCCCCGCCCGGACGCACCCACGGACTGCTCGTCCAGCTCTACTCGCTGCTCTCCGAACGCTCCTGGGGCATGGGCGACCTCGGCGACCTCGCGGAACTCGCCCGCTGGGCCGCCCGTACCCACGGCGCCGGGTTCATCCAGGTCAACCCGTTGCACGCGGCCGTCCCCGGGACACCGACCGACCCGTCCCCGTACCGCCCCTCCTCCCGCCGCTTCCCCGACCCGGTGCACCTGCGGATCGAGGACGTCCCCGAGTACGCGCACTGCCCCGACCGGCAGCGGCTCGCCGGGCTCGCCGCTCAGGGCGGGAGACTGCGCCGCGAGGTCCTGGAGAAGGGCGCCCTGATCGACCGCGACGCCGTCTGGGCGCTCAAGCGCGCCGCCCTGGAACTGCTGTACGCCGTCCCGCGCGACCCCGACCGCGCCGCCGACCTCGCCCGCTTCCGGGCCGAGGGCGGGCCCGCCCTGGAGCGGCACGCCGCCTGGTGCGCCCTGGCCGAGCGGTACGGCCACGACCCGGCCCGCCGCCCCGACGACGCCGCGGCCGAGCCCGGGGCCGTCGACTTCCACTGCTGGCTGCTCTGGCTGACCGCCGCCCAGCTCGCCGCCGCCCAGCGGGCCGCCCGGGAGGCCGGCATGAGCATCGGCCTGGTCCACGACCTGGCCGTCGGGGTCCACCCGGAGGGCGCGGACGTCTGGGCCGCGCCCGGTGACCACGCCACCGGGACCACCGTCGGCGCCCCGCCCGACGCCTTCAACGCGCGCGGCCAGGACTGGGGGCTGCCGCCCTGGCGGCCCGACGCGCTGGCCGCCACCGGCTTCGCCCCCTTCCGGGCCCTGCTGCGCGGGGTGTTCCGGTACGCCGGAGCCCTGCGCATCGACCACGTCATGGGCCTCTTCCGGCTCTGGTGGATTCCGCGCGGGACCCCGGCCGCCGAGGGGACGTACGTCCGTTACGACGGCGAGGCGATGCTGGCGGTCCTGGTGCTGGAGGCCCACCGGGCCGGGGCCCTGGTCGTCGGCGAGGACCTCGGGACGGTGGAGCCGGGAGTCCGTCAGGCACTCGCCCGGCGCGGGGTCCTCGGCACCTCGGTGCTCTGGTTCGAGCGGGACTGGTCCGGGGACGGCAGGCCGCTCGCGCCGGGGCGGTGGCGGTCCGGCTGCCTGGCCACCGTCACCACCCACGACCTGCCGCCCACGGCCGCCAAGCTCGCCGGGGCCCACGTGCAACTGCGCGACCGGCTCGGCCTGCTGACCCGCCCGCCGGAGCGGGAGCGGGCCGAGGACGCCGCCGACACCGCCGAGTGGCTGGAGGTGCTGGAGGGGCTCGGCCTGGAGACCAAGGGCGAGGAGGCCGCCGTCCAGGCCCTGTACGCCTTCCTGCTGCGCACCCCCGCGCGGCTGGTCGGGGTGTGGCTGCCGGACGCGGTGGGGGACCGGAGGCCGCAGAACCTGCCGGGCACCTGGGACCAGTACCCCAACTGGCGGCTGCCGCTCGCCGATGCCCAGGGACGGCCGCTGACCCTGGAGGCCCTGACCGCCTCGCCGCGGGCGAACGCCCTGCTGAGCGCGGTGCGCCAGGGCGCCGGGCCCCGTACGGCACCCCCGGGCGCGCGGGCCGTTTAGGTGTTCGCTACGTTTGCACCGTGGACAAGAAGAACGCTCTGCGCGCCGGCGCCGTGACGGCCGGAACGACGCTGATGATGCTGCTGATGACGTCTCCCGCTCTGGCGCTGACCCGCGACGACGGTGACGACCCGGGTCCGGGCCTGAGCATCGGCGAGACCCTCGGTCTGTTCGTGGCCGCGCCGATCGTGCTGTTCCTGGTCATCACGGGCCTCGTGATGGTCGGCGACAAGTCGCGCAAGGCACCGAACCAGGGCTGACGCCCGCTTCGTACCTCTCCGGGCGCCGGGGACCCACGCACGCCGCAGGTCGGCCGTGCGGCGGTTCCCGGCGCCCTGTCGCGTTCCGGAGCCGCCGTCCTCCGCCCCCGTGGCCGCCACCGCCCGCCCCGGTCCGTCCGGCTTCTTCCCGGTCCTCGCCGGTCCTCGCCGGTCTTCGGCAGGCCTCTCCGGCCTGTCCGGGTCCGCCCGGTGACGGCCGGAGCCCGACCCGGACCGGCCGCACGGACCGGCCGCACGGACCGGCCGCACGGACCGGCCGCACGGACCGGCCGCACGGGTTCCGGTACGACGAAGGGCGCCCCCGGCGCGGACCGGACACCGTCCGTACCGCGCCGGGGGCGCCCCGTTCACATCGGCCCGGTCAGGCGGAAGCCGCCGCCGCGTCCGCCGCCTGCGCCTTCAGCGCCCGCTCGACGCCCGCGCGGGACTCCGAGACCAGACGGCGCAGGGCCGCGTTCGGCTCGGCCGAGGCCAGCCAGGCGTCCGTCGCGGCCAGCGTCCGCGGCGACACCTGGAGGGCCGGGTACAGCCCCACCGCGATCTGCTGCGCGATCTCGTGGCTCCGGGTCTCCCAGACCTCCTTGACCACCGCGAAGTACTTCTCGGTGTAGGGGGCCAGCAGCTCGCGCTGGTCGCTCTGGACGAAGCCGCCGATCACGGCCTCCTGCACCGCGTTCGGCAGCGCGTCGCCCTCGACCACCGAGGCCCACGCCGCGGCCTTGGCCTCCGCCGTCGGGCGCGCGGCCCGCGCGGTCGCCGCGTGGCGCTCGCCCGCGGCCGTGGGGTCCCGCTTCAGCTCGGCCTCGACGGCCGCCTCGTCCGCGGTGCCCGTCGCGGCCAGCCGCTCCAGGAACGCCCACCGCAGCTCGGTGTCGACGGCCAGGCCCTCGATCTCCGCCGCGCCGCTCAGCAGCGCCGCCAGGTAGGTCAGCTGCCCCTCGGTCCGGGCCGTGGCCGCGAAGGCCCTGGCCCACGCGAGCTGGTGGTCGCTGCCCGGCCCGGCCGCGCGCAGGTGCTCCAGCGTGGCCTCGGTCCAGGCCGCCAGACCCTCCTCGCGCCACGCCGGGGCGGCGTACAGCTCCACGGCCAGCTTCACCTGCCGGTGCAGCGACTGGACGACACCGATGTCCGACTCCTTGCCGATGCCCGACAGGACCAGCGCCAGGTAGTCGCGGGTGGCCAGCTCCCCGTCACGGGTCATGTCCCACGCCGAGGCCCAGCACAGCGCCCGGGGCAGGGACTCGGCGAAGTCGCCGAGGTGCGCGGTGACCGTGGCGAGGGACTCCTCGTCCAGGCGCACCTTGGCGTACGACAGGTCGTCGTCGTTGAGCAGGAAGACGGCCGGACGGGCCCGGCCCACCAGCTCCGGGACCTCGGTGAGGCCGCCGTCGATGTCCAGCTCGATCCGGTCCGCACGGACCAGCCGGCCGTCCTGGAGCTCGTACAGGCCGATCGCGATCCGGTGCGGACGCAGGGTCGGCTCGCCCTTGGCGCCCGCGGGCAGGGCCGGGGCCTCCTGGCGCACCGCGAAGGAGGTGATCACCCCGTTCGCGTCGGTCTCGACCTCCGGGCGCAGCACGTTGATGCCGGCCGTCTCCAGCCACGCCTTCGACCAGGCGGTCAGGTCGCGGCCGGAGGTCTTCTCCAGCGCGCCCAGCAGGTCGGACAGGCGCGTGTTGCCGAACGCGTGCGCCTTGAAGTACGCCTGCACGCCCTGGAAGAAGGCGTCCATGCCCACGTAGGCGACGAGCTGCTTGAGCACCGAGGCGCCCTTGGCGTACGTGATGCCGTCGAAGTTGACCAGGACGTCGTCCAGGTCACGGATGTCCGCCATGATCGGGTGCGTGGAGGGCAGCTGGTCCTGCCGGTACGCCCAGGTCTTCATGGAGTTGGCGAACGTCGTCCACGCGTGCGGCCACTTCGAGCCCTCGGCGTACGCCTGGCAGGCGATCGACGTGTACGTCGCGAACGACTCGTTCAGCCACAGGTCGTTCCACCACTCCATGGTGACCAGGTCGCCGAACCACATGTGCGCGAGCTCGTGCAGGATGGTCTCGGCGCGCGTCTCGTACGCCGCGTCCGTCACCTTCGAGCGGAAGACGTACTGGTCGCGGATGGTGACCGCGCCCGCGTTCTCCATCGCGCCCGCGTTGAACTCCGGGACGAAGAGCTGGTCGTACTTGGCGAAGGGGTACGCGTAGTCGAACTTCTCCTCGAACCAGTCGAAGCCCTGCCGCGTCACGTCGAAGATCGCGTCCGCGTCCAGGAACCCGGCCAGCGAGGGACGGCAGTAGATGCCGAGCGGGACGGTCCGGCCGTCCTTCTCGTAGCTGCTGTGCACCGAGTGGTACGGGCCCACGATCAGCGCGGTGATGTACGTGGAGATGCGCGGCGTCGGCTCGAAGCGCCACACGCCGTCCGCCGGGCGCTCGGGCGTCGGGGAGTTCGAGATGACCGTCCAGCCCTCCGGGGCCTTCACGGTGAACCGGAACGTCGCCTTCAGGTCGGGCTGCTCGAAGCTGGCGAAGACCCGCCGGGCGTCCGGAACCTCGAACTGGGTGTACAGGTACGTCTGCTGGTCGACCGGGTCGACGAAGCGGTGCAGTCCCTCACCGGTGTTGGTGTAGGCGCAGTCCGCGACGACGCGGAGCTCGTTGGCCCCGGCCACCAGGTGGTCCAGGGTGATCCGCGCGTCACGGAAGACGGCGGCCACGTCCAGGGACCTGCCGTTCAGGACGACCTCGTGGACGGCCGGCGCGACCAGGTCGATGAACGTACCGGCACCCGCCTCGGCCGACCGGAAGCGCACGGTGGTCACGGACGGATACGTGCCGTCCCCCGGCTCCGCCGGGGAGGCGCCGAGCCCCTGCGCGCCGCTGAGGTCGAGCTCGACCTCGTACGAGTCGACGGTGAGCAGCTTCGCCCGCTGCTGAGCTTCTTCACGGGTGAGATTCGTGCCAGGCACGCGGTCATCTCCTTTGACGGTGGCGTTGCCCCGCCATCTTTCCACGCGGGACCGGGCCGCTGACGTGGAGTGGCCCGGAGGCGCACCCGACGCCCGTTTCCTACCGCCTTCGCCGCCTTCCCCCGCCCACCCTGGAGCCGCCGCCGCCGCGGGCCGGCCGTGCCGCCCCCGCACCGACCCCCGCGGGGTGGCCCTGACGCGGGAAGGGCGGGTGGACGCGGGAAGGGACGGGCACCCGGAGGTACCCGCCCCTCAGATGTGTCCGTGTGCCGGGGCTCAGCCCTGGCGGAGTTCCTCGGCCACGAGTTCCGCGATCTGGACCGCGTTCAGCGCCGCGCCCTTGCGGAGGTTGTCGTTGGAGAGGAAGAGCGCGAGGCCGTTCTCCGCCGTCTCGTCGGCGCGGATGCGGCCCACGTACGAGGCGTCCTTGCCGGCCGCCTGGAGCGGGGTCGGGATCTCCGAGAGCTCGACGCCCGGGGCGTCCTTCAGCAGCTCGTACGCGCGCTCGACGCTCAGCGGACGCGCGAAGCGCGCGTTGACCTGGAGGGAGTGGCCGGAGAAGACCGGGACGCGCACGCAGGTGCCCGAGACCTTCAGCTCCGGGATCTCCAGGATCTTGCGGGACTCGTTGCGGAGCTTCTGCTCCTCGTCGCTCTCGAAGGAGCCGTCGTCCACGATCGAACCCGCCAGCGGGACGACGTTGAAGGCGATCGGCCGCCGGTAGACGCCCGGCTCGGGGAAGTCGACGGCCCCGCCGTCGTGGACCAGCCCGGTCGCGTTCTCGGCGACGGCCCTGACCTGGCCGTCGAGCTCGGCGACACCGGCCACGCCCGAGCCGGACACGGCCTGGTAGGTGGTGGCGACCAGCGCGGTCAGACCGGCCTCGTCGTGGAGCGGGCGCAGCACCGGCATCGCGGCCATGGTGGTGCAGTTCGGGTTCGCGATGATGCCCTTGGGGCGGTTGCGGACCGCGTGCGGGTTGACCTCGGAGACGACGAGGGGCACCTCGGGGTCACGGCGCCAGGCGGAGGAGTTGTCGATGACGACGGCGCCCTGCGCGGCGACCTTCTCGGCCAGCGCCTTGGAGGTGGCGCCGCCCGCGGAGAAGAGCACGATGTCCAGGCCGGAGTAGTCGGCGGTGGAAGCGTCCTCGACGGTGATCTCCCGGCCCTCCCACTCCAGGACCGAACCCGCCGAGCGGGCGGAGGCGAACAGCCGCAGCTCGTCCACCGGGAACTTGCGCTCGGCGAGGATGCCGCGGATGACTGCGCCTACCTGACCGGTGGCTCCGACGATTCCGACCCTCACGGTGACTCCTTCTGCTACGTACGACGCGGGCGCGCGTGGGCCCATCATGCGTTCGACCCCACGAGCATTGTCCAATCCGTTGTCCGAGGACCGGACGCCGTCCGGCATGTGGACCCTCACGACGGTCCCACACCGCCCACGTCACCCCCCCCCGGCGCCGCCGGAGAGGTGGGGCGGTCGAAGGGGTGGGGCGGGTGCTGGACCGGGGCTTCGGACAGCGGCGCCCCCTCACCCGCCCCCGGGAAAGCCCGAAGGGGCGGGGCTCGTCGGAGCGCCGCCCCCTCGGGGGTGTGGGGTCTGCCCGGTTACGGGAGGACCTTCTCGATCTGGACGTTGCCGGTGCCGGCGGCGGTGCCGCGGGCGTTCAGCAGGCTGACCTGGCCGAAGAACTGCCGGCCCGCGGGGGCCGGGCTGCCGGCCACCACGTTCGCCGAGACCTGCGCGGTGGCGCCGCCGGCGAGGTTGACCGTGGCGTTCTCGTCGACCTGGACGGAGCCCAGGGAGGTCGAGAAGAACACGTCGCGGTAGTCGTAGGCGGTGGAGCCGGACGGGATCGCGTAGCCGATCACCTCGACGACGTAGTCGCCCGCGGCCGGGTTGACCAGGCTCACGGACTCCTCGGAGTCGCCGTCGGCGGAGGAGCCGACCAGGGTCCGGGCACCGTTCAGCACCCGGTAGACCTCAAGGTCGAGGTCGGCGGCCGTGTCGGAGACCTTGCCGATGGTGGCGTCCAGGCGGGAGACGCCCGCACCGAGGGTGACGTTGAACGCCTTGCGCTCGTTGACCGCGATGCTCGGACGGTCGACCTTCGCGGAGCCGAGCTGGCCGCCCTTGAGCTTGCCGCCGGTGATGGCCGCGCCCTCGTTCTTGACGTTCCACTGGACCGGCGCCGGGGTGCCCTGCTGGACCTCGGGCAGGACCTTGACCGCGGGGTCGAAGGCCGCGCCGAGCAGCGAGACGTCGAGGCGGTACGGGTTGTCGAGCAGCGGCGACGTACGGCGCGACTCGACCTCGATCTCCCAGACGCCCGGGGTCGGGTCGGTGTAGGAGCGCAGGTCGGGGCGGCAGGTGTTCGCCGGGTTGTCGTAGTTCGGGTAGCACTTCGTCGTCGCGCTGTCCTCGACACCCAGGCCGTACGGGTGGATCGAGATGAAGCGCGTCTGGCTGCCCGCCGCGAGACCGCCGAGGGCGACCTCAAGGGTCTTGGCGCCCTGCGGGACGGTGACGAAGTACGACTTGTGGCTGTTGCGCTGCACCGAGGAGGTGTCGGAGACCGTGTACGACGGCTGCGCCAGCGCGTCGGCGACGACGACCGTGGAGAGGATCTGCTTGTCGATGCCCTCGGTGGTCGGGTCGTCGAGCTGGAGAATGCCGCTGTGGACACCGGCCGACGTGGGCTTCGCCTCGACCCGCAGGGTGACGGGCTTGTTCAGCGGCAGGGTGACGTAGTCGTAGCCGCCCAGGAGGCGGAACGTTCCGTCGTTGCTGCGCCAGCTCACGTTGTGCCGGGTGCCGTACTTGACGCCCGTGGTGCGGGTGACGACGACGTCGTAGACCTTGCGGTCACCGGCCTTGAGGCCGCCCTCGCGGTCGTAGAGACCGGTGCCGAAGCCCGGGGTCTTCAGGAACTGGTCGATCGCCGTGTCGACCGGGGCCTTGACGGTGAAGTCGTTGGCCTTGGCATCGCTCTGGACGGACTCCCACGCCGCGGCGACGTCGATGAGGCCCGCGCCCTGGGCGTGCGCCGGGACGCCGTCGATCGTCTTCGCGGTGCTGGTGAGCGCGATGCGCAGGGTAGCCGGGGTCAGAGCGATGCCCTGCTGCTTCGCGGCCGAGATCAGCAGGGCGCCGGCGCCCGCCGCCTGCGGCGAGGACATCGAGGTGCCCTGGAGCATGGAGTAACCGGCCGGCAGGGAGTAGCCCGCCTCCCGGACCGGTCCGCCGGGCAGCCAGGTCTGGGTGGTGTTGATGGCCGCGCCGGGGGCGGTGAGGGTCGGCGTGAAGCCGCCGTCCTCACGCGGGCCGCGCGAGGAGAACGAGAACATGCCGTACGGCTTGGCCACACCGGAGCCGTAGTTGGCGGCCCAGGTCTCCTTGGAGACCGAGGCGCCCACGGAGATGACCTTGTCCGCGAGGGCGGGGTCACCGATGGTGTTGACACCGGGGCCCTCGTTGCCCGCCGAGATGACGAGCTGGACACCGTAGGTGTCGATGAGGTTCTTGTAGAGCTCGGCGCGCGCGTTGTTGCCGTCGTTCAGCGCGGGCAGACCGCCGATGGACATGTTGACGATGTCCACACCGCGGTTGACGACGAGGTCGATCATGCCCTCGGTCAGCGCGACGTTGGTGCAGCCGCCGGACCAGGAGCAGGCGCGCGAGGAGACGAGCTTCGCGCCGGGCGCCTGGCCGTTCATCCGGCCGCCGAAGAGGCTGTTGGCGGCGGTGATGCCGGCGACGTGCGTGCCGTGCTCCGACTCGATGATGCCGATGTTGACGAAGTCGGCCTTCTTGCCGATCCAGTCGCCGCCCAGGGCGTCCATCGGGACGTCCTTGCGGATCTGGATGACGAAGGGGATGCGGTCGACGACCTCGGTCGCGGGGTTGTCCGTGCCGAAGTAGCCGATCTGGTAGCCGTCCTTGTACGGCTTCATCGGCTCGTTGTCGGTGAAGTCGCCGTTCTGGTCGGTGTCGACGCGGACGGTCCCGGCCACCGGGTCGTAGAGCAGACCGAACCGGTCGCCGGTGTCGCCGTCCCGGTTGACGTCGCCCTTCATGTCACCGTTGGCGGTGATCGACTCGCTGAAGCGGCTCCACTGGAAGCTGCCCTCGGGGGCCTTCCAGCTCTGGCCGCCCGCGGTGAAGGTGCCGCCCGCGGTGGTGACCGGGGTGATCTGGGCGCGCCAGGTGGCGTCGTTGTCCGTGACCGGGTCGGTCGCGGTCACCCAGTCGACGATCTTGCGCTCGCCGGTGGTGGTGGTCTGGAGCGCGGGGTGGGCGACGTCGACGCCCGAGTCCAGGATGCCGATGGTCACGCCGCGGCCGTCGGCCTGCGGGTTGTTCTCGACGAAGTCCACCGAACCGGTCTCGAAGGACGGGTTGTACGGGTTCTTCGCCGGGGTGTCGCGGTCCGGGGCCGGGTAGCTCCCGGGGGCGGGGGTCTGTGCCGTGCCCGCCTCCTGGCCGGAGTCGGGGCGCGGGTCCGGCCGCTGGATCTCGTGCCGCAGGTCGATGCCGTGCACGGAGGTCAGCTTGGCGGCCGCGGCCAGCGCGGCCTCGGCCTTGCCGGTCGGCAGGGTGGCGCGGACGTAGCCGAGCTTGTCGTACGTCTGGCCCACCGAGGCGCCCTGGACGTCCTTGAGCTGCTGGGCCACCTGCTGGGTCTGGCCGGGGGCGGTGGCGACCATGACGGTGACGGTCGCGTCACCCTTGGCCTTCGCCTCCTGGAGCAGCTCGGCATCGGCCGAACCGAGCTTGCGCTCGGCCGACTTGACCGCCGGGTTGGCGTCCGGCGCGGTGGCGCCGGTCGCCGCGAAGACGGGCACGGCGGAGGTGGCCGCGAGGGCGGCGACCAGGCCGGCGGCAGCCGCGACGCGCGCGACACGTCTGGCCCCGGATATGGAGCTGGGGGATTCGAGGGTCATCAGCATCCCTGGATAAGTGAAAGATACGGTCCGGATTTCGGTGCCGGATGACCGGTCAGCCTTCCTCAAGTGACCGCTCTTTGGGGAGAGATGTATTTGACCGAGACCTGACATGGCGGACAGTCGCCAGCGCGTAGTACCCGCCAGTACGCCCTTATCGGGGCAGGGCCGGGCAGACCGCCGGTCCGGAGCCGTGGTTCCGTGGACTTTCCCGCCACGCGCCCACGGCGGGGCGGAGTTCCGTCAGGGACGGGTGTGACGGATTCCGCTCGCTCAGCGCTCGCGCGTGCGCGCGTAGTGACGCGACGCCTTCGCCCGGTTGCCGCAGATCGCCATCGAGCACCAGCGCCGGGTGCCGTTGCGCGAGACGTCGTAGAACCGCAGGACGCAGTGGTCGGAGGCGCACGCGCGGATGCGCTCGGGCGTCGCGCCCAGCAGGCCGAGGTAGTCGTACGCCGCCGTCCAGGCCGGGCCCCAGGCCGGGTCGGCGAACTCGGCCCGCTCGCCGGGGCCTTCGGCGGTGAGGGTGGCGCGGATGCGGCCGTGCTCCAGTACGGCGTCGACCAGGGCGCGGGCGCTCCCGTCCGCCGGGTCCGCGACCGCGCGGGACAGCGCCTCGCGGGCGGTCAGCAGGTGGACGAGGGTCGGGGCGTCGGCCCGGGAACGACCGGCCAGACCGGCGCTCTCCAGCCAGACCGCGAGCCCTTCCAGGCGGGTCAGCCCGGCGGCTCCGGCGAAGAGGTCCTGCGGCTCGCCGTCCATCAGCCAGCGGGTGTTCAGCAGGTCCAGGGCGATCGGCTCGCCGGTCAGGGGTCGTGGGTCCGCCGCCGTCATCTCTCCGCACTTTCTCACGTTCTGCTAACCCCTCAAGGGTACGTGACCGGTTGACGCGTCGATTACTAACCCCTAATCTCCATTTAGAAGGTTAGATCTCCGGAGGTCCAGGAACATCTGGGGCGTCCGGGAACCTCTGGGGGGAAGGAACCTGTCATGACGGCTGCCGCCATCAGCCCGCTCCGCACCGGCCACGTGGGCCTCAACGTCACCGATCTGGCCCGCTCGCTCGCCTTCTACCAAGGCGCCCTCGGCTTCCAGGTCCTGGAGGAGGGCGGCGCCGAGGGGGACCGCCGCTACGCCTTCCTCGGCCAGGACGGCACGCTCGTCCTCACCCTCTGGCAGCAGGCCGACGGCGGCTACGCCCCGGCCTCGGCCGGACTCCACCACCTGGCCCTGACGGCCGGGGACATCGAGGACGTCCGGGCCTACGAGGCACGGCTGCGCGCGCTCGGCGTCCCCTTCGCCTACGAGGGCGTCGTGGCCCACGCCGAGGGCGCGGCCTCCGGCGGCATCTTCTTCCACGACCCCGACGGGACCCGTCTGGAGATCTCCGTCCCGGCCGGTGCCGAAGACGCGCCCGCCCCCGTCCCTGGGGCCCCGGCCTGCGGATTCTTCTGATGAAACCCGTCTACCACCGGGGCTCGCCGGCCGTTCAGGAGCGGGTCGGGGTCCGCGGGCCCGCCGAGCGCGTCGGCCGCTCGGTGGGCGCCGGCATCCGGGAGGTGGCCGCGGCCTTCCTGGCGCTCCAGCCCCACCTGGTCGTCGGCGCCGCCGACCCCGAGGGACAGCTGTGGGCCTCGCTGCTCACCGGGGCACCCGGTTTTGTACGGGCCACCGCGCCGGACCGGATGACGGTCACCGGCGGGCTGCCGGCCGGGGACCCGCTCGCGCGGGCCCTGGCCACCGCCGGGACCCCGGTCGGGACCCTCGCCCTCGACCCGCGCACCCGGCGCCGGATGCGGCTGAACGGCCTCGTCGACCCTGTCCCCGTCCCCGGCGGCTTCGCCGTCGCGGCGCGGGAGGTCTTCTCCAACTGCCCGAAGTACCTCCAGAAGCGCCGGCCGCTCGGCCCCGTCCCCGAAGGGGCCGGTGTGCTGCGGCGCGGGTACGCGCTCACCCCCGGCCAGGAGCGGGCCGTCCGCGCCGCCGACACCTTCTTCGTCGCCACCACCGCGCCCGGCGAGGGGGCCGACGCCAGCCACCGGGGCGGGATGCCGGGCTTCGTGGAGGTGGTCTCGCCCGTGGAGCTGTTCTGGCCGGACTACCCGGGCAACGCCATGTTCCTGACCCTGGGGAACCTGGCCACCGACCCGCGGGCCGGGCTGCTCTTCCCCGACTGGGAGAGCGGGGCGGTGCTCCAGCTCAGCGGCCGGGCCCGCACGGAGTGCGGGGCGGACGGCGGCCGGGGCGTCCGCTTCCGGGTGGAGTCGGTGAGGGAGAGCCTGCACCCGGGACGGCTGCGCTGGAGCGCCCCGGAGTACTCCCCGGCCAACCCGGTCCCGCCCTCGCCGGAGCCCTCGCGGTGGTGGTAGCGGGGCCGCGCAGGAGGCGACGGGCGCAGAGGTGGCGGGAGGGGTGACGGGAGCGGTCCGGTCCGGGCCGGGGCGCACCGCCGCTCACCGGGGGAGGACGATCAGGTGGGCGGCGCACTCGTTCCCGGCGGCGGCCGTCAGGGCG
Organism: Streptomyces sp. NPDC051567; assembly: GCF_044454165.1. NCBI lineage: Bacteria > Bacillati > Actinomycetota > Actinomycetes > Kitasatosporales > Streptomycetaceae > Streptomyces > Streptomyces sp. NPDC051567. The sequence goes on along the minus strand of NZ_JBITDK010000003.1, from coordinate 55,573 downwards.
GTCCGCAGGACCGCGGCCTGCTGCTCGGGCCAGTCCCGGAGCTTGCGCGGGGTGAGGTGGACGAGGGTCACCCCGAGCCGTTCCAGGGACTCCAGCTTGCGGGCGGACTCGGACCACCGCTCGTCCCCGGTCCCGTCCTCCCGTGGGCCCCGGGTGTCGATCTCCACGGCGACGGCCCGCTCGGGCCAGTACGCGTCGACCCCGCCGAGGTACGGGCCGCCGGGCAGTCGCAGGTCCGCGTTCCAGACCGGCTCGGGCAGCCCGTAGCCCCGTACGAGCTGGTACAGCCGGTCCTCGGCGACGGCGCGGCTCTCCGCGAGGAGCGACTCGACGGCGTCCACCACGTACGGGCGGCCCAGCAGCCGGGCCGCCGTCAGCTCCCGCACCACGGCGCCGGCCTCGCAGTGCCCGCCGCGTACGGCCTCGCCGAGCAGGTGGTGGACGGCGGTGGCGTCGCGGAGCCGGTCGACGGTGTCGGCGACGGCCCGCGCGACGGGCGCCACCGGCAGCCCGGCCACCCGTTCGGGGCGGGGCGGGGTGGCGGCCCGGACGATCCGCACGTCCCCGGCGGAACGCAGCCGCCGGGTGCCGGGTACGAGGACGTCGATGGACGGGAGGGAGAGCAGCGTGGGTACGGAGCCGAACCGGTACAGCGCGAGCGCCGCCGGCCCCGTGATCATCGGCTCGTCGCCGCCGCGGCGGCGTCCCGCGTAGAGGAGCGCGGCGTGCAGCCGTTCCTCGCCGGTCGCGGGTCCCGCGTGGAGCAGGAAGACCCCGGGCAGGAGCTGCCGCCAGGACCGTCCGGCGGCGTCGGCGGCGGTGAGGCCCCGCGCGCGGAGCTGGGCGAGGGTCAGCACGCGGGGGCCGCCGTCGGTGGGGTGCGCGAGGGGGAGGGGCGTGGCGGGGAGAGGGGCGAGGGGGAGGTGTGCGTCGTGGTTCATGACGCGGTGATTCCCTCAGGCCATGGCTTTGCGAACCGCTGTGACACGGCTGTCGACAAACCGTGACAAGCCAGGGCTAAAGTACGCGCGTTCGACTGCCGAATGGAGCCGCTGCCGGATCGTTTCGCCCGCGCCCGGGGCGGACCGTGCGCCGAATCGTTTCGCCACCGCCCGGCCACACCACCGCCCCCGGCCACACCACCGCCCGGCCCCCGCCCGCCGCCGTCCTTCCGGCCCCCGGCCGCCGCCGGGCCGGAGCCCGGACCGGCGGCGGCCCCGGGGGGCGGGGGTCAGCCCGCCGCCGCGTCGCAGACCTGGGCGCGCAGGGCGCGGGCCAGGTCGTCGCGGGATTCGAGGACCAGGCGGCGCAGGGCCGGGGCCGCGTCCGCGTGGGCCGCGAGCCAGGCGTCCGTCGCCGCCAGCGTGGACTCGTCGTCCTGTAGCGAGGGGTACAGCCCCCGCACCACGTCCATCCCGATCTGGATCGACCGGTCCGCCCAGATCCGCTCGATCGCCGCGAAGTAGCGCTCGGTGTACGGGGCCAGCAGGGCCCGCTGCGAGGGCTGCTGCATGCCCGCGATCGTCGCCTCCACCAGCGCGTTGGACAGGGCGTCCGACTCGACGACCGCCGCCCACGCCTGGTCCTTGACCGCCGCGGACGGCCGCGCCGCCAGGCAGCGCACCTGGTGCCGCTTGCCCGAAGCCGTGTCGTCGCGCGCCAGCTCGGCGGCGATCGCCTCCTCGCCCACCACCCCGTGCGCGGCCAGCGGGCGCAGGAGGCTCCAGCGCAGCTCCTGCTCGATCTCCAGCCCGTCGATCCGGGCCGTCCCCTCCAGCAGCCCCAGCAGCAGCTGGAAGTCGGCGTCCGTCGCCGCGCCCGCCGCGAAGAAGCGGGCCCAGGCCAGCTGGTGCTCCGATCCCGGCCCGGCCAGCCGCAGCTCGCGCAGCGCGCCCGCCGCCAGCTCCCGGCCGCCCTGCTCGCGCCAGTGCGGCGCCGCGTAGTGGGTGACCGCGCTCAGCGACTGCGTGTGCAGCATCTCCAGGACGCCGACCTCCGTCTCCCGGCCCGCGTGGGTCAGCACCAGCGAGACGAAGTCGCGCGCCGGCATCAGGCCGTCCCGCGTCAGGTTCCACAGCGCCGACCAGCACAGCGCCCGCGGCAGCGGGGCCGTGATGTCGCCCAGGTGGGCCCGGAGGGTGGCCAGCGAGCCCTCGTCGAAGCGGACCTTGCAGTAGGAGAGGTCGTCGTCGTTGACCAGCACCAGGTCGGGCCGCTCGTGCCCCGCCAGCTCCGCGACCACGGTCCGGGCCCCGGCCACGTCCGCCTCGGCCCGCGCGTAGCGGACCAGGGAGCCGTCCGCCTCCACCCGGTACAGGCCGATCGCGATCCGGTGCGGGCGCAGCTCGTCGCCCTCCTGGACCACCGCCAGCTCCGTCACGCGACCGCCCGCGTCGTGGGTCACCACGGGCGTCAGCACGTTCACGCCCGCCGTCTGGAGCCAGGCCCGCGACCAGGTGGCCATGTCCCGCCCGGAGACCTCCGCGAGTACCGACAGCAGGTCGTCCAGGGTGGTGTTCCCGTACGCGTTGGCCTTGAAGTAGCGGCGGGCGCCCTCCAGGAAGGCGTCCTGCCCCGCGTAGGCGACGAGCTGCTTGAGCACCGCCGCGCCCTTGGCGTACGTGATGCCGTCGAAGTTCAGCTTCGCGTCCTCCAGGTCACGGATGTCGGCCGTGACGGGGTGGGTGGAGGGGAGTTGGTCGGTCCGGTACGCCCACGCCTTGCGGCTGTTGGCGAAGGTGACCCACGCGTTCTCGAAACGGGTCGCCCCGGCCTGTGCGAAGGAGCCCATGTAGTCCGCGAAGGACTCCTTCAGCCACAGGTCGTCCCACCACTTCATGGTGACCAGGTCGCCGAACCACATGTGCGCCATCTCGTGCAGGATCGTGTTGGAGCGGCGCTCGTAGGCGGCCTTGGTGACCTTGCCGCGGAAGATGTACTCCTCCCGGAAGGTCACCATCCCCGGGTTCTCCATGGCGCCGAGGTTGTACTCCGGCACGAAGGCCTGGTCGTACTTGCCGAAGGGGTACGGGTAGTCGAAGTGCTCGTGGAAGAAGTCGAAGCCCTGCTTGGTGACGAGGAAGACGTCATCGGCGTCGAAGTGCTTCGCCAGCCCCTTGCGGCACATCGCGCCCAGCGGGATCGTCAGGCTCCCGCGCGTGTAGGTGTCCGTCACGTAGTGGTACGGGCCCGCCACCACACAGGTGATGTAGGTGGAGATCGGCGCGGTCTCGGCGAACCGCCAGGTCCCTCCCTCGCGGGACTCCTCGGCGCCGTTGCTCCACACCCGCCACCGCTCGGGCGCGGTCACCTCGAAGCGGTAGGGGGCCTTCAGGTCCGGCTGCTCGAAGTTCGCGTAGACCCGGCGGGCGTCCGCCGGCTCGTACTGGGTGTAGAGGTAGACCTCGCCGTCCTCCGGGTCGACGAAGCGGTGCATGCCCTCGCCGGTCCGGCTGTACGCGCAGTTCGCGTCCACGACCAGGACGTTCTCGGAGGCCAGCCCGTCCAGGGCGATCCGGGTCCCGTCGAAGACGGCGGCGGTGTCGAGGGCGCGCCCGTTCAGGGTCACGGCGTTCACCGAGGGGGCGATCAGGTCCGCGAACGTGGCCGCACCGGGGGTCGCCGCCCGGAAGCGGACGGTGGTCACCGAACGGAAGGTACGGGGACCCTCGGCCGGCTCGTCCTGGTCCACGGCGGACCGCAGGTCGAGGGTGACCTCGTACCCGTCGACGGACAGCAGCTCGGCCCGCTCGCGGGCCTCGTCGCGGGACAGATTCTCTCCGGGCACGTGCACTCCTTCGTGCGTGATCTCGTTCTTCTGACGAATCCTCCCATGGGGGGAATGTGCGCGACCCCGGCCTGGTTGGCGACGGAGAACGTGACCCCAGTGATGCCTTTTTCCCCGTGGAGGAGAGACATGACCGACACCCAGGTGAGCGCGAAGACCCCCGTCGACTTCTGGTTCGACCCGCTCTGCCCTTGGGCCTGGATGACCTCCCGCTGGATGGTCGAGGTCGAGAAGGTCCGCGACATCGAGGTCCGCTGGCACGTGATGAGCCTCAACGTGCTGAACGAGAACAAGCTCGACGAACTCCCCGAGTTCTACCGCGAGATGCTCGGCCCCAAGGCCCTCATCCCGGTCCGCGTGGTCACCGCCGCCCAGCAGAAGTACGGCCAGGAGATCACCGGCAAGCTGTACACCGCCCTCGGCACCAAGATCCACAACGAGGGCAAGGGCGGCAGCCTCGAAGCCGTCGCCGAGGCGCTGGCCGAGGCGGGCCTGCCGGCCGAGCTGATCGACTACGCGGAGTCCGACGAGTACGACACGGTGCTGCGCGCCTCCCACAGCGAGGGCATCGAGCGCGTCGGCCAGGAGGTCGGCACCCCGGTGATCTCCGTGCCCGGCGCCGACGGCGAGGAGGTGGCCTTCTTCGGCCCGGTCGTCACCCCGGCCCCGCGCGGCGAGGCCGCCGCCCGGCTGTGGGACGGCACCCTGCTGGTCGCCTCCACCCCCGGCTTCTACGAGATCAAGCGCACCCGCACCCAGGGCCCCAGCTTCGAGTGAGGCCCCCCGCGGTGCGCCCCTGGGCGCACCGCACGTCCGGGCGCGCCGGGCACGACGGAAGGCCCCCACGAGTCACGTCCTCGTGGGGGCCTTCCGGTGGACACGCCCGCAGGTGAAGGTTGAGAAGACGATCACGAGACGGACGGGCTGGTGGGGGCGGTCAGCCCTGCGCGGGGATCAGCAGCGGGGTGTTCGCCTTGGCGTCGGCGTAGCGCTTGGCCACGTCCTGCCAGTTGACGACGTTCCACATCGCCTCGATGAAGTCCACCTTCTGGTTCTTGTACTGAAGGTAGAACGCGTGCTCCCACGCGTCGAAGACCAGCACCGGCACCGACGCCTGGCCCACGTTGCCCTGGTGGTCGTAGACCTGCTCGACGATCAGACGGCCGCTGATGGGCTCGTACGCGAGCACGCCCCAGCCGGAGCCCTGGGTCGCGGAGGAGGCGAAGGTCAGCTGCTTCTTGAAGGCGGCGAAGGAGCCGAAGGACTCGGTGATCGCGGCCGGCAGGTCGCCCAGACCGTCCTTCTCGTCCGGGGTGCCACCGCCCTCGCCGGTCTTCGGGCTGGCCATGTTGTGCCAGTAGATGCTGTGCAGGATGTGACCGGAGAGGTGGAACGCGAGGTTCTTCTCCAGGCCGTTGAGCGCGCCCCAGTTCTCCTTGGCGCGCGCCTCCTCCAGCTGTTCCAGCGTGGTGTTGGCGCCCGCCACGTAGGCCGCGTGGTGCTTGTCGTGGTGGAGTTCGATGATCTGCGGGTTGATCACCGGCTCCAGCGCCGCGTAGTCGTAAGGAAGCTCAGGAAGCGTGTAGATGGCCATGCGTGTGTCCGGTCCCCTCAGCGTGCCAACTGCTTATTGCAATTAATGCGCAACTGCACGCTAGCAGTAGGTATTCCCCTCCGCATGTAAGGGTCACCTCACGAAGAACGCGCGGAGAAGTGGGGAGAAGTACGGGGGAAGCACGGGGGAAGTGCGCGGGAAGCACGGGAGAAGCGCGGAGGAAGCACGCAAGGAGGCGGGTCCCGCGCCGGTGCGCGGGACCCGCCTCCTTGCTCCGTGCCGCCGGTCCGTCAGGTCCGGGCGGCGGCCCGGCGCTGGATCGCCCAGCCGGTCGCCGCGAGGGCGAGCGCCAGCCCGCCGGTGAAGACCAGCTGGACGCGCGTGTCGTCGCCCACGGCCATCAGCACCAGGACCCCGGCCACCCCGGCCAGCGCCACCCAGGTCAGGTACGGGAAGCACCACATCCGCACGACCAGCGTGCCCGGCGCCTCCCGCTCCAGCCTGCGGCGCAGCACGAGCTGCGAGACGGCGGTGAAGCCCCAGACGATCAGGATCACCCCGCCGACCATGTTGAGCAGCCAGGCGAAGAGGGTGTCCGGGTACCAGTACGAGAGCAGCACGGTGACGAAACCGAAGCCGCAGGAGGCCAGCACGGCCCGGCGCGGCACCCGGCCGGTGACCTTGGCCAGCGCCCGGGGGCCCTGGCCGCGGGAGACGAGGGAGTAGGCCATCCGGGAGGAGCCGTAGATGTTGGCGTTCATCGCGGAGAGCAGGGCGATCAGGATGACCACGTTCATGATCTCGCCGGCCGCGGGGATGCCCAGGCGGTCCAGGGTCGCGGCGTACGGGCCCTGCGCGGTGACGGCCGGGTCGTTCCACGGCAGCAGGGTGACGATGACCAGCATGGAGCCGACGTAGACGACGGCGATCCGCCACATGGTGGTCCGCACGGCCCTGGCCACGCCCTTGACGGGGTCGTCGGACTCGGCGGCGGCGATCGTCACCGTCTCCAGGCCGCCGTACGCGACGACCGAGGCCAGGACGCCGATGAGCAGGCCGTCCATCCCGTTGGGGAGGAAGCCGCCGTCGGGGGCGAGGTGGGCGGCGCCGGGGGAGGCGGTGCCGGGCAGCAGGCCGAGGACGGCGAGCACGCCCAGCCCCAGGAAGAGCGCGATGGCGCCGACCTTCAGGGCGGAGAACCAGAACTCGAACTCGCCGAAGTGCGAGACGGCGGCCAGGTTGGAACCGCAGAAGAGGGCCATGAAGACCAGCACCCACATCCAGGAGGGGGTGCCCGGGAACCAGCCCGTCATGATGTGCGCCGCGCCGATCGCCTCGATGGCGACGCCCACGCAGAGCAGCGTCCAGAACATCCAGCCCGCCGTGAACCCGGCCCACGGGCCGATGGCCCGCTCCGCGTGCACGGAGAAGGAGCCGGAGGAGGGGTTGGCGGCGGACATCTCGCCGAGCATCCGCATCACGCACATGACGAGCAGCCCGGAGGCGGCGTACGCGAGCACGATCGACGGTCCCGCGGCGGCGATGCCGGCGCCGGAGCCGACGAAGAGTCCGGCGCCGATGACCCCGCCGAGGGCGATCATCGAGAGGTGGCGCTGCTTCAGTCCGTTGCCGAGGGGGGAGCCGGCGCCGGGCGGTGACGGCGCGGGCCGGCCGGGCGGGGTCAGGGTGCTCTGGCTCATCGAGGGATGCCTGTCCGGTGTGCGGGGAGACGGGGTGAGGTGTCCCAGTCTGCCTACCGTCCGTTTATCGGACACTTGTCGTCCAGCATCCGGACATCCGGCTCACCGGACGTGATCATCCGCCCCCGGCGGGGTCAGCCGGCCCGGCCCTGCGGCCCCGCCCCGTCCGGCTCGCCCGCCCGCTTCCGCCCGGCCCGGCGGGCCCGGAGCTCGCGCAGGCCCGCCACCGCCAGCACCGCCCCGGCCGCCCCCGTCGACCACAGCAGCTGCGGCCGGGCCGCGTCGTCGAACAGCATCAGCACCAGGACCACCGCCATGGCCACCAGCGCGGCCCAGGTCAGGTACGGGAAGCACCACATCCGCAACGTCAGCCGCTCCGGCATCTCCCGCTCGATCCTGCCGCGCAGCCTCAGCTGCGAGACCGCGATCAGCGCCCACACGAACAGCAGCACCGCGCCCACCGCGTTGAGCAGGTAGAGGAAGACCGTGTCGGGCCAGAGCAGGTTCAGCACCACCGAGGCGAAACCGAAGACCACCGAGGCGAACACCGCCCGGCGCGGGACCCCGCCCCGCGAGACCTTCAGCAGCGCCGTCGGCGCCTCCTTCCGCTCCGCCAGCGAGAACACCATGCGCGAGGACCCGTACAGATTGGCGTTGAGCGCCGACAGCAGCGCCACGAAGACCACGATGTTCATGATCTGCCCGGCCGCGGGGATGCCGATCGAGTCGAGGACGGCCACGTACGGGCTGACGCCGGGCAGCATCGACTGCCAGGGCAGCAGGGTCACGATGACCAGCATCGAGCCGACGTAGAAGAAGAGGATGCGCCACACGGCGCTGCGCACCGCGCGGGCCACGGAGCGGGCCGGGTCGTCCGACTCGGCCGCCGCGATGGTGACGACCTCCAGGCCGCCGAAGGCGAAGATCACGGCGAGCAGGCCGGCGACCACACCGGCGACGCCGTGGGGGGCGAAGCCGCCCTGCCCGGTCAGATTGGCCAGGCCCACCGGTTCGGTGTCCGGGAGCAGCCCGAAGACGGCCAGCGTGCCCAGGATCAGGAAGAGCACGATCGCGCCGACCTTCAGGGCGGCGAACCAGAACTCGAACTCGCCGAAGTTCCGCACGGCGGCCAGGTTGGCGACGGTGAAGACCACCATGAAGATCAGCACCCAGAGCCACTGGTCCACCGCCGGGAGCCAGCCGTTCGCGATCTTCGCCGCCCCGGTCGCCTCGACGGCGAGCACCACGACCAGCAGGAACCAGTACAGCCAGCCCACCGAGAACCCGGCCCACCGCCCGAGCGCCCGTTCCGCGTGCACGGAGAAGGAGCCGGAGGCGGGCATCGCGGCGGACATCTCGCCGAGCATCCGCATCACCAGCATCGCGAGCGCGCCGGCCAGCAGGTACGAGCAGACGATCGCGGGTCCGGCCAGGGTGATCCCGGCGCCGGAGCCGACGAAGAGCCCGGCGCCGATCACTCCGCCGAGCCCCAGCATGGTCAGATGGCGCTGCTTGAGGCTGTGGCTCAGGGGTTCCGCGGGCAGGTCGGCCGTCGGGGGAGGTGCGTCGGGCAGGCGGTCGCGCATGAGGAGTGCTCGTACTCTCGTTCGGGCAGGGGGCGGGGGCTTCGCGGGTGATTGGCGGGAACCTACAGTCTCGCCGAGCGGCGCCCACGCACGCAAAACGGACGTGTGGTCGGATCTTCCCCGTGACGCGGATCACGCCACGTCAGGTGTGAACCGCGATCTTTGTCGGGTCCCCACCAAGCGGGGGAGTGCGGGTTTGTCCCGGGTGACGGTGGGACGGCGGCGGACCGCGGACTAACGTCACGGTGTCCCCCCGGTCTTCCGGCCCCCACGGCACTCCCGCGGGCCCCCGCCGGGCCGCTCGCCGGACGGGACCGTCCTGTCACCACGATCTCGCGGAGCCCCCGATGAGCACTGCTTCCGTCTCCTTCCGGCCCGGCGCCGTCCTCGCCGACCTGCTGCCCGCGAGCCGCGTCCGCGACCTCGTGCTCGTCGCCGGCGGAGCCGCGCTCACCGGTCTCGCCGCGCAGATCGCCGTGCCCGTCCCCGGCTCCCCGGTCCCGGTCACCGGCCAGACCTTCGCCGCCCTGCTCGTCGGCACCGCCTTCGGCGCCCGCCGCGGCTTCCTCGCGCTCGCCCTGTACGCCCTCGTCGGCATGGCCGGGGTGCCGTGGTTCGCGAACGGGACCTCCGGCGCGGGCGGCGCCTCCTTCGGCTACGTCCTCGGCATGCTGCTGGCCGCCACCCTGGTCGGCGCCCTCGCCCGGCGCGGCGCCGACCGCTCGGCCGTGCGGACGGCGGCCACGATGGCCCTCGGCTCCGCCGTGATCTACGCGGTGGGCGTGCCCTACCTGATGGCCGCCACCGGGATGTCCCTGGCCGCCGCCGTCGCGGCGGGCCTGACCCCCTTCCTGATCGGCGACGCGCTCAAGGCCGCGCTGGCCATGGGCGTGCTGCCGGCCGCCTGGAAGCTGGCGGGCCGCCGCGGCTGACCCCGCCCCCGGTAACGCGGCGCCCCGGCGGGCCACGGCCCGCCGGGGGTCACCAGGGGCCGCCGGGAAGAGGCGTGCCACACTCGTCCCATGCGCGTGTACCTCGGATCAGACCATGCCGGTTTCGAGCTCAAGAACCACCTCGTGGACTGGCTCAAGAACAACGGCCACGAGCCCGTCGACTGCGGGCCCCACCTCTACGACGCGGTGGACGACTACCCGCCGTTCTGCCTGCGCGCCGCCGAGCGGACCGCCGCCGACGCCGACAGCCTCGGCATCGTGATCGGCGGCTCCGGCAACGGCGAGCAGATCGCCGCGAACAAGGTCAAGGGCGTCCGGGCCGTCCTCGCCTGGAGCGTGCGGACCGCCCAGCTCGGCCGGGAGCACAACAACGCCAACGTCATCTCCGTCGGCGGCCGGATGCACACCCAGGACGAGGCCGTCAGCTTCGTCGAGGCGTTCCTGGCCACCCCGTACTCCGACGAGGAGCGCCACACGCGCCGCATCAAGATGCTGTCGGACTACGAGGAGACCCACGTCCTCCCGCCGATCCCCGCCCACCACCCGCAGGGCTGATCCCGTCCGGCCGCGCCACCGGGACACCCCGGCGGCGCGGCCGTTCTCCCGCCGAGGAGCCGCGCCGTGCCCGAGGGGCATACGATCCACCGTCTCGCCCAGGACCACACCGCACGGTTCGCCGGCCGGGTCACCCGGGTGAGCAGCCCGCAGGGCCGGTTCGCCGGGAGCGCGGCCCTGCTCGACGGCCGCACCCTGGAGAGTGCCGAGGCACACGGCAAGCACCTCTTCCTGGAGCTGGGCGACGCCTGGGTCCACATCCACCTCGGCCTCTTCGGCAAACTCGGCTTCGGTACGGCCCCCGCGCCGCCCGCCGCCGACACCGTCCGGCTCCGGCTGCTCACCCCGGAGCACTACGCCGACCTGCGCGGCCCCACCACCTGCGCGCTGATCGGCGAGGGCGAGAAGAAGGCGGTCCACGACCGGCTCGGCCCCGACCCGCTGCGCCCGGACGCCGACCCCGACCGGGCCTGGGCCCGGATCTCCCGCTCGCGCACCACCGTCGCCGCCCTGCTGATGGACCAGAAGATCATCGCGGGCGTCGGCAACATCTACCGCGCCGAGGTGCTCTTCCGCCACGGCATCGCCCCGTACCGGGCGGGCCGGGACCTCACCCGGGCCGAGTGGGACGCGATCTGGCTCGACCTGGCCGGGCTGATGCGCGAGGGCGTCCGGAACAACCGGATCGACACCGTCCGCGACGAGCACACGCCCGAGGCCATGGGCCGCCCGCCCCGGGTGGACGACCACGGCGGCGAGGTCTACGTCTACCGCCGGGCCGATCTGCCCTGCCACCTCTGCGGGAGCGAGATCCGCACCGCCGGACTCGCCGCCCGCAACCTCTTCTGGTGCCCGTCCTGCCAGACCCGCTGACCCCCGCCCCGGACGCCGACGGGCCCGGCGGAGCTTTCCGGCGCTCCTTCGACGACGGGGCGAAGGTTGCCCTAGAAGCCGTGCGCCAGCCAGGGGGCCACCTCGCCGGCGAAGGCGCGGGAGGTCTCCGCCAGGGCGCCCGGACGCAGCTCGCGCACCCGGCCGGCCGCGGCGAGGGAGGTCAGCGTGATCCCGCCCAGATAGGCCGAGCCGAGCTCCCGGACCGACAGCTCCAGATCCGCCGGGTCGGCGGTCCGGACGCAGGAGGCGCCGCCCTTCGGGTCGGAGGTCAGCCGCCACCGCCCCTCGTTCCACGGGCAGAAGGCGTCCTCGACCTCCAGGACCACGTCCACCGCAGCCGCGTACGACCGCGCCTCCAGCGCCCCCGCCAGCTCCACCAGCCGCAGGTGGAGCGAGTCCCGCGTGCACGCCCGCGCGCGCCGGATGTCGCTGACCAGGTGGAGCACCGCGTCGTCGGCGGGCCGCCGGAAGGCCCGGACGGTCCAGGTCAGGTCGATCTCGAAGAGGTAGCGCCACAGCGCCGCGTACGACGCCGGGTCGAGCGCGTTCAGCTCGGTCATCTCGACCGTGCCGGCCGATCCGGTCCCCGCCCAGTCGGCCTTGACCCGGTAGCGGGCGTACCCGGTCACCTCGCCGTCCGCGCCCTCGGCGAGCACGCACATCAGCGGGGAGCCCCCGCCGCGCATCGACTCCGGGTCCAGCAGCCCCTGCCGCTCCCAGCCCGGCTGCCGGGCGGTCATCCCGGGCCGCCCCGGGACCAGCGCGGCGTAGACCCGCTCGCAGGCGGCCAGCGACTCCTGCGGATCGGCGAGCCGCAGCCGCACCTCCCCGGTACCCGGCGGCACGTCCAGCCGTACCCGGGCCGTGTCGATCTCGACGGAGAGCGCGTACGTCGCCGTGCCGTAGCCGAACCGTCCGTAGATCGCGGGCTCCGAGGCGGTCAGCACGGCGAGCGACTCGCCGCCCGCGCGGATGTCGTCCAGCTGGCGGCGCATCAGGGAGGTGAGCACCCCGCGCCTGCGGTGGGTGGGGGAGACGCCCACCATCGTGACCCCGGCCGCCGGGACGACCGCACCGCCCGGCACCGACAGCCGGAAGCTGAAGGCACCGGCCGAGCCGACGCAGGTTCCACCGTCCCAGACAGCGAGTGAACGTTCCGCCTCGGTCAGTGACTTGTAGAGTTCCTTCTCCTGGGGCGATTCCGGCACACCGCCGAACGCCAGTTCCAGCTGCTCGTACCAGACATCCCACTCATTCGCCTGCAATACACGCGTCTCAAGAGCCATGTGGTCATCCCTATCAGGGCATTACGTCGCAGTCGAAGCCTTTTCGATCCTCGGCGGGCCGCAGGTCCGGGGGTACCCCTGCGCGCGCACAGCCAGGATGGATAAGGTCCCGAAGCAATGGCCGGAGCACGCGTGGAGACCCTCATGGCCCGGATGCGCATGCTGTCGCACCGGGCCCGCACCGCCCTGCGCAAATCCGCCGTCGACTACTTCCGCGGCGACGCCTCCGACTGGCTCGCCTTCGGCGGACTGCTCCTCACCGTCCCCGCCATCGCCTGCGGCACCCTGATGCTGCCGGTCTGGTTCTCCCCCTCGGCCCTCGTCCTGCCGATCGTGGCCGGTGGCCTGCTGCTGCGCCCGGCGAGCCTGCTCGCGCTGTACGCGGCCTCCGCGACCGCTCTGATCGTCGAGGCGCTGGTCCTCGGCCCCTACACCGAGGGCCCCGCCCGGGTCACCCCCGGCACGGTGCTCGTGGTCGCCGCCTGCGGGTTCTTCGGCCTGGTCATCGCCCAGTTCCGCAGCCGCGTCGGGGTGCCCTGGCGGCGGGGCGGCACCATGCTCTTCGACCTGCGCGAACGCATCCGGGTCCAGAGCAAGCTGCCCGCCCTGCCGCGCGGCTGGCACCACGACATGGCCCTGCGCCCGGCCGGCGGCCAGTCCTTCTCCGGCGACTTCGTGGTCGCCGCCCGGACCAACGGCGGCCGGAGCCTGGAGGTCGTCCTCACCGACGTCTCCGGCAAGGGCATGGAAGCCGGCTCCCGGGCCCTGCTGCTGTCCGGCGCCTTCGGCGGACTGCTCGGCGCGCTGCCGCCGCACGGCTTCCTGCCCGCGGCCAACGGCTACCTGCTCCGCCAGGACTGGGACGAGGGCTTCGCCACCTCCATCCACCTCGTCCTGGACCTGGAGACCGGCGACTACGAACTCCTCTCCGCCGGACACCTCCCCGCGCTCCAGCTCTCGGCGGGCACCGGCCGCTGGCAGGAGAAGACCGGCGACGGCCCGCTCCTCGGCGTCTACGACGGCGCCGAGTTCCTCGCGGCCCAGGGCAGCCTGCGCCCCGGCGACGTGCTGATGCTCTTCACCGACGGCCTCGTGGAGACCTCCGACCGCGACATCGCCGAGGGCATCGACCGCCTGACGGGCGAGGCCGACCGCTATGTGTCGGCGGGCTGGGACGGCGCGGCCTGGCACCTGATCGAGAAGGTCGCCAAGGACGTCAACGACGACCGCGCCCTGCTGCTGATCCGCCGCTCCCGCTGACCGCCCGGCCGCGAGCGGCGGCTCCGTCGGGGTGGCCCGTACCGTCCTGAGGACCGTGACGCGCCGGGCCGCGGAAACGTTTTGCGCGGGCCGTGGAGGCTGGGCACACTGATCGTCGCCGATCGCATCTGATCGGTATTGATGGGGGGAAACATCATGAACGTGCAGCGCACGCGTGCGGCTTGGGCGGGCGGGCTCGTCGCGGCCGCCCTGGCGGCCGGCGTCCTCGTGGCCCCGGCGGCCCAGGCCACCGGGAACCCGTTCACGAAGCCCGGAGCGGAGCAGCCCGGGAGCCGGGGCCCGGCCGCGCCGGTCTTCAAGTCCTCGGCCCAGCCGCACGGCAAGGGCGACGCCAGGGCCAAGGCCGAATCCGCGGCAGGGGCAGGGGCCCGCGCACTGAACGAAGAACCCACCGACCTCGCGCTCCGGCCGGGCGAGAAGCTGCTGTCCGGCACCTACATCGACAGCAAGAACGTCTGGCTGTCGATGCAGGCGGACGGCAACCTCGTACTGGTCCACCAGGCCGGCGGCGTGCTGTGGAGCGCGGACACCTGGGGCAACCCGGGCGCCTACCTCCATTTCCAGAAGGACGGCAACCTCGTCCTCTACAAGAAGGACGGCGGCGAGGGCAAGGGCGGGGCCCTCTGGAACAGCGGCACCTGGGGTCTGCCGGACACCAGCCTCCGCCTCCAGAGCGACGGCAACCTCGTGCTCTACCGCTTCAACAACACCCCCGCCTGGGCGACCGCCACCTGGATGGTCGACAACGTCCTCGACGGGGGCGAGAACCTGGCCCCCGGCCAGTGGACGTGGGCCGACAACGCCATCATGGCGATGGAGAGCCAGGGCTGGTTCACCGTCCGCGACCGCGACACCGGTGCCGCACGTCTGTACACCGACATCTACAGCCCGGGTGCCTACGCCCGGATGCAGACCGACGGCAACTTCGTCATCTACAAGAAGGACGGAGGCGAGGGCAGGGGCGGGGCCCTCGACCACACCAGCACCTGGGGCAACCCCGGCGCCCGGCTCGTCTTCGAGCGCAACGGCAACCTCGTGATGTACAAGGCCGACGACTCCGTCCTCCTGGACTTCGGCACCGGCGACGCGGTCTGACCCCCGCGGCCTGACCCCGTGGCCTGATCTCGTGGTCCGGCCCCGTGACACCACCGGGCCGGGGCGGCTCTCCGCCGCCCCGGCCGGTGAGGTTTCCCCGGCCCTTCCCGGGCGGGCCAATCCTCCCGGATTGGCCCGTTCCCACGGCCTCGCCGACGCCTACCGTGCCCCCATGGACCGCACGCTCGCCGCCGACCTCGCACGGCTCCCCGACCTCCTCGACGCCACCCGCCGCGCCGCCGCCGGCACGCTCGCGGCCCTGGACGCGCGTCCCGTCGTACCGCCTCCCGCGGGGCCGCACGGACCCGGACCCGCCCCGGAACCCCTCGCCGAGCACGGCACCGGCACGGAGCAGGCCCTCGCCGCCTTCCAGGAACGCTGGGCCCCGCACCTGTCGGCCTCTGCCGGACCCCGCTACCTCGGCTTCGTCACCGGGGGCGCCACCCCCGCCGCCCTCGCCGGGGACTGGCTCACCGCCGTCCACGACCAGAACTCCAACTCCGCCCTCGACGGCGCGGGCCAGCAGCTCGAACGCGAGACCGTCGGCTGGCTCCGCGAGCTCTTCCGCCTCGGCCCCGCCCACACCGGCACCTTCGTCAGCGGAGCCACCCAGTCCAACACCACCGGCCTCGCCATCGCCCGCGAATGGCTCGGCGAGCGCCTCGGCGTCTCCCCGGCCGAGGACGGCGCCGCCGCCCTCGGGCCCGTCCGCGTCCTCTCCGGGGCCCCGCACTCCTCCATCGGCAAGGCCCTGTCCGTCCTCGGTCTCGGCCGCCGCGCCCTGGTCCCCGTACCGACCCTCCCCGGCCGGGAGGCCGTCGACCCCGCCGCGCTCGACCGCGCGCTCGCCGACATCCCGGGCCCGGCCGTCGTCGTCGCCAACGCGGGCACCGTCAACACCGTCGACTTCGACGACCTGCGTGCCGTCGCCGCGCTCAAGGACCGCCACGACTTCTGGCTCCACACCGACGCCGCCTTCGGAGCCTTCGCCACCCTCTCCCCGGACCACGCCCACCTTACCGACGGTCTCGACCTCTCCGACTCCCTCTGCGTCGACCTGCACAAATGGCTCAACGTCCCGTACGACAGCGCGGTCCAGTTCACCCGCCGACGCGATCTGCAGGCCCGCGTCTTCCAGAACTCCGCCGCCTACCTGGGCCCCCTCGGCGACCACCCCGACCTCGTCCACCTCACCCCGGAGAACTCCCGCCGGCTGCGCGCCCTCGCCGCCTGGTTCACGCTCCGCGCGTACGGCCGCGAGGGCCACCGGGAGATCGTCGAGCGCGACATCGACTGCGCCCGGACGCTCGGCGCGGAACTGGACCGGGACCCCGCCTTCCGCGTGCTCGCCCCGGTCCGCCTCAACGTCGTCTGCTTCACCCTCGCCGCCGACCCCACCCCGGCCCGCCTCACCGCCCTCCGCGAGGCCGCCTCCGCCGAGGTCTTCGTCACCCCCACGGTGTACGAGGGGACTCCGGCCCTGCGCGCCGCCTTCGCCAACTGGCGCACCACCCGGGCCGACGCGCACCGGGCCGCCGAAGCCCTCCGCGCGGCGGCGGCAAAACTCCTCTGACCAGGCCCGTCACCGGCCCGGGAGGCCGCCGGGCCCCCGCGCGCCCCGGTCCCGTGCGGCGCTCCGGACCCTCCACCCGGGGTCCGAAACCCGCTGCGCGGGGCCATGGTTGGCGGGAACGTGCCCGAGGCGATTCCCCACGGCGCGGATAGCCGGGCCCTGTTGGTGGGAGGATGACCCCCGTGGGGGTGCACAGGGCCGTGCACCCCGGGCCGACCAGGGGACGACCGAAGGTGTGATCAGTAGTGGCCATTTCGCTGTCAGTGGTGGTTCTGTTGGCGGTCATCCTGGTGGTGCTGATCCGGGGCAACCACCTCAAGGCGGGCCCCGCGGTCGTCGCGGCCCTCTTCGGCTTCTTCCTGGCGTCCAGCTCGATCGCGGACGACGTGAACCGCTTCCTGAACTCCGTCGCGACGATGGTCGCGAACATCAAGCTCTGAGCCCCGCCCCGCCCGGGACCCCGACCTGGGACGCCCCGGAACACCTCCGGAAACACGAAGAGCCGGTCCCCACCACGGCGGGGACCGGCTCTTCGTGTACGAACTGGAGCGGGCGACGGGAATCGAACCCGCGTAGCTAGTTTGGAAGACTAGGGCTCTACCATTGAGCTACGCCCGCAAGACGCGTGCCGCGGCTCCGGGGAGGGCGGCACGGACAGCATCCTAGCGGGTCGTGCCGGGGGAGTGCACACCGCCTTCGCGCGGCGCGTTCGCGCCCGCGTGGTGAACGGGCGCGTGTCGGAGGGTCTCCGGGCATGTACCCTACGTGTCGCACCGACGGGGTGTGGCGCAGCTTGGTAGCGCGTCCGCTTTGGGAGCGGAAGGTCGTCGGTTCGAATCCGGCCACCCCGACCATCTGCACTGTCCTCGGCCAGGTTCTCCGGCCTCCGCAGGCGTGCTCCAGCCGGCGTCCGGCCGATCCGGCGGCGTCCGATCGCAAGATCGCGTTGTGGGCTGATTGCCGCTTGCGGTTACTATGCAAGCTGCGTGCCCGTGTGTCTGATGTACCGGGCCCGATCCGCCGAACCGCTGCATCACAGCGTGACGGCAGAGACCCCAGCAGTCAGCCACAAGGAGACCGAACCGTGAAGAGCGCCGTGGAGACCCTGAACCCGACTCGGGTTCGGCTCACTGTTGAGGTGCCCTTCGAGGAGCTCAAGGACAGCCTCGTCGCGGCCTACAAGAAGATCAACCAGCAGGTCACGGTGAAGGGCTTCCGCAAGGGCAAGATCCCTGCCCGCGTCATCGACCAGCGCTTCGGCCGCGGTGCGGTGCTGGAGGAGGCCGTCAACGACGCCCTCCCGAAGTTCTACACCGAGGCCGTCAACGAGGCGGACCTGAACCCGCTGGGCCAGCCCGAGGTCGACATCACGGAGCTGAAGGACGGCGAGCTGCTGGCCTTCACCGCCGAGGTGGACGTCCGCCCCGAGATCGAGATCCCGGACTACTCCGGCATCGAGGTCGAGGTCGACGCCATCGAGGTCTCCGACGAGGACATCGAGAAGTCCGTCGAGCAGCTGCGCGACCGCTTCGCGTCCACCAAGGACGTCGAGCGCGCCGCCCAGGACGGCGACGTCGTCACGATCGACCTGGAGGCCAAGGTCGACGGTGAGGTGCTGGAGGACGGCGTCGCTTCCGACGTGTCCTACACCATCGGCTCGGGCGAGCTCCTCGAAGGCATCGACGAGGCCGTCAAGGGCCTGGAGGCCGGTGGCGAGGCCACCTTCACCTCCCAGCTGAAGGGCGGCTCCGCCGAGGGCAAGGACGCCGAGGTCACCGTCAAGGTCACCAAGGTCTCCGCCCGTGAGCTGCCGGAGCTGGACGACGAGTTCGCGCAGATGGCGAGCGAGTTCGACACCCTGGAGGAGCTGAAGGCGGACAGCCTCAAGCGCCTGGAGAACATCAAGCAGTACGACCAGGCCACGCAGGCCCAGGAGCGCGTCCTGGAGAAGCTGCTGGAGCTCGTCGAGGTCCCGATCCCCGAGAAGCTGCTCGCGGACGAGGTCCAGACCCGCAAGCACAACCTGGAGCACCACCAGCTCGGCCAGATGGGTCTGACCATCGAGAAGTACCTGGAGTTCCAGGGCAAGACGGTCGAGGAGTTCGAGGCCGAGACCGCCGAGCAGGCGATCAAGGGCATCAAGACCCAGTTCGTCCTCGACGCGCTGGTCAACAAGGAGAAGCTGGGCGTCAACCAGGAGGAGCTCACCGAGCACCTCATGCGCCGCGCGCAGTCCTCCGGCATGTCCCCCGACCAGTTCGCCCAGGCCGTCGTCGAGGGTGGCCAGGTGCCGATGCTCGTCGGCGAGGTCGCCCGCGGCAAGGCCCTCGCGGTCGTCGTCGAGGCCGCCAAGGTCGTCGACACCAAGGGTGAGGTCGTGGACCTCTCCGACGAGGACGAGGAGCAGGCCGCCGAGACGGTCGAGGCCGCCGTCGAGGGTGACACCGAGGCCAAGGCCGACGAGGCCAAGTAAGGCCGGGCACGGCCCCGGGTGAGACCCCGGGGCGACGCCCACCGCACAGCCGCCGAAGGGCCCGGACGCAGCCGCGTCCGGGCCCTTCCGCGCGGGGGCCGCCGGCCCCCCGGAGCTTGCGCTCCGAGCGAACAGTTCGGGAAGCGGGATGGCGTTGTCCTACCTGCGCGTTAGGGTCCATGAATACGAGGGCACGGGAGTACCCGACGCCGGCGGGCATCGCCCGCACGGCCGGTCCGCGCCCCAGAACGAGACGCTGAGACGGCATGTGGCCGTCGGAGACGAGCAGGTGGATACGTGACGAATCTGATGCCTTACGCCGCGGGTGAGCCGTCCATCGGTGGCGGCCTCGGCGACCATGTCTACAACCGGCTGCTCGGCGAGCGGATCATCTTCCTCGGGCAGCAGGTCGACGACGACATCGCGAACAAGATCACGGCGCAGCTCCTCCTCCTGGCCGCCGAGCCGGAGAAGGACATCTACCTGTACATCAACAGCCCCGGTGGCTCCGTGACGGCCGGCATGGCGGTCTACGACACCATGCAGTACATCAAGAACGACGTCGTCACCATCGGCATGGGCATGGCGGCCTCGATGGGCCAGTTCCTGCTCACCGGCGGTACGGCGGGCAAGCGCTTCGCGCTGCCGAACACCGACATCCTGATGCACCAGGGCTCCGCCGGTATCGGTGGCACCGCCTCGGACATCAAGATCCAGGCCCAGTACCTGCTGCGCACCAAGCAGCGCATGGCTGAGATCACCGCGCACCACTCGGGCCAGACGGTCGAGGCGATCATCCGCGACGGCGACCGCGACCGCTGGTTCACGGCGGAGGAGGCCAAGGCGTACGGCCTGATCGACGAGATCATCTCCGCCGCGTCCCTGGTCCCGGGCGGCGGCGGCACCGGGGCCTGATCCCGGCGCGACCTCCCGTACGCCCGCCCGTAGCCGGGCAAGCCTCAGCCCGCAGAACGCCACCAGGATGGTGAACACCCAGATGCAGAACAACTTCTCCGCGAGCGGCCTCTACACCGGCCCGCAGGTGGACAACCGCTATGTCGTCCCGCGCTTCGTCGAGCGCACCTCGCAGGGCGTGCGCGAGTACGACCCGTACGCGAAGCTCTTCGAGGAGCGCATCATCTTCCTCGGCGTGCAGATCGACGACGCCTCCGCCAACGACGTCATGGCGCAGCTGCTGTGCCTGGAGTCGATGGACCCGGACCGGGACATCTCGATCTACATCAACAGCCCCGGCGGCTCCTTCACCGCGCTGACGGCCATCTACGACACGATGCAGTTCGTGAAGCCGGACGTCTCGACGGTCTGCATGGGCCAGGCGGCCTCCGCCGCGGCGGTCCTGCTCGCCGCCGGTACGCCCGGCAAGCGCATGGCCCTGCCGAACGCCCGTGTGCTGATCCACCAGCCCTCCGGCGGTACCGGCCGTGAGCAGCTCTCCGACCTGGAGATCGCGGCCAACGAGATCCTGCGCATGCGCGACCAGCTGGAGAGCATGCTGGCCAAGCACTCCACGACGCCGATCGAGAAGATCCGCGACGACATCGAGCGCGACAAGATCCTCACTGCCGAGGACGCGCTCGCGTACGGCCTGATCGACCAGGTCGTCTCGACCCGCAAGAGCTCGGCCTGATCCTTGCCGCCAGTTGGCGTGGGCACGCTGCCGGATTCGGCGATGTGAACCATGCCAAGGGGGCCCCGCACGGGGCCCCCGGCAAGGTACCGTCGGATATGAGGCACCAGGAGCGCTGAACCAGGCGTCTCCCAGGCGAAGGGGAAGCACCTCGTGGCACGCATCGGTGACGGCGGCGACCTGCTCAAGTGCTCGTTCTGCGGAAAGAGCCAGAAGCAGGTGAAGAAGCTCATCGCAGGACCCGGTGTGTACATCTGCGACGAGTGCATCGACCTCTGCAACGAGATCATCGAAGAGGAGCTCGCGGAGACCTCCGAGGTCCGGTGGGAGGAACTCCCCAAGCCCCGTGAGATCTACGAGTTCCTGGAGAGCTACGTCGTCGGCCAGGAGCCGGCGAAGAAGGCGCTCTCGGTAGCGGTCTACAACCACTACAAGCGGGTCCAGGCCGGCGAGAACGGCGGCGGGACGGGCCGGGACGACGCGATCGAGCTCGCCAAGTCCAACATCCTGCTGCTGGGCCCCACCGGCTCGGGCAAGACCCTCCTCGCGCAGACGCTCGCGCGCATGCTGAACGTGCCGTTCGCCATCGCGGACGCGACGGCGCTGACGGAGGCCGGCTACGTCGGCGAGGACGTCGAGAACATCCTGCTGAAGCTGATCCAGGCGGCGGACTACGACGTCAAGAAGGCCGAGACCGGGATCATCTACATCGACGAGATCGACAAGGTCGCGCGCAAGAGCGAGAACCCGTCGATCACCCGTGATGTCAGCGGCGAGGGCGTCCAGCAGGCCCTGCTGAAGATCCTGGAGGGCACGACCGCTTCCGTACCGCCGCAGGGCGGGCGCAAGCACCCGCACCAGGAGTTCATCCAGATCGACACGACGAACGTCCTCTTCATCGTGGGCGGCGCCTTCTCCGGCCTGGAGAAGATCATCGAGTCGCGGGCGGGGGCCAAGGGCATCGGTTTCGCGGCCACGATCCGCTCGAAGCGCGAGATCGAGGCGAGCAACCAGTTCCAGGAGGTCATGCCGGAGGACCTGGTGAAGTTCGGGATGATCCCCGAGTTCATCGGCCGCCTCCCCGTCCTGACCTCGGTGCACAACCTGGACCGCGAGGCCCTGCTCCAGATCCTCATCGAGCCGCGCAACGCCCTGGTGAAGCAGTACCAGCGACTGTTCGAACTCGACGGCGTGGAGCTGGACTTCGAGCGCGAGGCCCTCGAAGCCATCGCGGACCAGGCGATCCTGCGCCAGACCGGCGCGCGCGGCCTGCGCGCCATCATGGAAGAGGTCCTGATGTCGGTGATGTACGAGGTCCCGTCCCGCAAGGACGTGGCCCGTGTCGTCATCACCTCGGACGTGGTCCGCTCCAACGTCAACCCGACGCTGGTGCCCCGGATCGTCCCGAAGGACCAGGGCCCGCACGAGAAGTCCGCGTAGCGGACCCGCGCCCCCCTCGCGCATGTGCCGCCACGGCCACGGCGATCACGGGGTCCCCCCGGTGATCGTTCCCGCGGTTCGCGCATCCTGGCGGAAGCCGGTGGCCACGGGACACCCGGCCGTCCGGCAACCGGTTTCATGACTGGACCGCCACGGCTCTAAACTGTGCCCCGTGACCGAGAACACGCAGACACCCAGCAGCCCCGACTCCGAACTGCCGACCCAGTACGCGCCGGCCGAGGTAGAAGGAAAGCTCTACGAGCGCTGGGTGGAGCGTGGGTACTTCACGGCCGACCCCGCGAGCGAGAAGCCCCCGTACACCATCGTCATCCCGCCGCCGAACGTCACCGGCTCCCTCCACCTGGGCCACGCCTTCCAGCACACGCTCATGGACGCCCTGACCCGCCGCAAGCGGATGCAGGGGCACGAGGTGCTGTGGCTGCCGGGCATGGACCACGCGGGCATCGCCACCCAGAACAAGGTGGAGCAGCAGCTCGCCGAGGAGGGCCGGTCCCGCCACGACCTGGGCCGCGAGGAGTTCGTCGAGCGGGTCTGGCAGTGGAAGGAAGAGTACGGCGGCAAGATCCTCGGCCAGATGCGGCGCCTGGGCGACGGCGTCGACTGGAGCCGTGAGCGCTTCACCATGGACGAGGGCCTCTCCCAGGCCGTCCAGACGATCTTCAAGAAGCTCTACGACGACGGGCTGATCTACCGCGCCGAACGCATCATCAACTGGTGCCCGCGCTGCCTGACCGCCATCTCCGACATCGAGGTGGAGTACCAGGAGGACGCCGGGGAGCTGGTGTCGATCCGCTACGGCGAGGGCGAGTACTCGCTGGTCGTCGCCACCACCCGCGCCGAGACGATGCTCGGTGACACGGCCGTCGCCGTCCACCCGGACGACGAGCGCTACGCCCACCTCGTCGGCAAGCGGATCAAGCTGCCGCTCACCGACCGGACCATCCCGGTCGTCGCCGACACGCACGTGGACCCGGAGTTCGGCACCGGCGCGGTGAAGGTGACCCCCGCGCACGACCCGAACGACTTCGCCATCGGCCAGCGCCACGAGCTGCCGTCCATGACGATCATGGACGAGCGCGGTGTCATCACCGTCCACGGGCCGTTCGAGGGCCTGGACCGCTACGACGCCCGCGCCGCGGTCGTGGGCGCCCTGCGCGAGCAGGGCCGGATCGTGGCCGAGAAGCGCCCGTACCAGCACTCCGTCGGGCACTGCTCGCGCTGCCGCACCACCGTCGAGCCGCGGCTGTCCCTCCAGTGGTGGGTCAACGTCAAGCCGCTCGCCGAGGCGGCCGGTGACGCCGTCCGTGACGGCCGGGTCGCGATCCATCCCGAGGACATGTCGAAGCGCTACTTCGACTGGGTCGACAACATGCACGACTGGTGCATCTCGCGCCAGCTGTGGTGGGGCCACCGCATCCCCGTCTGGTACGGCCCGAACGGCGAGACCGTCTGCGTCGGTCCCGACGAGCAGCCGCCCACGGGTGAGGGCTGGGTCCAGGACACCGATGTCCTCGACACCTGGTTCTCCTCCGGCCTGTGGCCGTTCTCCACGCTCGGCTGGCCGCAGAAGACCCCGGAGCTGCGGAAGTTCTACTCCACGGACGTGCTGGTCACCGGGCACGACATCATCTTCTTCTGGGTCGCCCGGATGATGATGTTCGGCCTGTACGCCATGGACGGCGAGGTCCCCTTCAAGACGATCGCGCTGACCGGCCTGGTCCGTGACGAGCGCGGCAAGAAGATGTCGAAGTCCTTCGGCAACGTGGTGGACCCGCTGGACTGGATGGACAAGTACGGCTCCGACGCCGTCCGTTTCACCCTGGCCAAGGGCGCCAACCCCGGCACCGACGTCCCGATCGGCGAGGACTGGGTCCAGGCGTCCCGGAACTTCGCCAACAAGATCTGGAACGCCACGCGCTTCGCGCTGATGAACGGCGCGACCACCGAGGGCGAGCTGCCGGCGCCCGAGCTGATGTCGGCGACCGACCGCTGGATCCTGTCGCGGCTGAACGAGACCATCGCGCAGGTGGACGCGTACTACGAGGACTTCCAGTTCTCGAAGCTCAGCGAGGCCCTCTACCACTTCGCGTGGGACGAGGTCTTCGACTGGTACGTCGAGCTGTCGAAGACGACCTTCTTCGCGGGCGGCGAGGGCGCCAAGGTCTCCGGCCGGGTCCTCGGCGAGGTCCTGGACACCACCTTGCGCCTGCTGCACCCGGTGGTCCCCTTCGTCACCGAGACGCTGTGGACCACGCTGACCGGCGGTGAGTCCCTCGTGGTCGCCGACTGGCCCAAGGACAGCGGGTTCCGCGACCAGGCCGCCGAGGCCGAGATCGAGAACCTCCAGCAGGTCGTCACCGAGGTCCGCCGCTTCCGCGCCGACCAGGGGCTCCAGCCGGGCCAGAAGGTCCCGGCCCGCCTGGACCTGGCGGGTACCGCGCTGGCCGCGCACGAGGCCGCGATCCGGCAGCTGCTGCGGCTCCAGCCGGAGGGCGACTCCTTCAGCGCCACCGCGACCCTCCCGGTCGCGGGCGCCACGGTCGCGCTCGACCTGTCGGGCACCATCGACGTGGCGGCCGAGCGCAAGCGCCTCTCCAAGGACCTCGGCGCCGCCGAGAAGGAGAAGCAGCAGGCGGAGGCGAAGCTCGGGAACGAGGCGTTCCTCGCCAAGGCCCCCGACAACGTCGTGGACAAGATCAAGGGCCGTCTCGCCAAGGCCGAGGCGGACATCGCCCGCATCCGGACCCAGCTGGACTCCCTGCCCGCCGCGTAGCGGCCAGGCGTACGGGAGGCCCCCGCACCGGCAGCGGCCGGCTTGGGTTCTAACGGTCCTCGCAACACCCGCGATCTGTGGGAGTTGCGAGGACCGTGGCCGTTGAGCTGGTTGATCTTGCGGGGTTGAAGGAGCGTTTTCTCGCGCGGCTGGATGTCGTGGGGAACGTGACGGTGGTGGCGGGTGAGCTGGGCATGAACCGGAACACGGCCTTCGGCTGGGCCAGGAAAGCCGGTCGTGGATCTGTGCGCCTGTCACGACGGCATCCTGGGCGTGAGGAGTACGAGCGTCTGCGTGCCGCCGGTGTCGCACGGCGTGCGGCGGCCCGGCAGGTCGGCGTGAACGAGCGCACGGCCAAGGACTGGGACTGGGGCGTCAAGAAGAGCAGCACCTCCCGGACCTACGCCGACGGCCGCCGTGTCGACTACACCACGGGGACCGTCACGATGGGCGGTGTGACTACAGCACCGGTGGGCCTGGCGGCCCTGGAGAAGCACCTGCACCCGAGGTTCCTGACGCTCGCCGAGCGGGAGCAGATCCGTGATCTTCATGCCGCCGGGCAGTCGCTGCGGGCGATCGGCCAGGCTCTGTGCCGGCCGGCCAGCACAGTCATGCGGGAGATCCGGGCGAACTCGGGCACCCAGGGCTACCAGCCCTATGCCGCGCACCGGGCAGCCGCCTCACGCAGGCCACGCCCCAAGGACCGCAAACTGCTGCACGAGAGCCCGCTGCGCGGCTTCGTCCGCGACGGACTGCGCATGCGGTGGTCACCGGAGCAGATCTGCCACGCTTTGGTCCAGGAGCATCCCGACGACCAGAGCATGCGGGTGAGCGTGGAAACGATCTACCAGGCACTGTATTTCCAGGCCCGTGGCGGCCTGAAGCGGGAAGTGCAGGCCGCGATACGCAGCGGACGCACCCGCCGCAAACCCCACCGCGACCCTGCCGCACGCACGCCGCGGTTCACCGACCCGATGGTGATGATCAGCGACCGCCCCGCCAGCATCGAGGACCGGGCGGTGCCCGGGCACTGGGAAGGCGACCTGATCATCGGCGCGAACAGCCGCTCCGCGATCGCCACCCTGGTCGAGCGGACCACCCGCTACACGATGCTGGTCCACCTGCCCGGCGGAGCCCACGACGCCGAAACCGTCCGCGACGGCCTTGTCCGCACCATCCAGACCCTGCCCGCACACCTGCGCGGCTCCCTCACCTGGGACCAGGGCAGCGAGATGGCACGCCACAAGCAGTTCACCCTGGCCACCGGCATGCCCGTCTACTTCTGCGACCCCGCCTCACCCTGGCAGCGCGGCTCCAACGAAAACACCAACGGACTCCTGCGCCAGTACTTCCCCAAAGGCACCGACCTGAACGCCCACAGCCCCGAAGACCTCGAACACGTCGCCCAGGAACTCAACGGCCGCCCACGCAAGACGCTCGGCTGGGCAAACCCAGCCGAGCGTCTACGTGATCTACTCACCACCTAAAACCAGGCGGTGTTGCAACGACCACTGGAACCCAAGGAGCGGCTGCGGGGGCCTTTCGCGTGCCCGGCGGGCAGGTGGGCGGGGGTGTCGGTGTGCCGGGCGCCGGTACGCAGGGGGGCCGGTTCCTGGCCCGCAGTAACCGGAGTGCCTCATCTCACTTCCTCCGCCGGGCCAGGCGATCCGATCCGTCGCGGCGACCACGGATGATGGAAGACATGCCCGTCAAGCCCTCCGTCACCGCGCTCCACCGGGCCGCGGCAGCCGGACGCCGGCACGTCGAGAGCTGGACCGGGTCACCACGCGCGCTGGACGTGCTCACCGCCCTGAGCTGCCTCGGCCTGATGGCGCTGGACCTGCCGGGGCTGGCCGCCGCCGACAACTCGCTGAGCGGCCCGCTCGCCGCCGCCGTGCTCACCGCGGGCTGCGCGAGCCTGCTGGTGCGCCGCCGGATGCCCTGGCTCCCGTACCTCACCGCGCTGCTCCTCATCGGCTGGCTGCACGAGCTGACACTGATCCAGTTCGCGCTCTACTCGATCGGCCGCTACCGGGGCCGCCGGGCCGCGATCCTCGCCACCACCGGGTTCGTCGCGCTCGCGCTGGTGCTGTTCGCCGTACCGGGCTGGCCCGAGCCGCGGGCCGCCACTCTCAGCTCCCTCCTCAGCCTGGTGGTGCCCATCGGGGTCCTCGCCTCGGCCGTCGGCATCGCCGCCTACCGGCAGGACCTGGTGTGCGAGCTCACCGCCCGGCGCGCCGAGTCCGCCGTGTCCCGGGCCGTGCAGCAGGAACGCACCTCCGTCGCCCGCGACGTGCACGACTTCGTCGGGCGCGAACTGACCCTGCTGACCGTACGGTCCGAGGTGCTGTCGGTACGGTCGCGCGAGACGGCGTACGCGAAGGACTTCGAGGAGCTCGCCGACACCGCGCGCCGGGCCCACCTGGTGCTCAACGACATCATCGTGCAGCGCGGGGAGCGGGCCGCCACCCCGGGCGTGGAAGGGCTGCCCGCGCTCGCGCAGGAGAGCGGGCGGGCGGGGTCGCCGGTACGGCTGGACATGGACCCGCAGGTGTACGCGCTGTCGCCGATGCGGCAGGCGGCGGTCTACCGAGTGGTGCAGGAGTGCCTGACCAACGCCGCCAAGCACGCCCGCGGCGAGACCGTCGAGGTGTCGATCACGACGGACGGCCCCCGGCTGCGGATCGCCATCAGCAACGCCCTGCCCGCCCGCACCCCGGGCCGGGCCCCCGTCTCGGCGGGCTCGGGCACGGCGAGCATGGCCGAACGGGTCCACAGCCTGGGCGGCACCCTGACGGCGACCCGCACGGAGCACACGTACACCGTTGTCGCCACCCTGCCTTCTTTTTGAGGGCTCGGTTCGCCTCCGGGGCGCTTGCAGCCTGACTCGCGAGGTACGTGCTCAGAACGCTCGTACCTCGCGTTCCTCCGCGCGCTCGACCTCGCCCCCAGACTCCGTCCGGGGGGACCCCCGCCAGGCGCGCCCCTTCGGCTCACTCGCCCGAAGGCGGGACCAGGAGCGGGTGGTGAGAGTTCTTCGGCTCACTTGCCCCGGAGGCGAGCCGAGCCCTCAGAAAAGACTGTCCATGTTCTCGACGCACTTGCCCGTGCCCAGGACCACGCAGTCCAGGGGGTCGTCCGCGACGAAGACCGGGATGCCCGTCGCGGAGGCGATCCGCAGGTCCAGGCCGGGGAGGAGGGCGCCGCCGCCGGTCAGGACGATGCCGTGTTCCATCACGTCGCCGGAGAGTTCCGGGGGGCACTCCTCCAGGGTGGCGCGGACCGCGGCGATGATCGCCTGGACCGGCTCGTCGAGCGCGGCCCGCACGTCCGCGGAGGTCAGCTGGAGGGTCTGGGGCATGCCCCCGACCCGCTCGCGCCCGCGCACGGTGAAGGAACGATTCTCCAGCTCGGGCCGGTCCGGTACCGGCCAGGCCGAGCCGATGGCCACCTTGACGTCCTCGGCGGTGCGCTCGCCGATGAGCAGCCCGTGCTCCTTGCGGACGTGGTCCGTGATCGCCGTGTCCATCCGGTCCCCGCCGACCCGCAGCGAGCGGGAGGTGACGATGCCTCCGAGCGAGATGACGGCCACCTCGCAGGTGCCGCCGCCGATGTCCACCACCATCGACCCGCGCGGTTCGTCCACCGGGAGCCCGGCGCCGATCGCCGCCGCCATCGGTTCCTCGATCAGGTGGACGGCCCTGGCCCCGGCCCGGGTGGAGGCCTGGACGATGGCCCGCCGCTCGACCGGGGTCACCCCGGAGGGCACACAGATGACCATCCGGGTGCGGGAACGGGCGCGCCGGCCGGGGACCGCCTTGCGCACGAAGTGCCGGATCATCTCCTCGGCGGCCTCGTAGTCGCAGATCACGCCGTCCTTCAGGGGGCGGATCGCGGTGATGGAGCCGGGGGTGCGCCCGATGGTCTCCTTGGCCTCGGCGCCGACGGCCACGGCGGTGACGGTCCCCGCCCTGACCGCGACCACGGACGGCTCATTGAGGACGATCCCGTGGCCCCGTGCGTAGACGAGGGTGTTCGCGGTTCCCAGATCCATCCCTATGTCGCGGCTGGATGCTGTCGGTTTCGTGCTGGCCTGCGGCATTCGGTCCCCTTGTCTCCTGTCCGCAAGGTTTGCATGACGATCAGATCGCCCCGGCCGCCGAAGGTCCCGAAACGGCCGGGCCGAAAGTCCTCCCGGTCCTCGTCCGTAGACTGGCCCTGTGAGTGAGCAGCAGCCCGAGAGCCACGACCGCGACGACACCGGCGAACGTCCCGACGAGTTCGACCGGATCGTGGCCGAAGAGTCCGACCGCGACCCCGACCTGGCGGTGATCGAGGCCGGCAGCCGTACCCTGCGCGCCCAGGCCGGACCGCCCCAGAACGACCCGGTACCCGCCCTGCCCGCCGACCCGGAGGCGGCGCGGGCCCTGCTGGAGGTGGAGCGGGAACTGGCCACCCGGTGGGGCGAGACCAAGCTGGAGCCGTCCGTGTCGCGGATCGCCGCGCTGATGGACGTCCTGGGCGAGCCGCAGCGCGCGTACCCCTCCATCCACGTCACCGGCACCAACGGCAAGACCAGCACCGCCCGCATGATCGAGGCCCTGCTGAACGCCTTCGAGCTGCGCACCGGCCGGTACACCAGCCCGCACGTGCAGTCGGTCACCGAGCGGATCTGCCTCGACGGGAAGCCGGTCACCGCCGAGCGGTTCGTGGAGACGTACCACGACATCAAGCCGTACGTGGAGATGGTCGACGCCGCCCAGGAGTACCGGCTGTCGTTCTTCGAGGTCCTCACCGGCATGGCGTACGCGGCCTTCGCGGACGCCCCGGTCGACGCGGCCGTGATCGAGGTCGGCATGGGCGGCAGCTGGGACGCGACCAACGTCATCGACGGCGTGGTCGCGGTGGTCACCCCGATCAGCCTGGACCACACCGACCGGCTCGGCTCCACGCCCGGCGAGATCGCCGAGGAGAAGGGCGGCGTCATCAAGCAGGGCGCCACCGTGATCCTGGCGCAGCAGCCGGTGGACGCGGCGCAGGTGCTGCTGCGCAAGGCCGTCGAGGTCGACGCGACGGTCGCCCGCGAGGGCATGGAGTTCGGCGTCGTCTCGCGCGAGGTCGCGGTCGGCGGGCAGATGCTGACGCTGCGCGGCGTGGGCGGCGAGTACGACGCGATCTTCCTGCCGCTGCACGGCGCGCACATGGCGCACAACGCGGCGGTGGCGCTGGCCGCGGTCGAGGCGTTCTTCGGCATCGGCGCGGAGCACGCGCGGGTGCTGGACACGGACACCGTGCGCAAGGCGTTCGCCTCGGTGACCTCGCCGGGCCGGATGGAGGTCGTGCGGCGCAGCCCGACGGTGGTCCTGGACGCGGCGCACAACCCGGCGGGCGCGGCGGCCACGGCGGAGGCGGTCACCGAGGCGTTCGGTTTCAGCCGTCTGATCGGGGTCGTGGGCGCGAGCGAGGGCAAGGACGTCCGTGGCGTGCTGGAGGCGTTCGAGCCGATCCTCGCGGAGGTGGTGGTGACGGAGAACTCCAGCCACCGGGCGATCGGCGCGGACGAGCTGGCGGCCGTCGCGGTCGAGGTCTTCGGCGCGGACCGGGTCCAGGTGGAGCCGCGGCTGGACGACGCCCTGGAGGCGGCGATCACCCTGGCGGAGGAAGAGGCCGAGTACGGCGGGGCCGGGGTCCTGGTGACCGGGTCCGTGATCACGGTGGGCGAAGCCCGCCTGCTGCTGAAGAGGGGCTGAGGATGCGCACGCTCTGTGCTTCGACGCTGATCGGCGAGTTCTTCGTGATCGGCTTCGCGGGTCTGGTGGCCATGAAGAACCCGGACCTGACCCAGGGAGCCGTCTGGACGGTCTGCGGCATCGGCATGCTGGTGTCGGTGCTGCTGTGCGGGATGCTCTCGCGCCCCGGCGCGGTCCAGCTGGGCTGGGTCCTCCAGATCGGGCTGATCCTCAGCGGCTTCGTCGTCCCGGCGATGTTCGTCCTCGGCGCGGCCTTCGCCGCCCTGTGGTGGTGCTCGGTGCACTACGGGCGCCGGATCGACGCGATCAAGGCCCGCTGGGCCGAGCAGGCGCGGGCCGCGTCACCTGACGCTGTGTGACAGGGCCCCGTCACCGCACTGTAGCCTCGTCGCACCGCACCCGAATGCCGCAAGGAGCCGCACCATGACCCAGCGCACCCTCGTCCTGCTCAAGCCCGACGCGGTCGGCCGCGGGCTGGTGGGCGAGATCGTCGGACGCTTCGAGCGGAAGGCCGGCTGGACCATCCGCGCCCTGGAGCTGCGCACGCTCGACCGGGGCATCCTGGAGCAGCACTACGCGGAGCACGTCGGGCGCCCGTTCTACGAGCCGCTCATGGGCTTCATGTCCGGCGGTCCGGTCGTCGCCCTGGTGGTCGAGGGGGAGCGCGTGATCGAGGGCGTCCGCCGGCTGGCCGGTCCCACCGACCCGATCGAGGCGGCGCCCGGCTCCGTCCGGGGCGACTTCGGCACCATCACCCGGGAGAACCTGATCCACGCCTCGGACTCCGAGGAGTCCGCCGCGCGTGAGCTGAAGCTGTTCTTCCCCTCCCTCTGACCCCTGCGATCCCTCCCCGATTCCCCGCCGGGTCCCGTCTCCGGTCCCCGTCGACCGCACCTCCTCCCTGACGGGGCATCCGCCGAATAGCGCTCATCGCCTGGGGCGACCGAAGTAATTTCGGTCGCCCTTCGGTATGACCGGGCAGGACCGGGAACGCATGGGCAGGACATGACGTCCCCACTACGGGGGCGGGTATCCGATCCGGCGGGAATGCCGGAGTCCCGTCGCGCGATGTCCGTACCCACGGCACTACGATGGGGCCTCCACCCACACACCCACCTCGCCGACCTGACAGCAGCCGCTATCAACTGGAAGGCCAGACGCTCCTCATGGGGAACAAGGGGAACAACATGTCGTTCATCGGCCGTGACATGGCGATCGACCTCGGGACCGCCAACACGCTGGTGTACGTGAGGGGCCGGGGGATCGTCCTGAACGAGCCGTCCGTGGTCGCCATCAACACGAACACCGGCGGCATCCTGGCGGTCGGCTCCGAGGCGAAGAAGATGATCGGGCGCACGCCCGGCAACATCGTCGCCGTGCGGCCCCTCAAGGACGGGGTGATCGCCGACTTCGAGATCACCGAGCGGATGCTCCGGTACTTCATCCTCAAGATCCACAAGCGGCGCTACCTGGCCCGCCCGCGCGTCGTGGTCTGCGTCCCCTCCGGCATCACCGGAGTCGAGCGCCGCGCCGTCATCGAGGCGTCCACGCAGGCCGGCGCCCGCCAGGTGCACATCATCGAGGAGCCCATGGCCGCCGCCATCGGCTCCGGCCTGCCCGTCCACGAGGCCACCGGCAACATGGTCGTGGACATCGGCGGCGGCACCACCGAGGTCGCCGTCATCTCCCTCGGCGGAATCGTCACGGCACAGTCCATCCGGGTGGCCGGGGACGAGCTCGACAACGCGATCATCCAGCACATCAAGAAGGAGTACTCGCTCCTCCTCGGCGAGCGCACCGCCGAGCAGATCAAGATCACCATCGGGTCGGCGTACGACCTCGGCAAGGACGAGCACACCGAGATCCGCGGCCGTGACCTGGTCTCCGGGCTGCCCAAGACCGTCGTCATCTCCGCCGCCGAGGTCCGCAAGGCCATCGAGGAGCCGGTCAACTCCATCGTCGACGCGGTCAAGACCACGCTCGACAAGTGCCCGCCGGAACTCTCCGGCGACATCATGGACCGCGGCATCGTCCTGACCGGCGGCGGGGCCCTCCTGCGCGGCCTGGACGAGCGGCTGCGCCGCGAGACGGGCATGCCGATCCACATCGCCGAGGACCCGCTCGACTCCGTCGCGCTCGGCTCCGGCAAGTGCGTGGAGGAGTTCGAGGCGCTCCAGCAGGTCCTCGACGCCCAGCCCCGCCGCTGACCCGCACCCGGCCGGGAGCCATACGGAACCCATGAATCCGCCGTACGGGTGCTACCGGGCCCGTACGGCGGATCGTTGACATACAGGCAACAGTCCGGCGGGACCACAGCGACACGTCCCGCCGGAGCGGTTCCACCGCACGGGTATCTACGAGGAAGGCACGGCCGCCGCACGTGAGGGACACACGAGAAAGCCGGCTGCTCCTGGTGCTTCTGATCGCCATCGCGTTCGCATTGATCACGGTGGACATCAGAGCGGGCGAGAAGTCACCGGTCGAGGGCGCCCGGCGGGCCGCCGCGGCCGTCTTCGGCCCGGTCGAGAAGGGCATGGCGACCGCGGTCGACCCCGTCGCCCACGCCGTGGGAGCGGTCCGGGACTCCGGCGGGCGCCACAGCCGCATCGCCGTACTGGAGCGCGAGAACTCGGCCCTGAAGGCCAGACTGGGCAGCGACGACCGGACCCGCAGCCGCATCCGCGAGCTGGACGAGATGCTCAAGCGGGCCGGCGCCGGACAGTACGGCATCAAGGGCGCCGAGGTCATCGCCATAGGAGCGGCCCAGGGCTTCTCCTGGACCGTCACCATCGACGCCGGCAGCAAGGACGGCATCGAACGCGACATGACCGTCCTCAACGGGGAGGGCCTCGTCGGCCGGGTCGCCACCGTCGGCCCCGACACCGCCACCGTGGTCCTCGCCAACGACCCCGGCTTCACCGTCGGCACCCGCCTGGAGAAGACCGGCGAACTCGGCTTCGCCACCGGCCAGGGCGACCGCGCCCTCTCCGTGCAGATGCTCAACGGCAAGGCCAAGGTGAACCCCGGCGACCGCCTCGTCACCTTCGGCTCGCGCGCCAACCGGCCCTTCGTCCCCGGCGTCCCGATCGGCGAGGTGATCAAGGTCGACCCCTCGGGCGGCGACCTGACCCGCACCGTCTGGGTCCGGCCCTTCGTCGGCTTCTCGCGCCTGGACATCGTCGGCGTCGTGGTCATGCCCCCGCGCGAGGACCCGCGCGACGCCGTCCTGCCGCCCAAACCCGAACCCCCCAAGCCCACCCCGACCGTCACCGTCACGGTCACCCCCTCCGCCAGCGCGCCCGTCAAACCGGCCGAGGAGTAGGAGCAGCCGCCCATGCGCTTCAACCGGATCGTGCTCTCGGCCACGCTCGTCGTGGTGGCCCTCGTCGTCCAGGTCACCGTCCTGGGACGGCTCCAGCTCCCCGGCGCCGTCCCCGACCTGCTCCTCCTCACCGTCGTCGCCCTCGCCCTCGTCTACGGGCACACCGGCGGCGCCCTCATCGGCTTCGGCGCCGGGCTCCTCGCCGACCTGGCCCCGCCCGCCGACCACGCCGCCGGACGGTACGCGCTCGTCCTGTGCCTCATCGGCTACGCCGCCGGCCTGGTCCGCCCCGACAACGGACGGTTCCGCTCCGCCTGGGGCCCGATGCTCACCGTCGTCGCCGCCGCGATCGGCTCCACCCTCCTCTACGCGAGCGTGGGCGCCCTCGTCGGCGACACCGCCGTCCGCGACGTGGGCCTGGCCGGGCTGCTGTTCACCGCGACCCTCTACGACCTGCTGCTCGCCCCCTTCACCGTGCCGTTCCTCATGGCCCTGGCCCGGCGCGCCGAGAGCGACCCGATGGCGGTCGAGGCGGGCGGCGGCCCGGTCCAGGGCACCGACGTCTCCGCCGGCTGGCTCGCCGGCGGCACCGGACTGCGGATCGGCAGCCAGCGCGGCGGCCTGCGGCTGAGGAGCGGACGCGGCCGGGCCGGCCGGGCCGTCCGCATAAAGGGCGTCAAGGGTGTGAAGAGCGTCAGGAAACTGTGAGGAGGGAGCCGACATGACGAACAATCCGGAGACCGGCCGCCCCTCCCGGGTGCGGATCAGGCTCATCGTGATCCAGGTACTCGTCCTCTCCCTCTTCCTCACCCTCGGCGGACGCCTCTGGTACCTCCAGATCCGCAACGGCCAGGAGTACTCCGACGAGGCGCGCGACAACCACGTCCAGCGGGTCGTCCAGCCCGCCGTGCGCGGCTCGATCCTCGACGCCCACGGCGTCCCGCTCGCCGACAACGAGACCCGCCTCGTCGTCTCCGCCAGCCGCACCGAGCTGATGAAGATGAAGGACAAGGGCAAGGCCGTCCTGACCCGCCTCGCCGAGGTGCTGGACATGCGGCCGCAGGAGACCCGCGACAAGGTCCGGCTCTGCGACTCCAAGACCCCGCAGCCCTGCTGGAACGGCTCCCCCTACCAGCCCATCCCCGTCACCGACAGGGCCACCACCCAGCAGGCCCTCCAGATCCGCGAGCGCCCCGACGACTTCCCCGGCATCACCGCCCAGCCGACCGCCGTACGCCGCTACCCGGCACCCGGCGGCGCCAACACCGGCCAGGTGCTCGGCTACCTCTCCCCGGTCACCGACGCCGAGATCGTCAAGGCCAAGGACACCGACTCGCCCTTCCTCCGCTCCGACCAGGTCGGCCGCTTCGGCCTGGAACGCTCCTACGACAAGGAGCTGCGCGGCAAGGCCGGCATCACCCGCTACGAGGTGGACAACCTCGGCCGGGTCATCGGCGAGGCCAAGAACGACCCGGCCGTGTCCGGCGCCAACCTCGTGACCAGCATCGACGCCCGCGTCCAGGGGGTCGTCGAGTACGAGCTGAACAACGCCATGGTCGAGGCGCGCAAGCAGAACGACCGCAACACCGGCGTCAACTACAAGGCCGACGCGGGCGCCGTGGTGGTCCTGGAGTCCAGGACGGGCCGCGTCGTGGCCATGGCCTCCAACCCGACCTACGACCCGAACGTGTGGGTCGGCGGGATCTCCGCCAAGAACTACGCCAAGCTCACCGCCAAGGAGTCCAACGTCCCGCTGATGAACCGGGCCATCCAGGGCCAGGCCGCCCCGGGCTCCATCTTCAAGGTCGTCCCGACCACCGCCGCGGTCAACGCCGGGTACAAGTTCGACGGGGACTACCCCTGCCCCAGCTCGTACTCCATCGGCGGCCAGGTCTTCATGAACTTCGAGTCCAAGGGCCACGGCAACATCACCCTCGGCCAGGCCCTCGAAGTCTCCTGCGACACCGTCTTCTACGCCCTCGGCCACCAGCAGTGGCTCAAGGACGGCGGGCTCAAGCCGAAGAAGAACCCGGCGGAGATCTTCTACAGGACCGCCCACCAGTTCGGCCTCGGCGCCGAGACCCACGTGGACCTCCCGGGCGAGGAGAAGGGCCGGGTCCCCGACCGCCGGTGGAAGCAGCGGTTCTGGCAGGCCAACAAGGAGATGTGGTGCAAGACCGGCAAGAAGGGCGGCACCTACGTCGAGCTGCTCTCCTACGAGAACTGCCTCGAAGGCAACCTCATGCGCGCCGGTGACGCCGTCAACTACTCCATCGGCCAGGGCGACACCCTCGTCACCCCGATCCAGATGGCCACCATCTACGCGGCCATCTCCAACGGCGGCACCCTGTGGAACCCGACCATCGGCAAGGCCGTCATCAGCGCCGACGGCAAGCGGATCGAGGAGATCAAGCCGCAGTCCCACGGCCGCCTGCCCGTGGACCAGAAACTCGTCCGCGAGCTGAACGGCGCACTGGAAGGGGTCGCCACCCGCGGCACCGCCGCCTGGCGGTTCGGCGGCTGGCCGCAGAAGCAGATCCCCATGCACGCCAAGACCGGCACCGCCGAGGTCTACGGCAAGCAGACCACCTCCTGGTTCGCCACCTACACCGACGACTACACGATCGTCATGACGATCTCCCAGGGCGGCACCGGCTCCGGAGCCTCCGGCCCCGCCGTGCGCAGCATCTTCAACGCCATCTACGGTCTCGACATGGCCGGCAAGCAGGACCTGACCAAGGCCCTGCTGCCCGAGCCGGAGACCAGGCTCCCCACGATCGGGCCCGACGGCTCCATCGACGCACCCGTGGTGCGGCCGTACGTACCGCCGTCCCCGGAGGAGCTGGCGCCGCCCGCGCTCGCCGGACCGCCCGCCCCGCCCGCCTCGAAGCAGGACTGATCAGGACTGATGCAGACCGCGAACAAGTTCTCCGTCTCCCGGTACGCGCCCGAGCGCGGCCCGCTGGCCAGGATCACCGCCCGTGACTCGGTCGTGCGCCGGCTCGACTGGCCGATCCTGCTCTCGGCGCTCGCGCTCTCCTTCATCGGCGCCCTGCTGGTCTGGTCGGCGACCCGCAACCGGACCACGCTGAACCAGGGGGACCCGTACTACTTCCTCTTCCGGCACGCCCTGAACACCGGCATCGGCGTCGTCCTGATGATCGCCACCATCTGGCTCGGCCACCGCACCCTGCGCGGCGCCGTGCCGATCCTGTACGGGCTCTCGCTCGTGCTCGTCATGGCCGTGCTCACCCCGCTCGGCGCCACCATCAACGGCGCCCACGCGTGGATCGTCGTCGGCGGCGGCTTCTCCCTGCAACCCTCCGAGTTCGTGAAGGTCACGATCATCCTGGGCATGGCGATGCTGCTGGCGGCCCGGGTCGACGCGGGCGACCTCGCCCATCCGGACCACCGGACCGTCGTCAAGGCGCTCTGCCTGGCGGCGGCCCCGATGGGCATCGTCATGCTGATGCCCGACCTCGGTTCCGTCATGGTCATGGTGGTGATCGTGCTCGGTGTCCTGCTGGCCTCCGGCGCCTCCAACCGGTGGGTGTTCGGGCTGCTGGGCTCGGGCGTGGCCGGCGCCGTGCTGATCTGGCAGCTCGGCATCCTCGACGAGTACCAGATCAACCGCTTCGCGGCCTTCGCCAACCCCGAGCTCGACCCGGCGGGGGTCGGCTACAACACCAACCAGGCGCGCATCGCGATCGGCTCCGGCGGGCTGACCGGCTCCGGCCTCTTCAAGGGCTCGCAGACCACCGGCCAGTTCGTGCCGGAGCAGCAGACCGACTTCGTCTTCACCGTGGCGGGCGAGGAGCTGGGCTTCGTCGGGGCCGGGCTGATCCTGCTCCTGCTGGGCGTCGTCCTCTGGCGGGCCTGCATGATCGCCCGCGAGACCACCGAGCTGTACGGGACGATCGTGTGCGCCGGGATCATCGCCTGGTTCGCCTTCCAGTCCTTCGAGAACATCGGGATGACCCTCGGGATCATGCCGGTGGCCGGGCTCCCGCTGCCGTTCGTGTCGTACGGCGGGTCCTCGATGTTCGCGGTCTGGGTGGCGGTCGGACTCCTCCAGTCGATCAAGGTCCAGCGCCCGCTGTCGGCCTCGTGACCTGCCGGAACGCCGACAACACGACCCGGTGCCCGGTTCGGGGCTAGATTCGGTCCATGGTGGACACGCAGCGCGAGGTCGAGCGGAAATTCGAGTTCACCTCGGCCGGCGCGGAGCGGCGCGGGGTGCCGGGGCTGACGGGCACCGGGCCCGTCGCGGCCGTCCGCGACCAGGGCGTCGCCGAGCTCGACGTCGTCTACTACGACACCCCCGGCCTGCGCCTCGCCGCCGACGGAGTCACCCTGCGGCGCAGGACCGGCGGTACGGACGCGGGCTGGCACCTGAAACTGCCCGTCTCCCCGGGGGTCCGCGACGAGATCCGGGCGGCCCCGGGCCGGGCCCTGCCCCGCTCCCTCGCCCGGCTGGTCCGCTCCCGCACCCGGGACGCCCCGCTGGAACCGCAGCTCAGAGTGGTCACGACCCGCCGGACCAGCCACCTCCTCGACGCCGACGGCGCCCTGCTCGCGCAGGTGTGCGCCGACGCCGTCCGGGCGGAGCGACGGGCCCCCGGCGGGCAGGACGAACGGGCCGGGCACGGCCGGAGCGCGGCCCGGAGCGGCGGCGGGGACGGCGGCGGGGACGGCGGCCGGGAGGTGGTCACCGCCGCCTGGACCGAGGTCGAGGTGGAACTCGCCGACGGAACGGACCCCGCCCTGCTCGACGCGGTCGCCAGGACCTTCCGCGAGGCCGGGCTCCGGTACTCCGGCGCCCCCTCGAAGTTCGCCCGCGCCCTCGAAGCGACCGGGGCCGCGCTGCCCGCCGCGCCCTCGCCGCAGCCGCCGCAGCCCGCCCCCGGCGACGGCACGGCGGGCGCGTACGTCCTCGCGTACCTGCGGGAACAGCGCGACGTCCTGATCGCCCAGGACCCGGCCGTGCGGCGGGGGCTGCCGGACTCCGTCCACCAGATGCGGGTGGCCTGCCGCCGGCTCCGCAGCGCCTTCGCGACGTACGGGAAGGTCCTCGACCGCGCGGTCACCGGCCCGGTCGGGGAAGAGCTGCGCCGGCTGGCCGCCGAACTCGGCGTCGACCGCGACCGGGAAGTCCTGCTGGAACGGCTGCGGACCCGGCTCGACGAACTGCCCCGCACCCTGCGCCTGGGACCGGTCCGCCGCCGCCTGCGGCGGTGGGACGCGGACCGGGCCCCCGCCTCCCGGCGCCGGGTGCTGGCCGCCCTCGACAGCCCGCGCCACCTGCGCCTCCTGCACTCCCTCGACGCCCTGCTCGCCGATCCGCCCCTGCTCAAGGCCGCCGCCCGGCCCGCGCGGCCGGTCCTGGCCAAGGCGGTCCGCCGCGACCGCGCGCGCCTGGCCCGCCGGATCGCGCAGGCGCTCGCCCTCCCGGCGGGCCGGGAACGCGACCTGGCCCTCCACGAGGCCCGCAAGGCGGCCAAACGCGCCCGGTACGCGGCGGAGGCGGCCGTCCCCGCCCTCGGCGGACCGGCGCAACGCCTGGCCAAGGCGGTGAAGTCGGTACAGACCCTGCTCGGCGACCACCGGGACGGCGTGGTCGCCCGCACGGCCCTGCGCGCCCTCGCCGTCTCGGCGGCCGGGGCGGGCGAACCGTCCTTCACCTGGGGTGTGCTCCACGCCCGCGAGGAGGCCCTGGCCGCACTCCGCGAACAGGAGCTCCCGGAGCTCTGGGCACACGTCCCGGACCCGTCCCGGCGGGGCCTGCGGGGCTGACCGGATGGGCGGGCGACGGCCGTACCCCGGGGTACGCTTGAGAGTCGCCCCCTGCCCGCTTCACGAAAGTCGCGTGATGTCCGAGTCGGTCTTCCCACAGCTCGAAGCTCTGCTCCCGCATGTGCAGAAGCCCATCCAGTACGTAGGCGGTGAGCTGAACTCCACCGTCAAGCCCTGGGAAAGCTGCGACGTCCGCTGGGCGCTCATGTACCCGGACGCGTACGAGGTCGGGCTGCCCAACCAGGGCGTCATGATCCTCTACGAGGTGCTGAACGAGCGCGAGGGCGTCCTCGCGGAGCGCACCTACTCGGTGTGGCCGGACCTCGAAGAGCTGATGCGCGAGCACAAGGTGCCGCAGTTCACCGTCGACTCGCACCGCCCGGTCGGCTCCTTCGACGTCTTCGGGCTCTCCTTCTCCACCGAGCTCGGCTACACCAACATGCTCACGGCCCTGGACCTCGCGGGCATCCCGCTGGAGGCCAGGAACCGTACGGTCGACCACCCGATCGTCCTCGCGGGAGGCCACGCGGCCTTCAACCCCGAGCCGATCGCGGAGTTCATCGACTGCGCGGTCATCGGCGACGGCGAACAGGCCGTCCTCGATATGACCGAGATCATCCGCGCCTGGAAGGCCGAGGGCCGCCCCGGCGGTCGCGAGGAGGTGCTGCTGCGGCTGGCGAAGACCGGCGGCGTCTACGTCCCCGGCTTCTACGACGTCGAGTACCTGCCGGACGGCCGCATCGGCCGGGTCGTGCCCAACCGCTCCGGTGTCCCGTGGCGCGTCTCCAAGCACACCGTCATGGACCTCGACGAGTGGCCCTACCCCAAGCAGCCGCTGGTCCCGCTCGCCGAGACCGTCCACGAGCGGATGTCGGTGGAGATCTTCCGCGGCTGCACCCGCGGCTGCCGTTTCTGCCAGGCCGGCATGATCACGCGCCCCGTGCGGGAGCGAAGCATCACCGGCATCGGCGAGATGGTCGAGCGCGGTCTGAAGGCCACGGGCTTCGAGGAGGTCGGCCTCCTCTCGCTCTCCTCGGCGGACCACACCGAGATCGCCGACATCGCCAAGGGGCTCGCGGACCGGTACACGGACGACAAGGTGGGTCTCTCCCTGCCCTCGACCCGTGTGGACGCCTTCAACGTGGACCTGGCCAACGAGCTGACCCGCAACGGGCGCCGCTCCGGTCTGACCTTCGCCCCCGAGGGCGGCTCCGAGCGCATGCGCAAGGTCATCAACAAGATGGTCTCGGAGGAGGACCTGATCCGGACGGTCTCCACGGCGTACGGCAACGGCTGGCGCCAGGTGAAGCTGTACTTCATGTGCGGCCTGCCGACCGAGACCGACGAGGACGTCCTCCAGATCGGTGACATGGCGGTCAACGTCATCGCCAAGGGCCGCGAGGTCTCCGGCCAGAACG
This sequence comes from Streptomyces sp. NPDC051567, assembly GCF_044454165.1. Taxonomy (NCBI): domain Bacteria; kingdom Bacillati; phylum Actinomycetota; class Actinomycetes; order Kitasatosporales; family Streptomycetaceae; genus Streptomyces; species Streptomyces sp. NPDC051567. The sequence goes on along the minus strand of NZ_JBITDK010000003.1, from coordinate 14,670 downwards.
ACATCCGCTGCACGGTGTCGATCGGCGGTTTCGTACCGAAGCCGCACACCCCGTTCCAGTGGGCGCCGCAGCTGTCGGCCGAGGAGACGGACGCCCGCCTGGGCAAGCTCCGCGACAAGATCCGCGGCGACAAGAAGTACGGCCGCTCCATCGGCTTCCGCTACCACGACGGCAAGCCGGGCATCGTCGAGGGCCTCCTCTCGCGCGGTGACCGCCGTATCGGCGACGTCATCCGTGCCGTCTACGAGTCCGGCGGCCGGTTCGACGGCTGGCGCGAGCACTTCAGCTACGACCGCTGGATGCAGGCCGCGGAAAAGGCGCTGCCCGCGTACGGCGTGGACGTCGCCTGGTACACGACGCGCGAGCGCACCTATGAGGAGGTCCTGCCCTGGGACCACCTGGACTCCGGTCTCGACAAGGACTGGCTCTGGGAGGACTGGCAGGACGCCCTCGACGAGACCGAGGTCGAGGACTGCCGCTGGACCCCGTGCTTCGACTGCGGCGTCTGCCCCCAGCTCGACACACAGATCCAGATCGGCCCGACCGGCAAGAAGCTGCTGCCCCTGTCGGTCGTGAAGTGACCCCCCGCCCCACCTGACCCCTGGCCCCGCCTCAGGGCGGTCACCGCGCGTCGGAACGACCGCCGTGGAGCGTGCCGAGATCTGGGTCCAGATGCGAGAGGCGGGGGGGGGGGGGGGGGGGCGGGGGCCCCCCCGCCCGCGGCCCCCGCCCCCCCGGCCCCGGGGGGGGGGGCGGCCGCGCGCCCCCCCCCCCCCCCCCCCGCGCCGGGCGGCGCCGCCCCCCCCCCCGCGCGCCGCCCGCCCCCCCCCCCCCCCCCCCCCCCCCCCCCCCCCCCCCCCCCCCCGCTTCTCAGACGGCCTCAGCCGTACGGGCCGGAGCGACCTGGACGGGCCGGCCCGGGTCGTCCAGCCACGCGTACTGGGCCGACGCCGTCACAGTGAGTCCGAACCGCTCGTGTCCCGGCTTCCCTTCGTTCTCCCACCAGCGGTAGGCCGCTTCGGCCTCGTGCCACAGTCGGCGGGGGCCCGCCTGCCAGACGCGCGCCGTGTCGCCGTCACGGAACACGACGCACGCCCATGAGCGGTCGGTGAGCCCGTAGAACCACACGGGCCGCGCTCCGTCGCGTTTGTCGGCGACGACGCTGTGACAGTCCGGAACCCGGAGACCGAGGGCGAACCGCCGGGGGCCGAACCGTTCTCCCATGAACGCGTCTTCCGTGATGTCCGTCGACGACTCGTCACGATCTTCCGGACCGCCCGTGACGTAGTCGCTGTGGACGACGGGCGAGAGCCGCTGTGCCCGGAGCTTCATGAACTCCACCGGCCCGGTGAAGGCCCCTGACGCGCTCTTTCCGTCCCGGGCGACCACGAGTCGCGCCACCGTGTCACCGTTGCTGTAGTGCGTTCCCCACGGGGCCACGATCAGCCCGGCCGGCCGAACCTGCCGCACCCAGTCGAACGGAACGTGCCGTACCCCGGCGGTCACGATGATCCGGTCGTACGGCGCGCCTTCGGGACACCCCTCGTATCCATCACCATGGACGACCCGTACGGCTGCCCCGAAGCGTTCGAGGGAGGCCCGCGCCTGCTCGGCGACCGTCCCGTCCACCTCTACCGTGACACGTTCTCCGCCCCGGCACGGTGAGCGAGCAGGGCGGCGTTCCAGCCCGTGCCCGTGCCGATTTCCAGCACCCGGTTCCCAGGGTGTACGTCCAGGTCCCGGAGCATCCGGAACACCACGCTCGGCATGGACGCCGACGACGTCGAGACCCGCCCGGGGTCCGTCCCGGTGTGCGCTCCGTCGTCCCACTGCGTGACGACGGGTACGTCCGAGTCCGCGTATCCGAACCACGCGCCGGGGTCGTCCGTCCTGGACACGGCGACGCTCGTGCCCGCGCCCATGTCGAACGGCCACATCAGATCGGGCAGAAACGCCGACCGGGGCACCGCCGCGTAGGAGGGGACCCAGTCCGGGGAGAGGGCGCCACCTGACATGAGGACACGCCCCAGCTCGGTGCGGCTGGGGCGGTCCTGGTGTGCGTCGGCAGTCACGGGGTGACCACCTCACTTCTTCGGAGGGTTGGGGACCCCGGGGCCACCGTCCGGGGTGGGCGGAACGGGCGGTCCGTGCCATGGCCGGCCGGGCAAGCCGTCTCCTCCGCCGCCACCGCTGTTGGCCAGAGTGTTGTAGGTCATTGCCTTCTCCTCTCGGTTGTCGTTCCCTGTGGTCCGTCCGGCTGCCGGCCGTCACGCAGACAGCCGGACGGGACCTTGCCCGTTCCTGCCGGGATCACCGTCGTGGGGGGACACGATGCGGGTGAGTTCAGATCGTGGCGTTGTTCCATGGCGGGTCCTTCCGTGAGCCGTTCCGTGATGACTGCGTCCGGTCCACCGCTACCTTCACCCCCCACACGGCCTCGCAACAGAGAGAGCCATGACATACGGCCAGTCCGTGATGGACGGGTTCTCTCGTAGGCGCGTCAGCGCCCCCCGGCGACCGTGTGCTCCTCGTGCTGCCCATCGGGTCCGGCTTGCGGGCGGGGCGTTCTCCGGGAACATCGGCCGGGCCGGAACGGCTGGGGTTCCCGTGGTGTCCTTAGCGCCATGGAACACGAGAGACCGCAGACCACGCCCGGCGGCGACGGACAGCGGGCCGGTGGCGCGCGGACGGCCGTGAAGATCGTGGCGGTGCTGGTCGTGCTGCCCGTACGGGTGATCTGGGACCTGCTCACCGCCCTCGGGCGGGGGCTGGCCCGGGTGTACCGGCGGGCCGTGCTCCCGGTGCTGCGCGGGCTCGGCCGGGTCCTCGTGGTCCTGCTGAAGCTGCTGTTCGTCTGGCCGTGGGTGGGGCTGTGGCGGTACGCGCTGGTCCCCGCCGGACGGGCCGCCGCCTGGCTGGGCCGGACGGCGTACACGTACCTCCTCGCACCCCTGGGACGGCTGCTGTACGCGTACGCGCTGCACCCGCTGGGCCGTGCCGTCGCCCGGCTGGCCGCCGCGATCTGGACCCATGTGCTGATACCGGCCGGGCGGGGGCTGTTCCGGCTGGCCGTGGCGGGCTGCCGGTACGTGCTCGTCCCGCTCGCGCAGGGCCTCGTACGGCTGCTCTCCTGGGTGTGGCGGTACCTGCTGAAACCCCTCGGGCTGGGCCTCTGGTGGCCGGCGCGCGGGCTCCACCGGTACGTCCTCACCCCGCTCGGGCAGGCCCTGGCCGGTGCCTGGCGGGTGGCCGGACGGATCACCCGCGCCCTGTGGCGGGGAACCGTCCGGGCCGGGCGGGCCCTGTTCGGGCGCCCCCTCGCCTGGGTGAACCGGCGGGTGGCGACCCCGGCCGGGCACCTCGCGCGCGAGGCGTGGCACACGGTCCGCACCACCGTGCGCGAGGCCCGCACCGAGGTGCGGCGGGTGTTCTCCCGCACTCCTCCCGCGCAACCGGCGAGGTCACAGGCGCGTACTCTGGGCAGTACGACAGCCATGGGCGACACGCCCGCCCCCGAGATCTCCCCGCGCAAGCCGCAGGGGTGAACCGGGGCGGGGCGGGCCCCTGGCCACACGGATTTGGGCGACGCGCGAGCCGCGGAGCCCCGCAGAAGGAGAAGAACCACTGGGCAAGCGACAGCCCGAAGGCCCGCCTCCCGCACCCGTGGTGCAGCGCATCCGCCTGCGCTACACCAAGCGTGGCCGCCTCCGGTTCACCAGCCACCGGGACTTCCAGCGCGCCTTCGAGCGCGCCCTGCGCCGCGCCGAGGTGCCGATGGCCTACTCGGCCGGCTTCACCCCGCACCCCCGCGTCTCGTACGCCAACGCCGCCCCGACCGGGACCGGCAGCGAGGCCGAGTACCTGGAGATCGCCCTCGCCGCCGCGCGCGACCCCGGGACGCTGCGCGCGCTGCTCGACGAGTCGATGCCCGCCGGGCTCGACATCATCGACGCCGTCGAGGCCCGCACCTCCGGCCTCGCCGAGCGGCTGACGGCCTCCGTGTGGGAGCTGCGCCTGGAGGGCGTGGAGCCCGCGGACGCCGAGAAGGCCGTGGCGGCCTTCCTCGACGCCGACGCCGTGGAGGTGCAGCGCCGGACCAAGAACGGCATGCGGACCTTCGACACGCGCGGCGCCGTCGTCAGTCTTGAGGCGCTTTCCGTCCCGGCTGATAGGCCCCTGGACAGTGCCTGTGCGATACTGCGGCTGGTTGTTCGGCATTTGACACCTGCCGTGCGACCCGACGACGTCCTGTCCGGTCTCCGAGCTGTGGCCGACCTGGCGCCGCCGGTCCCCGCAGCGGTGACCAGGCTGGCGCAGGGGCTCTTCGACGAGGAGTCCGGCACGGTGACCGACCCGCTCGCGCCCGACCGCGAGGCTGTCACGGCCGCCACACCCACGGCCGCCGTAGCTGCCGACGCGAAGGCGCCGGAAGGTCCCGCCGCGTAGGGATCGTCGTCGTCGCGCAGCCCTGGCACTCGGGAGCCACCTGGGTCGGGCCGCGCACAGACCTGAAGACTTCCGCCAGGCCGTACGGACAACACGTACGGAACCGGCGGTCATGGACTACAGCTCCCGTGTGGCGAACGCGCCCCGGAGGCCGGTTCCGCGCTCATTACGCGAAACCGTGCCGGACCGGATGTCAGCCGCGGCGCCCGGGAGCGTGACGGGAGAACCGCCCGCATGCTCAACAACGAGAACAACACCACCGACCACACCGCCGCCGGCCACGCCGACAGCGGCAGCCCCAGCGACAGCCTGCCCCCGCGCAGGCGCCGCCGGGCCGCTTCCCGGCCCGCAGGGCCCCCTGGCGCGACCGCCGCCGAGGCCGCTGCGGTGGCCGAGGCCCCGGCCGCTCCCGCTCCGGTTGCCGAGGAGTCCGCTGCTCCGGCTCCGCGTGCCCGTCGTCGGGCGACCCGCGCGGTGACCGCCCCCGAGGCCGTCGTCGCCGAGGCCGCTCCTGTCGAGGCTTCGGCCGCTCCCGCTCCCGCCGTCGAGGAGTCCGCCGCTCCGGCCCCGCGCGCTCGTCGTCGGGCGACCCGCGCCGTCGCGGCCCCGGTCGCCGAGGCCGCCCCGGTGGCCGAGGCCCCGGCCGCTTCCGCCGCTGAGGAGTCCGCCGCTCCGGCCCCGCGTGCCCGTCGTCGCGCCACCCGCGCCGTGACCGCCCCTGAGGCCGTGGTGACCGAGGCCGCTCCGGTCGAGGCTCCCGCCGCTGCCGTCGAGGAGTCCGCTGCTCCGGCTCCGCGTGCCCGTCGTCGGGCCACCCGCGCCGTGACCGCCCCTGAGGCCGTGGTGACCGAGGCCGCTCCGGTCGAGGCTCCCGCCGCTGCCGTCGAGGAGTCCGCTGCTCCGGCT
>NZ_JBITDK010000003.1:0-9219 GCF_044454165.1 Streptomyces sp. NPDC051567 | reverse complement strand
TCCGCGTGCCCGTCGTCGGGCGACCCGCGCGGTGACCGCCCCCGAGGCCGTCGTCGCCGAGGCCGCTCCCGTCGAGGCTCCGGCCGCTCCCGCTCCCGCCGCTGAGGAGTCCGCCGCTCCGGCCCCGCGCGCCCGTCGCCGGGCGACCCGCGCCGTCGCGGCCCCGGCCGCCGAGGCCGCCCCCGTCGCCGAGGCCCCGGCCGTCGTGGAGGAGGCGCCCAGGGCCGCCGCCCGCGCCGTCACCGTCGCCGACGCCGTGGACTCCCCGAAGCGCGGTGGCCGCCGCCGCGCCACCCGGTCCGGTGTGCAGCCCGCCGCCGCACAGCCCGTCGCCGAGGCCGAGGCGCCCGCCGCCCCGGCCCGTGCCCGCCGCGCCGCGCGTCCCGCCGTCGCCGTCTTCCAGGCCCCGGTCTTCGCCGAGCCGATGTTCCAGACCCCGGAGACCGCCGCCCTGGCCGCCGCCGCGGCTGCCGCCGTCACCCCGGCCGAGGAGGTCGAGGAGGAGGAGGCGGCGGAGCAGGCCGAGGCCGTCCAGACCCAGGCCCCCGCCCCGCAGCCGGCCGGGCGCCGCCGTCGCCGCCGTGGCGCCGCCGAGCCCGCGCCCGTCGCCGAGAGCACGCCGGTCTCCCTTCCCGAGGTGCTCGCCGAGGACCCGGAGGCCGAAGCCGCCGACCTCGACGAGGACGAGGCCGACGAGTCGGACGAGCGCCCGTCCCGCCGTCGCCGCCGCGGTGGCCGTCGCCGTCGCCGCGGTGAGGCCGCCGACCTGGACGAGTCCGCCGACGAGGAGCACGAGCCGGAGGCCGAGGCCGCCGAGCAGGCCGACGAAGCCGACGAGGAGTCCGACGACGACGAGGAGGAGACCGGCGCGCTCGGTTCCAGCTCCAGCCGTCGCCGCCGTCGCCGTCGTCGCCGCAGCGGTGACACCGGTACCGACGCCGACGCGGGCGACGAGGACGGCGTGCGCACCGTCGTCAAGGTCCGCGAGCCGCGCCCGGCCCGTGAGCGCGGGGAGTCCGCGCCCGTCTCCTCCGACGAGGTGCAGTCCATCAAGGGCTCGACCCGTCTGGAGGCGAAGAAGCAGCGCCGCCGCGAAGGCCGCGAGCAGGGCCGCCGCCGCGTCCCGATCATCACCGAGGCCGAGTTCCTGGCCCGCCGTGAGGCCGTCGAGCGCGTGATGGTCGTCCGCCAGGCGGGCGAGCGCACCCAGATCGGCGTCCTTGAGGACGACGTGCTCGTCGAGCACTACGTCAACAAGGAAGAGGCCACCTCGTACGTCGGCAACGTCTACCTGGGCAAGGTCCAGAACGTGCTGCCGTCCATGGAGGCCGCCTTCATCGACATCGGCAAGGGCCGCAACGCGGTGCTCTACGCCGGTGAGGTCAACTTCGAGGCGCTCGGCATGGCCCACGGGCCGCGCCGCATCGAGTCCGCCCTCAAGTCCGGCCAGTCGGTCCTGGTGCAGGTCACCAAGGACCCGATCGGCCACAAGGGCGCCCGCCTGACCAGCCAGGTCTCGCTGCCCGGCCGCTACCTGGTCTACGTGCCCGAGGGCTCGATGACCGGCATCAGCCGCAAGCTGCCCGACACCGAGCGCGCCCGCCTGAAGACCATCCTCAAGAAGATCGTCCCCGATGACGCGGGCGTCATCGTGCGCACCGCCGCCGAGGGCGCGAGCGAGGACGAGCTGCGCCGCGACGTCGAGCGTCTGCAGGCCCAGTGGGAGGACATCCAGAAGAAGTCGAAGCAGATCACGACCTCTTCGCCGAGCCTGCTGTACGGCGAGCCGGACATGACCGTCCGCGTCGTGCGCGACATCTTCAACGAGGACTTCTCGAAGGTCATCGTCAGCGGTGACAGCGCCTGGGAGACCATCCACGGCTACGTGAACCACGTGGCCCCGGACCTGGCCGACCGGCTCTCGCGCTGGACCTCCGAGGTCGACGTCTTCGCGACGTACCGGATCGACGAGCAGCTCGCCAAGGCGCTCGACCGCAAGGTGTGGCTGCCCTCGGGCGGCTCCCTGGTGATCGACAAGACCGAGGCGATGATCGTCATCGACGTCAACACCGGCAAGTTCACCGGTCAGGGCGGCAACCTCGAAGAGACCGTCACCAGGAACAACCTGGAGGCGGCCGAGGAGATCGTGCGCCAGCTGCGGCTGCGCGACCTGGGCGGCATCGTCGTCATCGACTTCATCGACATGGTCCTGGAGTCCAACCGCGACCTGGTGCTGCGGCGCATGCTGGAGTGCCTGGGCCGCGACCGCACCAAGCACCAGGTGGCCGAGGTCACCTCACTGGGCCTGGTTCAGATGACCCGCAAGCGGGTGGGCCAGGGTCTGCTGGAGTCCTTCTCCGAGACCTGCGTCCACTGCAACGGCCGCGGTGTCATCGTGCACATGGAGACGCCGACCGCGGTCGGTGGCGGCGGCAAGCGCGCCAAGCGCCGCGCCGGCCGTGCCGGTGAGCACGAGCACGACCACGAGACCGGCGCCGTGGACACCGTCGAGGCCGAGGAGTTCGAGACCGAGGCGGAGGTGGTGGCCGAGGCCGCCGCGCCGCGTGCGCTGCCCGAGCCGGAGTTCGTCCCGGACGAGGAGCTGTACAGCAGCCCGGCCGAGGCGGAGGCCGCCGCCGGTGTCAGTGGCCGCCGCAACCGCCGTCGCGCCACCCGTAAGGCCACCGCTCCGGCGGGGGCCCCGCAGAGCGCCGCGGCCCAGGCGGCTCCGGCCGCCCCGGCGCCCGCCGCCGCTCCGGCACCGGCCCCGGTGGCCGAGCCCGAGCCGGTCGTGGAGCCCGTGGTGGAGCCCGAGCTCGTCGCCGAGCCGGAGCCGGTGGTGGAGGAGGCCCCCAAGGGCCGTGTCCGCCGCCGTGCCACCCGCAAGGCCACCGCTCCGGCGGGGGCCCCGGCCGAGGTGACCCCGGAGCCGGTCGTCGTGGCCGCGCCCGAAGCCGTGCCCGCCGTCGTCGAGCCCGAGCCGGTCGTCGTGGCCGCGCCGGAGCCCGTCGTGGTGGAGGCGCCCGCCGCCGAGGCCGCGCCGGCCCGTCCGCGCCGCCGTGCCACCCGCAAGGCCACCGCGCCCGCCGGTTCCCCGGCCGGTGCGGCGGAGGCGGCCGTGGTCGTCGTGGAGACCCCGGCCGAGGTTCCGGTCGAGGTTCTGGTCGAGACCCCCGTCGCCGAGGCTCCGGCCGAGGCGCAGGAGGCCGCTCCGGCCAAGAAGGCGGTCCGCAAGACGGCGGCCAAGAAGGCTCCGGCGAAGGCCGCGGCCAAGAAGGCCCCGGCGGTCAAGAAGGCTCCCGCGAAGAAGGCCACCGCCGTGAAGAAGACGGCGACGGCGGCAGCGGCCCCGGCCAAGAAGGCCGTGGCGAAGAAGGCGACGGCCACGACGAAGAAGACCGTGGCGAAGCGGGCGACGAAGAAGACCGCGGCGGCGGAGCAGACGCTCCCGTCCGTCTCGGCCCCCACCGACGCCTGACCTGCGGCACCCGCGTCACCGGCCCTGCCCGGCACCTCCTGGTGCCGGGCAGGGCCTTTCGCTTGCACCACGACCGGGCCCGCCCGGCCCCGGGAAGGCCACCGGCCCCGCCCGGCCCGCCGGGCTCAGGGCGCCGCCGTACGGGCCGGTGGGACCGCCCGTGCCCCGTACGGCGGCGGAGCCCGGTACGGCGTCCGCGCCCTCGGCGCGGGGCCCGGGAGCGCTCCGCGGCCCGCCGCTCCGGGCCCCGCGCCCACAGGGCTCCGTACGGTTCCCACGGGCCGGGGGACGCGGGCGGGCGCCGCGCGTCCACCCGGGGCGGGCCCTCCGCAGCCCTTCCTCAGGCCCTCCGCAGCCCCTCCGCAGACCCTTCTCAGACCCCGGTTTGACCCCCCAGACCCGGCCCCGTAACCTGGGTCGCTGGCGTGTCTATTGCGCACGCCATCCACTGAGCACCTCACCTCCCGGACCGCCTCGCGGTAAGGGAGAGGCCGGCCTGCGGTTCCCGCGGGGCCGGCTGGCTTCAGGGGTTCCCGAATCGAGCGAGAGAGAGATCCGCGTGTACGCCATCGTGCGCAGCGGTGGTCGACAGCACAAGGTTGCTGTCGGCGACATCGTTGAAGTTGACAAGATTCCCACTGCCAAGGTCGGCGACACGGTCGAGCTCTCGACCCTGCTCGTTGTCGACGGCGACGCCGTGACCAGCGACCCGTGGGTGCTGGCCGGGATCAAGGTCCAGGCCGAGATCGTGGACCACCACAAGGGTGCCAAGATCGACATCCTGCGCTACAAGAACAAGACCGGCTACCGCCGTCGCCAGGGTCACCGCCAGCAGTACACGGCGATCAAGGTCACCGGTATCCCCGCGGCTGCGAAGTAAGAGGGACTGAGACATGGCACACAAGAAGGGCGCATCGTCCACCCGGAACGGGCGCGACTCCAATGCCCAGCGGCTCGGCGTGAAGCGCTTCGGCGGTCAGGTCGTTTCCGCTGGTGAGATCCTCGTCCGCCAGCGTGGCACCCACTTCCACCCGGGTTCGGGTGTCGGTCGTGGTGGCGACGACACGCTGTTCGCGCTGCAGGCCGGTGCTGTGCAGTTCGGCACGCACCGTGGCCGCAAGGTCGTGAACATCGTTCCGGCCGCCTGATCCAGCTCTGCTGATCTAGGCGTTCGTAACTTCCGAGGGCGGATCTCAGCTCTTCCCGGCGCGAGCCGGGAAGAGAGGTCCGCCCTCGGCGCGTTGTCAGATGGACACGTTTAATGGGCGGCAAGGCCCGCTCGGGACATTCCCGTATGTATCTGGAGGAACAACCATGACCACCTTCGTGGACCGCGTCGAGCTGCACGTCGCCGCGGGTAACGGGGGCCACGGCTGCGCCTCCGTTCACCGGGAGAAGTTCAAGCCGCTCGGCGGCCCCGACGGCGGCAACGGCGGCCGTGGCGGTGACGTCATCCTCGTGGTGGAGCAGGCGGTCACCACCCTGCTGGACTACCACCACAGCCCGCATCGCAAGGCCACCAACGGCAAGCCCGGCGAGGGCGGCAACCGCTCCGGCAAGGACGGCCAGGACCTGGTCCTGACCGTGCCCGACGGCACCGTCGTCCTCGACAAGGAGGGCAACGTCCTCGCCGACCTCGTCGGCCAGGGCACCACCTACGTCGCCGCCGAGGGCGGCCGGGGCGGTCTCGGCAACGCCGCGCTCTCCTCCGCCCGCCGCAAGGCCCCCGGCTTCGCGCTGCTCGGCGTCCCCGGTACCGCCGGTGACGTCGTGCTGGAGCTCAAGACCGTCGCCGACGTGGCGCTGGTCGGCTTCCCGAGCGCCGGCAAGTCCTCGCTGATCTCGGTGCTCTCCGCGGCCAAGCCGAAGATCGCGGACTACCCCTTCACCACCCTCGTCCCGAACCTGGGCGTCGTCACCGCCGGCTCCACCGTCTACACCATCGCCGACGTCCCGGGCCTCATCCCGGGCGCCAGCCAGGGCAAGGGCCTCGGCCTGGAGTTCCTGCGCCACGTCGAGCGCTGCTCGATCCTCGTGCACGTCCTGGACACCGCCACGCTGGAGTCCGACCGCGACCCCGTCGCCGACCTCGACGTCATCGAGGAAGAGCTCAAGCTCTACGGCGGCGGCCTGGAGAAGCGCCCCCGCCTGGTGGTCCTGAACAAGGTCGACATCCCCGACGGCCAGGAGCTCGCCGACATGGTCCGCCCGGACCTGGAGGCGCGCGGCTACAAGGTCTTCGAGGTCTCCGCGGTCTCCCGGACGGGGCTCAAGGAGCTCTCCTTCTTCCTCGCCGAGGTCATCGCCAAGGCCCGTGCCCGCAAGCCGAAGGAGGAGGCGACCCGTGTCGTCATCCGCCCGAAGGCCGTGGACGACAGCGGCTTCACCATCGCCTACGACGAGGTCGAGGACGTCTACCGGGTGCGCGGCGAGAAGCCGGAGCGCTGGGTCCGCCAGACCGACTTCAACATCGACGAGGCCGTCGGCTACCTCGCCGACCGTCTCAACCGCCTCGGTGTCGAGGAGGCGCTGCGCAAGGCCGGTGCCCGCGCGGGCGACGGGGTCGCCATCGGCTCCGACGAGAACGCGGTCGTCTTCGACTGGGAGCCGACCATGATGGCCGGCGCCGAGATGCTGGGCCGCCGTGGCGAGGACCACCGTCTGGAGTCCCCGCGTCCGGCGACCACGCGTCGCAAGGACAAGGAAGCCCAGCGGGACTCCTCCCAGCAGGAGTACGACGAGTTCCGCCCCTTCTAGGAACGTGTGGGTGGGGGGCGGTTCCGGTCCCGGGACCGGGACCGCCCCCCACCTGTTCCCGCGTCCGTCCCGTCCCCGCCGGGCGGTACCGGTCACCGGTGTTGAGGCCGCTCTTACGGCGGTCGCCTAAAATCCTCCGGGTGAGCAGCAACCCGCCTTCCGTCTCCGTCGTGGTGATCGCGTACAACGATGCCGCGCTCGTGGGAGAGGCCGTCTCCTCGGCCCTCGCCCAGGGCCCGGTGGTCGCCGAGGTCATCGCCGTGGACGACGCCTCCCGCGACGGCACCGCCCGTGTGCTGGACGAGCTGGCCGTCCGCCACCCCCGCCTGAAGGTCGTGCACCGCACGGAGAACAGCGGGGGGTGCGGCACCCCGCGCAACGACGGCATCGCCGCCGCGTCCGCCCCGTACGTCCTCTTCCTCGACAGCGACGACGTCCTGGCGCCGGGGGCGGCCGACGCCCTGGTGCGCGCCGCCGAGGAGCACCGCGCGCCGGTCACGGTCGGCGCGTGCGTCCGCCGTGAACTGCCGCAGGGCCACGACGCGCCCTGGGTGCCGGGGCTCTACACCCCCGGCGAGGTGATCGAGACCCCCGCCGACCGGCCCGAACTGGTCCGGGACACCCTCTGCGTCAACAAGCTGTACGCCCGCGCCTTCCTGGACCGGCACGCCATCCGCTTCCCCGACGGCCGGTTCGTCTACGAGGACTTCGTCTTCACCGCCCGTGTCCTGGCCGCCGCCCCCCGGATCGCCGTCGTCGGCGACCTCGTCTACGTCTGGCACGTCCGCCGGAGCGCCGCCCAGGTGTCGATCTCCCTGGACCGCGAGGACGTCTCCAACTGGCGCTCCCGGATCGAGGCCCACCGCACGGCCGCCCGCGTCCTGGGCGATGCCTCCCCCGAGCTGGGCCGCGCCTGCCAGGTCAAGTTCCTGGAGTACGACCTGCGCATGTACCTGCGCGAGCTCGGCACGGACCCCGGCTACCGGGCCGCCTGGTGGACCCTGACCCGCGACTACCTCGCCGGTTTCGCCGAGTCCGTCGCCCCGGCCGCCTCCGCCCCCGCCCGCTGGACCGTACGGGTGCTGCGCGCCGCCGAGGCCCCGCCCGCCGACGTCCTGCGCCTGACCCGCCTCGCCGCCGAGCCGCCCCGGCTGCCGCCCCCGTACGCGGTCACCGGGGACGGCGTACCGGTGTGGAGCGAGGAACTGCCCGTCGAGCTCGACGGGCTGGCCGGGGTGCCCGTGGCCGGGCTGCCCGTCACCGTCGACGCCGAACCGGCCGGGTCCGCCGCCGTCCGGGTCCACCTGCACGACCTGTACGGCCGCCTCGCCGGAGCCGGCCCGGACACCGCCGGGCTGCGGTTCCTGCCCCGGGCGGGTGGCGCGCCCGTCCCGGGCGAGCCGGTCCGGCTGAGCCCCGCGGCGGGCGGCGGCTGGAGCGCCGAGCTGCCGCTGCCGCTGGCGGGCCTGGCCGCCGCCGGCCGCCGCCGGGGGCTGCGCGGGGTGCAGGCGTGGGACGTCCGGATGGAGGTGCGGTGCGCGGACGGCAGCTCCCTGCTCACCTCACTGCGCCCCCTGGGCCCACTGCTGCGCCGCCGCGCCCTGCCGAGCAGCCGGTACGGTGTTCTGCTGGCGCAGCCGTACCGTACGGCCGCCGGGGCGCTGGCCTTACGCCTCGCACCCGGCGCGCAGGGGGCGCTGAACCTCGTCCGCGGCCGCCTCGCCCGGGCCCGCGCGGGCCGCAGGCCGGGCTGAGGGCCGCCGGGGCGCGGCGCCCCGGACACGCCCGCACGGAGCCCCGTACCGCACGGAGCCCCGTACCGCACACGTACCGAACTCGGGAGACACGCATGACGTTTCTGATCACCGGTGGAGCCGGCTACATCGGCGCGCACGTCGTCCGCGCGATGCTGCTCGCGGGCGAGAAGGCCGTCGTCCTCGACGACCTCTCCACGGGCGACGCCGCCCGCGTCCCGGAGGGCGTCCCGCTGGTGGTCGGCTCCGTCCTGGACCGGCAGGTCGTCGACGAGACCATCGCCCGCCACCGGATCACCGGAGTGGTGCACCTCGCGGGCAAGAAGCAGGTCGGCGAGTCCGTCGAACGGCCGCTGTACTACTACCACGAGAACGTGACCGGCCTCACGGTGCTGCTCCAGGCCGTCGCCGCCGCGGGCGTCCGCAACTTCCTCTTCTCCTCCTCCGCCTCCGTCTACGGCATGCCGGACGTGGAATCGGTCACCGAGGAGACCCCGTGCGCGCCGCTGAGCCCGTACGGCGAGACCAAGCTGACCGGTGAGTGGCTGGTCCGCGCGGCCGGGCGGGCGCACGGGATCTCCACCGCCTGCCTGCGCTACTTCAACGTGGCGGGCGCCGCCACCCCCGAGCTGGCCGACACCGGGGTCTTCAACCTGGTCCCGATGGTCTTCGAGCGCTACGACGCGGGCGAGGGCGCCCGGATCTTCGGCGACGACTACCCGACCCCGGACGGCACCTGCATCCGCGACTACATCCACGTCGAGGACCTCGCCGACGCGCACGTGGTGGCGGCCCGCCGCCTCGCCGAGTGGGCCGCGGCGGGGGAGTACCAGGACCTCACCGTCAACATCGGCCGCGGCGAGGGCGTCTCCGTCCGCGAGATGGTCGAGCTGCTGAACGCCGGCACCGGGCACACCTACGCCCCCGTGGTCACCCCGCGGCGCCCCGGTGACCCGGCGAAGGTCGTCGCGTCGGCCGACCGGATCGCGACCGAGCTGGGCTGGAAGGCCCGGCACGACGTCCGCGCGATGGTCACCTCGGCCTGGGCGGGCTGGGAGGCCCACCGCGGGGCCTGACCCCGGGATCAGGCCCCGGGATCTGATCGGGACATGCCGACGCCCCCCCCCCCCCCCGGGGCCCGGGGGGGGGGCGGGGGGCGCGGGGGGGGGGGGGCCCGGCCCGGGGGCGCGCGGCCCGCAAGGGGACCACGGGCCCCCACCCGGGGGGGTT